>NZ_JBJXRK010000001.1:0-468823 GCF_046224405.1 Gudongella ferriphila | reverse complement strand
GATCCAATTGGTCATGTCAGCAGAGCTTTATTTGAAAGAAAACATCGATGAACATCTTACAGTAAAACCGTGGCCTAAAAAGAATAATTTTCCGGTTTTTTTAGGGGATAGCTACAACTTCTATGAGATGAAGATTCTTGGGACACGGTGTATTTTATTAGAAGTCCTTGATGAAATGCCAAATATCAACCAGCTTCAAAAGCATATAAAACAAGTTAAGAACCTAACGGATTGTCAAGTTGTTTTGTTCTACAGAGATATCACGAGGTATAGAAGAAAAAGTCTGATTGAAAACAGGATATCCTTTGTAATTGAAGATGGACAGATGTATATGCCATTCTTGGGACTTGACATGAAAAAGGCCCAAGAAAATTTCGAAGATAAGAAGATTAGCTTTACAACACCTGCACAGATTGCGTATTTGTACTTTTTGTATCATAAGGAGGAAGTCTTAAACACGACTGAGTTTGCGGAAAAGGTGGGATTCAATAAAATGACAGCATCTAGAGCATTAAATGATCTATACCATGCGAATCTCATCACCTATGAAATAGGAGGTATGACTGGCCGCAGCAAGGATTATAAGAGGATCCCAGACCCGGACTACTTTCTAAGAGGGCGCGAATATCTAAAGACGCCAGTGAGGAAAATCATCTACACAAAGACAAAACCTTTTGGTGCTTTGACAGCTGGACTGGATGCTTTGGCAGAATTGTCCATGATCAATCCACCTGCTAATCCAATCATGGCAATAGACAGAAACAAGCTGAATAAAGAGCAGGTTGAAATTATTAAGAATAAGGACCTTATAAATGATACAAGACCGGTGGAGCTAGAGCTTTGGGACTATGATCCTGGACTGTTTTCTAATAGTCGTCATGTGGACCTACTGTCATTATATGCGTCTTTGAAGGAAGAATCTGATGAGAGAGTTGAGCAGGCATTAGAGGAAATCTTGCGAGGTGAGCCATGGTACACGGATTAGAAAAATTTAAAGAGTATTTTGGAAATCATACAAGTCAGTATGTCTTTATTGGAGGAACAGCTTGCGATATTATTATGGATGAACTTGGAGTTCCATTTCGAGCAACCAAGGATCTGGATATGGTACTCATTCTGGAGGCTCTAGATCCATCATTTGGAGAAACCTTCTGGCAATTCATAGAAGATGGAGGATATGAGTATCGTGAGAAGGGAACGGGCAAAAATCAATTCTATCGTTTTACTGAACCAAAAGATTCATCCTTTCCCAAAATGATTGAGCTCTTCAGTAGGCTTCCTAATAATTTTAGACATAGTTTCGATTGGGGGCTGACTCCATTTCACATTGATGAGAGCATCGTAAGTCTCTCTGCAATTCTATTAAACGACGAATATTACGATTTATTAGTAAAGGGAAAACAGATTGTGGATGGTTATTCACTAATTGAAATCGAAATAGTAATCCTGTTTAAGATTAAAGCATGGCTGGATATGAAAGATCGAAAACAAATCGGAGAAGATATCGATACAAAAAATATAAGGAAACACAAGAATGACATCTTTAGTCTCTGCCTTTCATAGTATTTAATTAAATATATTCATCATGTGTTCTGACTTCTATAATTTCAAGCAGAACCAAACTTCCATGTGCAGGACTAAAGAAAAGTGTTAAAAACAGAACACTTTTCTTTGCATTACTCGGCTAAAATGTTAAAATTAAGGGGAAAGCATATGGATTTGTAGGGATGGGTACAAATGGAATTTGCACATCCCTCACATAGCTGGTTTGCTTCAGAAAAATGGGGTGGATTGTTTTGATGGCCAAATACGAAGAGTTTTTAAATGAACTGGTGATACTGGAAAAAAAGTATCTATTGTATTCACGTGGTCATGATTTCGTCAACCAGGCTGCCTTGGACCTTCTCAGAACAATTGGTGAATTACATGGTAGCACACCTAGTATCAGGATAGTGGATACTGGATTTAGCATGATCATTAATGATGTGGAATTTAGTGTGGACAACTTAAAAGTAGGTTACCTTACACATTTGTTTAGTGGTCGTGGCATCAACTCAGTAACTTTCCATGAAGGGGTGGGATTCTCGGCCATTATGGATTTCCTATATCTCCTGAATTCCATCCCAAACAGCAGCAAACTGTTGTATCATACTGATATCCAGTATGCCATTCATAATATTGATTCAATCCAGGTTGAGGAGATTGACTATGGGAGACTGAGTTATGGGAACCTAAATGAAGTCCAGGACCAGCCCGGGGATGTAGATCAGATCAAAATTCAGCTTTATGAGTCTTTGAAGCCCCTTAATCCAAATATTGATAGCTGCGATACAGATGAACTGATAGACATTGCCCTTGACGAGCTTTCCAAAATGTCCCAGACCGATGTTCCGGATTTTATTCAGGGACTGTCGGATGAAGTAATTTCTGAGATGATTGCAAGGGTAAAGGCCAAGGAAAATTCCATATCTCCTTCATTGATTGACCTGCTTGTTGCAATGGATGCAGCCAGAAAGCTGGCAGGGCATGACAGCTTGGGGGAACCCGTTGATGGAATAAGCCATGACCAGGTCAACAAGCTGGTTGAGAGGGAAGCATACGAGCTGTATGTTACAGAAGATTACAGACAGCATCTGAGGAGTCTCTTGGCATATGATGGTCAATCCATGGAAACCATCACCGAAATTGATATGTTTGACAAGACCCTTATCAACAGGACAATAGTAACGGCACTTATTCAGCTGACAAAGGCCAAATTGGACAGTGAAATGCATATGTGCTTTGTAGACAGCATACATAGTTATCTCGACCAGTTTATTGATGATAATGACTGGCAATTCATCCAGTCATTGACAGATGACCAGTTGGTATGTTCATATATTCAGCAGGATTCAACGGTTCTGAGAATGTCGGAAGCAATAAGGGGCAGCAACTCATACAGGGACAATCATTTGGAGGTTGTAATACGGGTTAGTGGTCATAAGAACCTATACTGGCTGATGGATGATTACATAAAGGAAGAGAATCTTTCTACAAGAAGAGGTATTCTCAGCCTGATCCAGTCCTTTCAGGAGACTGCAGCCATTCATGCTGTCAGGAGGCTTGTAGAGGACCCTACAATTGGAATATCAAGGTGTATGCCAATAATCAAGGGGCATTCAGGCTCAATACCAAAGGAGCTGACATCAAGGCTGCATGCCCTTGATTCGGCAGATGCCAAGCTGCTGGCTATCAGAATCCTGCTGACCCAGAATGATGAGGGCATCAGGGATGACATTGCTAGGACCATTCAAAATGGTGAAAGTGACATGATATTTGGCCTGCTTGATTTGATTAGGGAGTTCAAGATTACGGAGCTTATCGGTACTCTTTTAAACAGGATCAGGACCTTCTACATTGATGATACCATGTTCAAGTTCATAGTGAAGACAATCGATACCGTATCTTCCATAGATTACATGGCTTATGAGGATATGGAAAAGAAACTGATGAGAAAGAGAATCACCCTATCGCCGAAAAACCTTAGGAGAATCAGAAAGCATCTAAAAGGAGTCAGCCATGAATACAAGCCTAGATAGAAAAGACCATATTTTGCCTGATCTGTTGGGTGCAATCAATTCCATAAGGCTATACTCTCACAATCATCCTCAAGCAAGATCGTCTGTAGTACAGCTGATGGATAGGATTAACCAGGTTCTTGGAGCCGAGGACAGACTCATTGTTGGAGTATTCAATGAAAACATGCTGGTTGATCAAAAGCCGGTAGTTGGAAATGGAAGGGTATCGGAGGCCATGGTTCGGGTCTTGAGAGAGGTCAATATTGACCAGATTGTATTTTTGAAAGGCTTGGAAGCGGAAGAGCTGTCTGCTTTTCTCTCAGATACCTTTGGAACGGGTGGAGACAATTTGGGGCCTTCTGATTATGCACATATATTGCTGGGCAGGATCTCTGAAGAGGAAATAGCTGACAACCACAAGAAGGTCGATTCCATTGTGGACCTGGATTCATCCCAGGACTTCATCTGGATGCTGCAAAATCTTGATTTTCAAAAGTCCTTCAACTTCAATACGGTAAAAAACCTGTCCGTAGATTTGGTTGATACTTTCAGATATTCAGCCAGCCCATTGAAATATCTGGCTGAAGTCAAGAGTGAGGATGAGTACACCTATGTGCACACAATAAACGTAGCACTTCTCGCCATGTCCCTTGCCAAGCACATAGGCATAGCCGGATCGGAGCTGTTGGATATCATCTATGCAGCCTTGATGCATGATGTTGGAAAAATGCTGGTTTCAAAGAAGATACTCAATAAGACAGGACCCTTGACACCGGATGAGTTTGAAATAATAAAATCCCATACCTTAAAGGGGGTCATGTATCTGTGCAATCAGAAGGGAATACCAAGGATATCAATCTTAGCTGCATTGGAACACCACATCAAATACAATGGAGGTGGATACCCTAACATAACGGATACCTGGAAACCACATTTTGTCAGTCAGATGATAAGCATTGCGGATATATATGATGCACTTAGAAGCAACAGACCATACCGAACCCGTCTTGACCATGATCAGATCCTTGGAATATTACGTCACGACGCTGGAACCGGACTAAATCCCAAGCTGGTTGAGAGCTTTATTGAGATGCTCAGCCATCAGGAAATGGAGTAGAAACCTGATCTGGAGGCCCAAGTAAAAGATAACAACAGGATGATTAAAGTTTGTTTATGCAATACTTTAAAAGGGTATATGAATAAAGCGATGATGATAGGCAAATCTAAATTTATTTAATCATACTCTACATAAAAGACTCCTTACTCTTGTAAGGGGTCTTTTGTTAAATAATTAATTATAGGGGTGATTTAAGTGAAGGTGACAGTCAAGGATTTGGAAGAGCTGACTTCAAGGATAGGTGGAAGCGTCCTAACCTCCGAAAGTGAGGAATATGATGCTGCCAGGTCGAACTGGGAGCTTTCTGTGGTCCAGAAACCCCAGGTGATAGTTGTTGCCCGGAACGCCTCGGATATTGCAGAGGCGGTCAGGTTCGCAAAGGACCATGGACTTAAGGTCGCTGTCAAGAGCACCGGTCATGGTGCAGCAATACCTGCGGATGACGGTTTGCTCATTGTGGTGTCCTCCATGAAGAAGGTAGAGGTGGATCCTGTCAATAAGACAGCACGGGTGGAAGCGGGAGCCCAGTGGATTGATGTTCTCCAAAAGGCACAGGATGAAGGTTTGGCACCGCTTATGGGATCTTCATCGGATGTTGGTGCCGTGGGATATACAGTTGGTGGAGGAATGGGATGGTTGTCACGAAAGTATGGACTTTCAGTTGATAATGTCATCTCCCTTGATGTTGTGACAGGCACAGGGGAGATACTGAAGGCAAGTAAGGATGAAAACCAGGATCTTTTCTGGGGGCTTTGTGGATCAGGACCTGCCCTTGGAGTTGTTACAGCCATGGAAATAAGGCTGGTTCCTGTTAAGGATGTCTATGCCGGAAACCTTATCTACCCCCGCGAAGCTGCCAAGGAAGTGTTTTCAAGATACAGGGAATGGATAGAGGACATTGAGGATGATTGGTCCACATCCATTGCAGTTGCCAACTTCCCTCCATTGCCAATAGTACCGGAATTCCTGCAGGGTATGTCTGTGGTAATAGTCCGTGGATGCTATGACGGTCCTGAGGAAAAGGGGGAGGAAGCCATCAGGTCATGGACCCAGTGGAAGGAACCTATGGCAAATCTCTTTGGAGTCATACCCTTTAGGGATTCAGATACCATCAGCAACGATCCAAAGGATCCAATCCCTGCATCAGTTACAAACATTATACTGACTGAGCTGAATGATGATGTGTTTGACACCATGATAAGGAGAGGATTTCCACAGAATGAGCCTATTCCACTTTTGTTTGGTGAGATATACCATGCAGGAGGTGCTGTGGAGAGGGTGGATAGAAGCTCCAATGCATACAGCCAGCGTGATGCAAAGTATATACTGAAGCTATTGGGCTTGATTCCATCTGAAGAGATGAAGTTGGCTCTAGGTGAAATAATTGAAGGCTTCAGGGATGAGCTGAAGGCCTCTTCTAAAGAGGGTGTTTATCTGAACTTCCTTGTTGGAAGCGAGAAGTGGAACAGAACCAGGGATGCCTTTTCGCAGGAGGCATTTGAGAAGCTGGTGGGTCTAAAGAGAAGGTATGACCCGGAGAATATGTTCTGTTTCAATCTGAATATCCCACTTGATAAGTAGGGTGTTCTCAGGAAGAGGAAAGTGGCAATAATATGAGGATACTATTTAAAAGATGCAGCCAGGCAATGGCTGCATCTTTCAATATGGGAAAAGCAAGGGAAATATTACTTTGTATTATTCAGTTGAGTTGTAGTAACTCTTCAAATACTTCACAAAGTTTTCTCCTGCCCAACCAAGGGCTTTGTCTTTCTTGGCAATGACCGTCACATCCCAGGTGAAAATATCACAGATAATAGGTATTGATTTCACATTTGAAAAACTAAGATCTTCAGATACAAAGTCAACGGATATGCCAATGCCCCTGTCCAGACTACTCATTTTGTAGGTGACGAAGATTTCGCCTGTTGTATGGACGATATTTGGACTGACACCCTTTGTCCTGCATGCCTGCAGGAAGTTGTGATACATTTGGAAATCCTCGTTTATAGTGATCACATTCTCCTGATGCAGATCCTCAAGACTCAGGGAATCCCTACTTGCAAGAGGATGGGTATTATTTACGATTGCATGGGGCGTATGGCGTTTCAGTAGTTCACAGCTAAACGTTGAATCATCAGTGGGCCCGAGCACTATACCCAAGCAATCCTCGTTGTCAAGGACTGCCTGGTGGCACATGTTATCAGGGTACTCCATGTAACTAAAATCTATATCCGGGTGGTTGTAGGTGAACTGGTCTATAAAGTCCACAGGTAAGGAGTTCAGCACCCCAAGGGCGAAAAAAACCTTCAAGGGCTGCTTTTCAGGATTTTTCAACCCATCTATGGTCTCCAGGATTTTGGCTTCATTGGAGACAATCTCCTCAGCGTACTCCTTAATAGCTGACCCGTATTTGGTCAGAATCATACCCTCGGCTGTCCTGTAGAAAAGAGGGACCTTCAATTCATTTTCAAGGCTGATGATTGATTTGCTCAAGCCCTGCTGGCTGATGAACAATCCAGAAGCGGCTTTTGAAATATTGGTCTCTTCACAGATTTTCAAAAAATATCTAAGCTTATTTATATCCATTCAGGTCATCTCCTTCTTTACAATATTATACAGTTCAATGGACAGTACTACAACTCTTAGTTGTTGGGTTTACAAATAAGTGATGTTTCCATGTTGATTTAAAGTAATATAAGATTGAAGTAGAAGTAGTTGGAAATTTTTGAATATTTGGAGGAGAGAGTAAGAAATGCTAATCAAAGCAGCAGTGACCCACAGTAAGGGAAGAGAGTTTAAGATCGAAGATGTTCAATTGGATGGTCCAAAATATGATGAGGTCCTTGTGAAAATCGTTTCTTGCGGAGTATGCCATACTGATGCAGTTTCAAGAGACCAATTGATACCAGTTCCTCTACCAGCTGTCCTGGGACATGAAGGCTCTGGAATAGTGGAAGAGGTGGGGAAAGGTGTAAAGGGAGTGAACAAAGGCGACCATGTGGTTCTATCCTTCAGTTCCTGCGGTAGATGCCATAACTGTCTGACGGGGAAGCCATATGTGTGCAAGGAGTTTAATGATCTGAACTTTGGTGGAATAATGAATGATGGAACCAAGAGGCTGTCTCAAGACGGTAATGAGGTATCAACATTTTTCGGACAATCATCTTTTGCTACATATGCAACAGTAAATGAAAGAAATGTTGTTGTAGTCGATAAAGACGTTGACCTTGGGGTAGTTGGACCCTTGGGATGTGGGTTTCAAACTGGGGCAGGGACAGTCCTCAATGGATTGAAGCCTCAAGTTGGCTCATCCCTGGTGGTGTTTGGCATGGGATCTGTTGGATTGACAGCTGTCATGGGGACAAAGATTGCTGGTTGTGAAAGGATACTTGTGGTAAGCGGTAGCAATGAAAAACTGGAAATGGCAAAAGGCTTCGGTGCTACAGATTTGATTAACTACAAGGAAGTAGATGACGTGGTTGAGGAAATAAAGAAAATAACAAATGGTGGTGCTGATTATACCGTAGAGACAACCGCAGTTCCCAAAATTGTAAACCAAGCCATGTATGCACTTAAGGTATTGGGAACCTGTGCGATTGTGGGGGCTACCGGTGATGTTACCTTAAACATCCAAAATGCCTTGATGGCTGAAGGAAAAACCATGAAGGGTTTTATTGAAGGAAATTCCATACCTCAAATTTTTATACCGGAGCTGATCAAGTACTATAAGGAAGGAAAATTCCCAATTGACAAGCTTGTTAAGAAGTATAAGTTTGAGGATATAAATCAGGCCTTTGAGGATTCCCACAAGGGATTGACGATCAAGCCTGTATTGGTTATGGATTAGAGAATTTATGGAAGGAGGATAACTATGTTAAAAGGTGGATATCAAGGAAAAGTGTTAAGGGTCAATCTGACAACTGGTGAGATTACCAAAGAGGAGCTCAAGGAGGAGATGGCAAGGGACTACATTGGTGGCGCGGGCTTCGGTCTTAAGTATCTCTACGATGAGGTTCCTGGTGATGCTGACCCATTTGGTGAAGACAATAAGATGATATTTGCGCCAGGTCCGTTGAGCGGGACTAGCAGCCCCTGCGCCAGCAGGATGTCTGTTGTGACCAAATCGCCCCTTACTGGAGCTGTTGGCATGGCAACATCAGGTGGTCATTTTCCAGTGGAGCTTAAATTTGCCGGATATGACGCACTTATTGTTGAGGGGAAGTCTGAGGAGCCTGTTTACATACACATCAAGGACGACCAGGTAAAAATAAGAAAGGCGGATAAGATATGGGGAATGGAGACCTTTGACACCCAGTCTTTTCTTAAGCATGACCTTAATGATCAGCAGCTTAGAATTGCCTGTATTGGGCCTGCAGGGGAGAATCTTTCCAAGATGGCCTGTATAATCAATGAAAGGAGAGCTTTTGGCAGAAAGGGAGTAGGAGCTGTAATGGGTTCAAAGAACCTTAAGGCAATTGCTGTCAGGGGCACTGGAACTGTCCAGATTGCAGATGAGAACGCCTTCAAAGAAGCCAGAAGCGCCATGCTAAAACACATGAAGGAGAGTCCTGTTCTCTATCCAAGCTTCTCCAAAATCGGTACTCCCATGATGGTTGATGCAATAAATGCCCTGGGAATGTTTCCGTCGGAAAACTTCATGACCACAGGGGAGAAGGATTATACTCCTGATATTGGAGCGGAAAAAAGCATCGAGGCAAGCATTGCAAGTGAACCCTGCTATGGATGCCCTGTAGGGTGCAGCCAGCTGAAGCTTGTAAGGGGCAGCAGCAAGTACATCGGGGCTCTATCAGACCCTGAGTATGAGACATACTACAGCTTTGGGGGCCAGACCGGCGTAAGGGACCTTGACAGCATAATCGCAGCTGACAACCTGTGTGATAGGTTGGGGCTGGACACAATGTCAACCGGTGTGACAATTGGATTTGCCATGGAGCTTTATGAGAAAGGACTACTATCCAAGGATGATTTAAGCGGATTTGACCTTAAGTTTGGCAACCATGAAGCCATGTACGATGCGATAACTGAAATTGCATATAAGAAAGAGGGCTTGGGAGAGCTGCTGGCTGATGGTTCAAGGGTGTTATCTGAGAAGTTAGGCAAGGCAAGTGAAGATTACGCCATGCATGTCAAGGGACTTGAGTTCCCTGCATATGACCCTAGGGGAGCCAAAGCCCATGGGTTGAACTACGCCACAAGCTACACCGGTGCAGACCACAACAGGGGATATGCATTCCAGGAGATCTTTTCCATCCCGGTGCCCTATGCGGTGGACAGATTTGCAATTGAAGGCAAGGGAAAACTGACCAAGTGGGACCAGGATGTTAGAACAGCAACCTGCGATTGCCCAACTATGTGTGCATTCCTATTTGACATGGCACTTCCAGGGACGGCTCTGGAGAATACTGCAAACATGGTAAATGCCGCTTCAGGTCTAAGCCTGACTCCGGAAGAGGTGGAAAGGGTTGGGGAGCGAGTGAACAACCTTGCAAGGCTCTTTAACATTTCCGCCGGAATGACAAGAAAAGATGATACTTTCCCAAAAAGAATCATGACGGAGCCCATAAAGGCTGGGGATTCAAAGGGTCAGCATATTCCTCAGGAAGATCTGGATGCCATGCTGGATGAGTACTATGAGGTTCGAGGTTGGACAAAAGAGGGAGTACCAACCAAAGAGAAGCTTCAGGAACTGAATATTAAGCTGGGATAATATGATTAGCATAACCCTGAACACATTTATGGGAATGGAGAAGCTGTTTGGAGGAAAAAAATCACAGGTGATAGAGCTGCCTAAGGACAGCACTGTTGGAAGCATGATCAAGGAACTTGGAGACATGTTCGGCAAGGAGTTTACAAACATCACAATGAGCGGACAGCATAGACTAAAAGAAGGATTGGTCATAATGGTTAATGGTGTCAATATATTTGCAAGGGAGGGTTTTGACACCAAACTAAATGATGGCGATAGTGTCTTGTTTTTTCCACCTGTTGGAGGAGGATAAGTTTATAATGTAAATGCAGCCCCACTGAGGGCTGCATTTTTCGTACAGAAAATAATGTTTGGTATTTTACTTTCTATTCTTTATGAATTAGTGGTAGAATTAAATGGATGGCAAGGGTCATTAGTCTTGCAAATGGTTGATCTAAAGGAGTTTTCATATGAAGTTGTTCAACATTCTTTCGGATGATTTTTTCAAGCCACTAACAAGTAAATATAAAGAAACCTATGTGGATTGCATGGAGATAATATATGATACCTACAGAACCGAGTTCTCCTTTGGCGTGGAAAGGGAGGTCCTGATTGGAAAGCTTGAGCAATACTTTGATGAAAGGCATCCTGATGAAATGGTCTTTGACGAGGAGGAAGTATCTGTTACGGATTCGAGATCCAAGGCAACTTCCGTTCTTAGACATCTGAAAAACTGTGGTTGGATTGAGTTTGAACACGATGCCAGCTACAATGTGAAGGTCAATCTCCATGACTATGCTGCAACAATCATCGAAGCACTTATCAAGGTTGATAGAAATGAGGAGATGGAATACCAAAGTGAGATATCTTCAATCTATGGTATCCTTATGAACCTGGAGGGATATGGAAGACCCTATGAGAACGTAATAAAGAAGGTCATCGAAAATACGGAGTATGTCATGGTTGGTCTTAAAAAGCTCAATACCTCCATCAAGAACAGGATAGACAGTATAACCAGGGATAAGACAGCAGCAGAGATTGTAAGGGATTTCTTCGACTACAACATAGAGATAGGATCGAAAAGCTACCACCGCATGAAGACCAGTGAGAATATTTCCCACTACAGGCTGGAGATTGTGGAAAGACTAAGATATATTATGGATGATAAAAACGTATTTGAGAGAACAGTGGACGGATTTATGGAACTTGAGCAGGTGGAAAGCAGGCAACTTGCCAGGGAGGAACTTAGGAGCAGAATCCTAAGGACGATCTCCTCCTTTAACAGCTACGATGATATTGCAAGGGAAATTGATGATAAGCATACGAAATACCTTTCAAGCTCTGTTGCCAGGGCAAAGTTTCTCTTGAATGATTCTGGGAATACGGACGGTAAGATATTCCAGATTCTTGCCCTTATGGCGGATGAGCTTAACAGGGAGGGTGAGACTGGCCTAAATGATGATACAGAGGATGATTTTCTAAAGATATTTGAAATATTCCCACAGGGTTTTCTAGATGGGGAGTCATTATATGTCATGCCCATCACAAGGAAGAACCAGCTACCCCAGCTGCTGGACAAGTCAATTGGATTAAGTGATGAGGAAAGACTGGTAAGAAAGATGGCCCTCAGGGAAAAGCACCGAAACAGGTTTTCAAGAAAAAACGTCAACTCTTTTGTGATGGAGAGTCTGGGAGACAGGGAGACAATCCTTGCATCTACCCTGCCACTGGCAACAAAGAGGGACCTTATAAGGGTCATATTCATAAGCCTCTATGGAAGGCATCACCTGTCCAGCTATAGGGTAAAGAGAAATGGAAGTATAATTGAATCAAAAGGTTTTAGGTTTGAGGATTTTGAGATAGAAAGGCGGGATGGGGATGGAAATATTCAGTGAAAGCTCAACCCAGAAGGAAAGATTCAGAAGCGCTGCGAACAAGCTTCTCAACCATTGCTTTGTGCTGAAGAAGAAGGAAGATACCAGAAATGACTATATTTTCATTCTGCAGCATAGGGAAAAATTCCAGGAGTACTTTGATCTTCTGGGTTATGAATTAAAAATCAATGAAAATAGCGATGTTGCTGGACTTGTTAACTACAATGGTACGGGAAGGTTTCGCTTGAAGAAGATTGAGACCATAGTCCTCCTGATTTTGAGGCTTCTTTACATAGAAAAAAGAAGGGAATTAAGTGCAAATGAGGATATAATGGTGTTTTCAGAGGATATCCATGATAAGTATGGAATGCTTAGGATAGAATCCAAGCCCACCATGGACAAGACCACATTTAGGGAAGTGATCAGGCTTTTTAAAAGATTCAATATCGTATCCAACATTGATACTGATGTGACTCTTTCCGATGCAAGGATAGTAATCTATCCATCGGTACTCTTTGCAGCACCTGGTGAGAATATAAACAAGCTGGCAGAGGAGATATCAGAGAGACTTGAAAAATTTGCAGGTGGAGGTGTTGAGGATGAAGAGATTGACCAGGATCAGGCTGATTAATTGGCATTATTTCATAAATGAAACCATTGAAGTTGATGGATCCTTCCTCATTTCTGGAGAGAACACATCCGGAAAATCAACCGTGCTTGATGCCATTCAACTGGTTCTGACAACCAATACCAGGAAGTTCAATACAGCTGCCAATGAGAAGAGCAAAAGGGATTTGAGGGGTTATGTCAGATGCAAGACAGGGGATGAGGAAAATGCATTCCTGAGGAAAGGGACCGTAATATCCTACGTCGCCCTGGAGTTTTTTGAAGAGACAAAATCGTCATACTTTACAATGGGGGCAATGATGGAGTCACCTGATGAGGACGCAAGGCTTAGTACAAAGTGGTTCGTGGAGGAGTGCAGGCTGGATGAGATAAGCTTCATAACCGGCGGAAGACCATCAATGAAGGATGAGTTTAGGCGTAAGGACAGAAAAATCGTGCTTATCGGTCAGATGGGAGAAGCAAAACAAAGATTTGGAAGAAGGCTTGGGAACCTTGAAGACAGATTCTTTGACATGATACCAAAGTCACTGGCCTTTAAGCCCATGGACAATGTGAAGGATTTCATCAACAAGTTCATCCTTTCGGAAAAAAGGATTGAAGTACATTCCCTCAGGGAGAACATCCGCCATCTTAAGGAATTTGAGGAGCTTATGGCAAAGACTAGGAGCAAGATAGAATCACTAGAGGGTATTCTCCAAAAGGAAGCTGAGATCCAGTCAAAGGAGAAGGACAGAAAGGTCAATGAAATCCTTCTAAAGAAAGCAGAACTTGAGAAACTCAAGAATCAGATGGATAGACTGGAGAGGGATACCTATGTGATAAAGGGGAAACTAGCCAATGTTTTTACAAGAAGAAGAGAGACCGAGGAGGCATACGAAAGAGAGAACAACAGACTCATTGGACTTGAGGCTGCTCTCCAGAGCAACGAGGTCACAAGACTGATTCAGGGTATTGAGAACCAGATAGGGTCCATGGAGAAGGAGAAGGAACATCTGGCTGAAAAACTGGGAAGGCTTTCTGCCATGTTACAGAAATGCCAGAAAGCATTTGAACTACTTTTCAGAGAAGGGATTTCAACCATAACCAGGAAGCAGATTGATGATATGGGGAACAGCAAGTTTCCCCTGGATGAAAAGCTTGAAAGGGCATATGAGATGGAGGGAATTGTCCGGGTCAACAAGAGTCAATACAACGACAGGCTTTACGGTTCAAGGCAAAGGATAAGCCAGCTGGAGCACACAAGGAGAAAGCTTCAGGATGAGATAAGGGACCTTCAGAACAAGAAGTTGACCTATCCACAGAACACCGTTAATCTAAGGGAGGAAATACTGTCAGAGTTCAAAAAGCGTGGAATAAGAGCAAATGTATGGATTTTCTCAGAACTTCTTGAAATCACCGATCCTTCCTGGCAAAATGCCATAGAGGGCTACTTGAACACACAGAGGTTTTACCTGCTGGTAGATCCCAGGTATTACCAGGTGGCCCTGGATACATATAACAGAGTTAAGGAAAGGATCCATTCCGTAGGTCTGATAAACACCGACAAACTGAACCTGGAGCTTGAGGCAGAGAGATCATCCTTGGCCTACTTTGTAGCAAGTAACAACAGGTATGCAAGGTCATATGCATATTACCTCCTTAACAGGGTTACCAGGTGTCCCAGGCTTGAGGATTTGAAGAAACATAAGGTTGCAATAACTGAAGGTTGCATGCTGTATCAGAACTATGCTGCCAGGAAGATTGACGAGAAGATCTACAACCCTCCATTCATAGGCGCAATCGCTTACAAAAAGCAGCTTGAAATCAGGGAGGCTGAGCTTGAGGAGACAGTCAAGGAACTGGGCATATTGAGAAAGGATGTTGAAAGATTTGAAACCATCCTCGATGCCCTTGATTCCTGCCACATGGAAACAGTCAAGGATAACCTGCCAATACCTGATGAGATTTCGAGAATAGAAGAAAATTTGTTCATAAAAAGAAATGAGCTGGAAAAGGCAAAAAGCAATCCAACATACCTGGAGATTAAGGGTGAGATTTCCCAGTGTAGAGAAAAGGTAGAAAGACTTCTTAGGGAAAGTAGGGAGTACGTAGCCCAGTGTACGGCTTTAGAGAAGGATATGGAGACCAACAGAAGCAAGACTGCTGAAATAGAAAGAGAATATAAGGAAAGGGAGGGAGTTCTCAATAATCTCAGAGAGACTGAATCGGATGCCTTTGAAGAAGGAATTAGAAAGTATGAGGACCAGTCAAGATCCAAGTCGCCAGAGACCATAATCACAAACTTTTCACCTCACACGTTAGGTCTTGAGAACACGGTGGTCAAACTCACTGACATTCTTAAGGACCAACAGAGGGGATATTGTAGCCTTTATGATTGTGATTTTGGAACCGGACGGGAGGCAATGGAGGAGTATGTAAGGGAACACCATAAGCAGGTCTCATCTGAAATTGTGAAGTACGAGGACCAGCTGGCCAAGGCAAAGGATAACTGCGAGCTGGAGTTCAAGGAATCCTTCCTGGCCAGGTTAAAGGAGAATATTGAAAGTGCCAGACTTGAGTTCAAGCAGCTAAACAAGGCCCTTAGGGGAATCTACTACGGGGAGGACAGCTACAGGTTCGAGATTACAAACAACAAGAAGAAGGAGAAGCTTTACCAGATGATCATGTCCGACCAGAACACTGGAGGCAGCCAGATGTTCCGTTATAGTTTTGAAAGTCAGTATCAGGAGGAAATAAACGACCTCTTTGAAAAACTGACTGCATACGACGACTTGGGAGACAAGGTGATTTTGGAATATACAGATTACAGAAGCTATCTGGATTATGACATAATCGTTGAGAAAATGGATGGGAGCAGCCAGAGGTTCTCAAATATCTATGGCGAAAAGAGCGGTGGTGAGACCCAAACGCCCTACTATGTTGCAATAGCGGCGTCATTTGTACAGCTGTATAGGGCAGGGAACACGATCAGGATAATCATGCTGGATGAGGCTTTTGACAAGATGGACGACAATAGGATAGCTGCAATGATGGACTTTTTCAACAGCCAAAATTTCCAGATCATATTGGCTACACCACCAGGGAAGATGGAAATCATCGGAGAAAAGGTCGATACCGTTCTCTTGGCCATAAGGGAAGGTAACAATGCAATTGTTGAGGTGTATGACCTATGATGGGCAAATATGAAAAGAAAATCCTAAATGAGCTTTTGGACAAGTATGAAAGCAGCAAGAGCTTTGAGGGAACAAATAAGGTGAATCAAAAATTCAAGGTTAGGATATCAACCCTGTTTCCAAAGTATGAGGACCATTCAAACTACGATCTTTTCAGAGATATAAATGAAGAGGTGGAAGTACTGGCCAGGAAAGGACTTGTAAAGACAAAAAAATCAGGTGGAGGAGTAATCAGC
This sequence comes from Gudongella ferriphila, assembly GCF_046224405.1. Taxonomy (NCBI): domain Bacteria; kingdom Bacillati; phylum Bacillota; class Tissierellia; order Tissierellales; family Tissierellaceae; genus Gudongella; species Gudongella ferriphila. The sequence continues at coordinate 452,532 of NZ_JBJXRK010000001.1, read as the reverse complement.
GAGGTTTATCTAAATACCGAAGCTCTTGATGAAGTCTATAGGTACATCAAGAGGATCCCAAAGAACCAAATAAACGATAGACTGGAAAGATTAATCAGAAAATATTGCAGAAATAGTGAGGTTTTAGATAGTTACCTGAAGGACCAGCTTCAAAGGATAAGAGAGAACAGGGGCGTAAGGTTCTTTTCAGGTGACTTCGATGAATTTGAAAGAGTGCTTGTTGCTGTTAAAGAGCTAGGAAATCTGCAAGAGGAGCAATTCATAAGGGAGTTTTCAGTGCAGCTATATAACGATTCAAAGGCATTTGGGCATATTCAGGGAAAGGTAGAAAGTCTTCTTTACGATTACGGAGATTACCCCGAGAAGGAAGAAATATTAGGTAATTTCAATCTGTTCAGAACACCTACATATGTTAATTTCAAAGGTGCCGGGGAAATTTGTCTGTCTGGTCAGAAAATTGACTTAAGCAAGTTGGATTCGGATATCGCCATCTCGTCAAGTATGATAGATGACATTGAAGCTGTTCAGGTTTTTGAGGGAAAAGTTATGACGGTCGAGAACCTTACTTCCTTCCATAGATTCAATGAAAAGGGATATTTTGTAATATACTTGGGTGGGTTCCATAACAGAGTGAGAAGAAATTTTATCAGAATGCTTCATGACCAGAACAAAGAAACAAGTTTCTTTCACTTTGGCGATATTGATGCTGGAGGGTTTCTTATATTGGAGCATTTAAACAGAACTACAGGAATCGAATTTATGCCATATAAAATGGATAAGGACACTTTGAAAAAATATGAGGACAATGGAAAACCACTTTCTGAAAACGATAGAAAAAGACTTAAGAAATTACTTGATGGACAATTTAGAGAGACCGTTGAATATATGTTGGAGAACAATGTGAAGCTTGAACAGGAGGCTATTTTGTGAGGATGTGTTTTAAATGAAAATTGGATTCTCTTGAGATAATATATTAAACCTACAGGGGGAGAAGATATGAAGGGATATATCATTACAATCGAATTTACCGACCTGTCACCGAGGGTGTGGAGAAGGCTTGTCATTCCTGATGGGTGCACCTTTAGAAGGCTGCACGAGGCCATACAGTTTGCAACCAATTTCAAAAGCATACTTGGTACTGACTACCATCTCTATGAGTTTGTACTGGAAAAGGACAGGATCAGGGTTACCAATGACGAAGATTCATATGAGCAGCACAAGGATTTTGAGAGGAACAAGAAGAAGTATATGAACAAATTGAAGAAGTCCAAATCCCAGTATTCTGAATTTGAGAGAAACAGGATCAAGGCCCTGGGCATCCAGGTGAGAAAACCTTCAGGGATCAAAATCGACAGGTTTTTAGAGGAATATGGAAGCCTAGAGTACACCTATGACTTCGGAGATGGATGGAATATTCTGATCACCCTTGAGGATGTTGTAAATGACTACTATTTTGGTTACCCGACCCTTCTGGATGGTGAGGGAGATGCTCCCCCTGAGGATGTGGGAGGAGTGGCTGGATTTGTGGAGTTTCTCAAGGAGTACAAGAATCCAGACAGCAAGCATCACAATAAGGCAAGAGAGTGGGCAAAGCAACAAAACTACAGGGAGTATGACCCTGATTGGATAAACCATATGATTAAGGCTGTGAAATGGAAAAAGACCCAGTGGGACATGATAAACCATCATAACTATGAGGTGATTGAGGATAAGTATAGATAGAACAATTAACCCGGAACACAGTCAGGAGTCGGATTCGAATAGTCAAACTCTGGGTAATAAGATTTGTCATGTGGGAAAATTTGAAAATATAAGTGGAAAATATTAAGAAAAATAAATCGAACACTTGTACGCGTTATTTAAATATGATAAGATTTAAGTAATAATTCCGCATGGAATTTGTGGTATAATATCCATACGGATGAAATCGTGGAGGTGGCCATATGACCAATGAAGAATTTCAAAGGATAGTGCTGGAGGAATTGAAGGATCTTAAAGCGGGTCAAGGCAAGCTTGAAGACAGAATGGGAAGCTTTGAAGATAGAATGGGAAGCCTTGAAAACAGAATGGGAAGCCTTGAAGACAGAATGGGAAGCTTTGAAAACAGAATGGGAAGCTTTGAAGACAGAATGGTAAGCTTTGAAGACAGAATGGTAAGCTTTGAAAGAAAATTGGATGCAGTGGTAGAGCAGACGGCAATACTTACTGAATTCAAGGAAGATACCAGTAAGAAGCTAGACATCATTATAGAGGAAAACCAGGTTTTCAAGGAAATATTAGGCAAACACGAGGTTGATATCAGAAGGATTCAGAAAAGGATAGTATAAACAATAACTCACCACCCTTGTGGTGGGTTTTGTGTAGAGGGGTATCAGCCCAGTTGAAAGGAAGTGGAGGAAATGGATGTAAGAATCAGAAAAGTGACAGAAGAGGATCTTGAAGAGGTGGTTTCGGTTGAGGCTGAGTGCTTTCCTCAGGCAGAGGCGGCAACAAGGGAGTCACTTGAAAACAGGATTAGGACCTTCCCTGACAGCTTTTTCGCTGCTGAAGCTGACAATAGGATCATAGGCTTTGTAAATGGTTGTGTAACCGATGAAAGAACAATCAGGGGTGAGATGTTCAGTGATTCCAACCTGCACAATCCACAGGGAGATTACCAGGCGATATTTGGACTTGATGTAATACCTGAGTATCAGAGACAGGGGATTGCTGCAATGCTTATGGAGCATATGATTGAGGAATCTAAAAAGTCAGGAAGAAAAGGTGTCATTCTTACTTGCAAGGATAAGCTGATCAAATACTATGAAAAATTCGGATTCGAAAATCTTGGAGTATCTGATTCCCAACACGGCGGAGCCACCTGGTATGATATGATTTTGGAATTTAGGAAGTAAGAGGAATAAAATATTACTATAGGCTTATGTGTAAGCTTTAGCCAATCAGGGGAGGTATTTTATGTTCAGGGAAATGAGAAGGAAAAATCAGTTGCTGAGCCAGGAGGATGTGGCGGCGGTATTTGACAGGGGGACAAACGGAGTACTTGCATGTCATGGTGATGGGGATTATCCCTATGCAGTCCCAGTAAGCTATGTATATTACAATGACAAGTTATATTTCCATTCGGCAAAATCAGGGCACAAGGTGGATGCCATAACAAAAGATCCCAAGGTTTCCTTTGCTGTGGTGGATGAGGACACAATTGTAAGCGAGGAGTACACTACATATTTCAGAAGTGTGATTGCATTTGGAAAGGCCAGGATTGTTGAGGGTGATGAGTGGATTGAAGGCTTTAAGGCCTTGGTGGACAAGTATTCCGGTGACCTTCCCGAGGAGGCCAACATTAAGGAAATCAAGGGCTGCAAGACTTCACACATTATTGCCATCGACATTGACCATATGACAGGCAAGGAAGCAATTGAGTTTGTAAGGGAAAAGAATAAGAAGTAAGCACACAAAGCGGGTAACCCCGCTTTTTTTCTTTGTCTGAAACAACAATACGAGCATATGTCTTTAACTCTGGATTGTTGTAAGTCCATATTGCAAGGGGTAAAAAGCATCTAAGGAGGGATTTTAATGGACACTCACAAGGAATTCATAGATCAGATAGATGAGCCAGGCAAGAGAGACAGGATCAAGATGATACTTGACCATATCAAGGAGAAGTATCCTCACCTGAAGGAGGAGATAAAGTGGAATCAGCCCATGTTCAGCGACCATGGAACCTTTATCATAGGTTTTAGCATATCCAAGGGACATATTTCTCTTTCACCTGAAGCCCATACCCTGGACATTTTTGATAAGGAGATCAGAGAATCAGGCTATGAGAGGACAAAGATGACCATGAAGATCAAATGGAAGGAAAAGGTGGACCTTGATCTTATTGACATGATGATCCAATACAATATTGAAGACAAGAAGGACATGACCAGATTCTGGAGATAGATACAAGATGGTGGGGTTAATGAAATTTATGATTTGAGGTGAGGTTATTGAAAAAGATTATAGTTGTCTTGGCAGGCTTGGTGGTGGTAGTTTGGGGGATGCTGTTTTTTATGAACAGGCCAACCCAAATACCAGGACCAGTTGATGAGATACCAATTGAGAAACCTGCAGGAGAGGAGGGTGAAAGTCCTGATGCAGTGAACAATTCTACACTACCCATTCCGCAGATTCTTGAGGATACAGATCCTTCACCTGATAGGGCTGAGTTTTTCATGGTAGCCCAGAATGGCAGCAGGGAGTTTTTCCCCGGGGTTTGGACGGAAACCATGGGCTACAATGGTGATTTTCTTGGTCCTGTCATAAGGACCAGAAGGGGGGAGACTGTAGCTGTAAATGTTGAGAACAGCTTGACTGGCGAGTTGACCACAATACACTGGCATGGCCTGGAGGTTGAGGGAGAAGACGACGGAGGACCTCATTCAGGAATTCATCCTGGTGAGACCTGGAGCCCTGAATTTACGATAGACCAGCCTGCAGCTACACTTTGGTACCATCCCCATCCCCACTACAATACTGGAAGGCAGGTATATAAGGGTCTGGCGGGTCTTTTTATAATAGAGGATGAGGTTTCGGATTTATTGGACATTCCAAAGGAGTACGGGAAAAACGACATACCGCTGATAATCCAGGACAAGAGGTTTGGTGAGGATGGAAGCTTAGAATATATTCTAGGCGGTCCTGATGTGATGTTTGGGCTGATGGGGAATGAGATTCTTGTAAATGGTGAAATTGGACCCTATCTGCATGTGGAAAAAGGATTGATGAGATTCAGGATCCTTAACGGCTCAAATGCTACAATATTTGACCTTAGACTTGATGATGGCAGCAGCTTCCATCAGATTGCCACGGACGGTGGATTTCTGGAGGAGCCTGTTGAGCTTGAAAGACTCATTCTTGGCCCATCTGAAAGGGCTGAGATCCTGATGGATTTCTCAAGCTATCAGGATGGTGAAAGGATCAGCCTTTCTCATCGGGACAGGAGCTTCATGGAATTCATTGTGGATGGAAACAGGGTAAATGATTATGCAGTACCGGGATCACTTACTGAAATTGAATGGCTGAAGCCTGAGGATGCCACAAGGACCAGGGAATTTGTATTTCTGGGTATGGGTCCCACTGTAAACATAAATGGCAAGCAGTTTGATATGGACAGGATAGATGAATATGTAAACCTTGGTGACACTGAGATTTGGGTCGTATCAAACCAGAGCGGAATGGGCATGATGGCAGGAAGCGTACATCCCTTCCACGCCCACGGAACCCAGTTCCAGATCCTTGACCGGGATGGGAATCCTCCATATATCTTTGAAAGGGGATGGAAGGACTCCTTTGTTGTGGATGCCGATGAGACTGTGAGGGTTATTGCAAGATTCAAAAAGCCAGGGCTGTTTATGTACCACTGCCACATACTGGAGCACGAGGATGTCGGCATGATGGGTCAGTTTCTTGTTGAATGAGATAGGTCTTGTTAGGAGTGATATTGATGAAGGACGATGATAAAAGGATGAAAGAACAGAAGAATCATGACAATCATGGCAGTCATGACAAACACAAGGATCACGGGGACCATGGAGGACATGACCACGGAGATATGGTGGCTGACTTTAGGAGACGCTTTTTCATCTCCCTGGTTCTGACCATACCCATTCTAGCCCTGTCTCCCATGATTCAAGGCTTTCTTGGAGTGGACTGGAGGTTCTCAGGGGATATGTACATCCTCTTTGGTTTGTCCACTGTGGTTTTTTTCTACGGTGGATGGCCCTTTATAACCGGGGCCAGGGATGAGCTGAAGGACAGGAGTCCCGGAATGATGATGCTGATTGCCCTGGCGATAACCATTGCCTATGGCTACAGCAGCCTTGTGGTGTTTGGCTGGGAAGGCAAGCAGCTCTTCTGGGAGCTGGCAACCCTTGTTGACATTATGCTTCTTGGTCACTGGATCGAGATGAAATCAGTGATGGGTGCTTCAAATGCTCTGGAGGAGCTGGTTAAGCTTATGCCCAATGAGGCCCACAGACTGGATGATGAGGGTAATGCTGAGGATGTTCCATTATCTGAACTGAAAAGCGGAGACCGTGTCCTTGTTAAGCCTGGCGAGAAGATACCTGTTGATGGAGTGATTGTGGACGGGAAATCCGCAGTTGACGAGTCAATGCTAACCGGAGAGTCTGTTCCTGTTGAGAAAAAAGAAGATGATGAGGTGATAGGGGGATCCGTAAACAAGGAGGGCTCACTGACCGTCCAGGTTGAAAAGACCGGGGAGGATTCCTACCTTTCACAGGTAATCAGGATGGTCCGGGAGGCCCAGGAAACAAAGTCCAAGACCCAGGATCTTACAAACAGGGCTGCCAAATGGCTGTTCTACCTGGCCCTTGGTGCCGGCTTTATTACCCTCTTTGTCTGGCTGTCACTTGGTTATGAGTTTGACATGGCCCTTGAGCGGATGGTTACGGTTATGGTAATAACATGCCCCCATGCACTTGGGCTTGCATCACCCCTTGTGGTTGCGGTTTCAACAACCCTTTCAGCCAAGCAGGGGCTGCTAATAAGGAACCGTGCCAACTTCGAGGGGGCCAGGAATCTTGATGCTGTAGTGTTTGACAAGACCGGGACCCTTACAAAGGGTGAGTTCGGCGTAACGGATATTGTACCAGCCGAAGGCTACGAAGAGGCTCAGGTGTTGAAAACAGCGGCAGGCCTTGAACAGAATTCGGAGCATCCAATTGCAACCGGAATTGTCAATGAAGCCAATGAAAGAGAAATTGACCTTGGCAAGGTCCAGGACTTTCAATCTCTGACCGGCAAGGGAATAGAAGGCAGGATAGGTGGAGAGAAAATCAATGTTGTAAGCATAGGCTATATAGAGAGCAGGGAACTTTCATATGACAGGGAGAATTTCGACAAGATGAGCGAAGATGGAAAGACTGTTGTGTTTGTCCTTGTTGAGGATAAAATCATTGGAATGATCGGCCTTGCTGACATGGTAAGGGAAACTGCCAAGGAGGCCATTGCATCCCTGAAGGAGATGGGAGTCCATTCCATAATGCTAACAGGTGACAACCGGAAGGTTGCTGACTGGGTTGCCGGACAGCTGGGTATAGATGAAGTCTATGCCGGGGTTCTACCGGATGACAAGGCGAATCAGATCAAGAAGATCAAGGAGGACAAGGGCTGGAAGGTTGCAATGACAGGAGACGGGGTCAACGATGCCCCTGCCCTTGCTACAGCAGACCTGGGTATTGCCATAGGTGCAGGGACTGATGTGGCAATGGAGACAGCAGATGTTGTCCTTGTAAAGAGCAATCCGAATGACGTTGTCGCCCTTATGGACCTGTCAAGGAAAACCTACAGAAAGATGGTCCAGAACCTGTGGTGGGCAAGCGGATACAACATAATAGCCATACCTCTTGCAGCAGGAGTTCTGGCACCTTGGGGGATAGTTCTAAGCCCCGCAGTTGGAGCCATACTAATGAGCATGAGTACCGTTATAGTCGCAATAAACGCCAAGATGTTGAAGGCCTAGATTCAAATCCACCCTATGGAAGGAAGAGTAAGTGTCAAGCTCCTTCTGGAGGGTGGATTTTTTATTTACATTCCTTTAATCTTCTCAATAAGTCCTTCAGGGTCTGAGTTGAGCATCAGTCCAGCTGATAGACAAACGCCTGCAATTCCTGTGTTTTCGAGCTGGTGTACATTTTCAGCATTTATTCCACCAATGGCATAGACCGGGAGGGAGGTACTATCAACAAGGAGTTTTAGCTGGTCCTTTGATATCTTTTTGGCATCTACTTTGGTATCGGTATCAAACATGGCTCCTGACCCGAAATAATCGACTCTTTTTATTTCGCCATTTTTGATGGCCTCAACAGTCCTTGCGGAAGCGCCTATGATCTTTTCAGGCCCCATGATTTTCCTTGCTGTTTCAATAGGAAGATCATCACCACCAAGATGGACACCGTCAGCATCCAAAGCCATGCAAACATCCACCCTGTTGTTTATGATAAGGGGTGTATTGTATTTTTTGCATAGGATTTTCAGCTTCCTTGCCGTTTCATGTATGGTCAAGGTGGAGTTCGCCTTGTCCCTGTATTGAAGCATGTCAATTCCTGATTTGAGGATTCTGTCTATTCTTTCAAACCATTGCCTCTCATCCTTCATATCACTTGTGATTAGATAAATTCTCATTTGCCAAAACCTCCAGTTCTGTTAGTAAGATTTCCTGAATCCTCCCGTAGGAAAGTTCAGGTGGGATCCTCTCTGCAGTTTTTGCCATAAGGCTAGCTGAGAAGACCGATGCATCAAATGGAGAAAGACCCTTTAGTAAAAGACAGCCAATTATTGTGCCGAGGATGCAGCCTGTTCCAGGGAGTTTGTGAATTTTGCTTGCTGGCATTTCCAAGAACTCACTTCTTTTGCCGTGGGTGATCTGAACGGTCTTTCCCGTCGTTACCAGCACAGCCTTGTAATTTAGGGTAAAAGCCTCTGCGTCTCTTTCATTGAGAAGAGAGCCTATTTCACTTTGGTTTCCTTTTATAACAGAAATTCCTTTGCCCTTGATCAGTTCAAGGGCAAGACCCCTTCTGGAATTTGATAGGGAAATACCCACAGGATCAAGTACTATTGGCTTGCCGGCGGCTTTATAAACTGGAATTGTATTTCTGATTGCATGAAGCTTGTCTGGATTTGGCATTCCCAGGTTCAAAACCAGTCCGGATGACACGGAGGCTATCTCATGGGCATCAAGACTGCTGTTACCCATTATGGGAATCAACCCCATCAGCTCTGTTACCTGTGCCTGAAGGTTTGAAGCCACTTCATTTGTTATGTGGTGGAGGACTGGGATTTTCTTTCCTTCCATATCATCATTCCTTTCGTTGAAGTGTAGTATAGCAGTGATACAAGGGCCATTGCTGGCAATGTGGTCCCAATGGACAGGTCGATGGCTACAAAGATTCTGTATACGCCAACTCCAAGTATCCAGAGGACCAATGCAAGGGCATCGGATGTGGATTGATTACCCAGGATGTAGTAGTCAGTTATGAGGATAGCGAACAGGGGTACAAACAAGGCGCCAATCCACAACAGGAATCCTTCATAGGCCGACATTGGAAAGGTCAAAGCTATCAATATGGACAAAAGCACAACGCCGGTTCCAAGGTGCTTTTCGGAAAACCCAGGAAGGAGATTCTTGACTGACAGGCCTGCGCTGAAGGCATCCAGATATGTAGTGGAGATGGTGGAAAGCATAATGATCAACACACCGATAGGTCCGTAGCCCTGATTGAGGAGTATGGAGCCTATATCCGTGCTGCCAAAGCCCAATGCTGCAATAAGGCCGACAAAATACATTAGTGAGCTCCCAATAAAATACCCGATAAACGTACCCAGGTTACCTCCCAGCTTGCTTTTGCTGTCCCTTGTATAGTCAGCCACAAGAGGAACCCATGAGATTGGCATAACTATTGTCAGTTCAATAGCAAGTCCCAATGAAAGGGTGTTCTGGTTGGTCATTGAAGTGACTCCTTCTGTGCCCAGACCTATTCCTATAAGGATAATTGTAATGGCAAGCATTGAAATGCCAACTAAAATATTGCCTACCTTCCATAGGCCCTTGCCAACATATAGCCAAAGTGCTATAAGCACTCCGAGAACAACTATCCATGTGGTAGTGGAACCAAAGGAGAGGATGTTCTGGGTCAGCACCGATGTTGCCGCACCGCCGGATATGAGCATGATGACCGTCCACCCCACAAGCTGGGTTGCATTAAGAAAAGAGAACAGGGCCTTGCCGTACTTGCCAAAGGTCAGCTCGGTGGATTCCATGCTTGCAAGCTTCTTTTCGTAGCCTATGTTCCCAGCAGCTGCCATAATGAGGCCGCCTATTATATGGCCGACTATGATTACAAATATACCCTGCTTGAAGCCCAGGGGAGCCAGCAATCCTCCGGTCATTACTTCTGCAACTGAAATTGCAGCTCCAAACCACAGGAAAGTAAGGTTCAATCCACTGAATCTATCCATTGCGTGACCCTCCTTCATGGAAATTATGGAAGTGATGTAGAACACCGACACCCTTTCCCACCGCAAAGCCATATTTTATACTCTCATAGACATATGCCTTTCCATTTTGGACAGCATCATCCAAACTGAGCCCCTTGGCGAGATTGGAGCATATTGCCGAGGACAGCGCGCAGCCAGTGCCATGATTGCTGTTGGAAGCTAGCCTTTCAGCGTGGAATCTCCTTATTTCCATGCCGTCAAAGAGGATATCGACCGCAGGACCTTCAAGGTGTCCACCCTTTATCAGCACGTTCTGGCATCCAAGAGACATCAGCTCTTTGGCTGCCTTGATCATGTCCTTCTCGCTTTTTATCTTCACTCCGGTCAATACTTCCGCTTCGGGAATATTTGGGGTGATAAGGTATGCCATGGGAACAAGCTGATCCTTAAGTGCATTTACTGCATCAGGCTGAAGGAGATGAGAACCGCTCTTTGATACCATGACAGGGTCCAGCACAATCTTAGGCAAAGAATATTTTATTAAGGTTTTAGCTATCATTTCTATGGTGTCAGGAATTGAGACCATGCCTATTTTGATTCCGTCTATTTCCATATCATCGAACAGGGCACTTATCTGTGTCTCAATCACCTTCCTTGGAATATCATGAACTAGAGACACCCCCTGTGTGTTCTGGGCAGTCACTGCTGTAATGACACTCATGCCAAAAGTTCCATTTGCTGAAAATGCCTTCAGGTCTCCCTGTATACCTGCTCCACCTGATGAATCGCTGCCCGCTATTGTTAATACCTTTTTCATTACAGTAGAACCCCCTTCCCTAGACCATTCAGTGACTTGACAGTTAAGATTCCAATGATTGCACCACCTAGGCTTGAAATCATAAATGGTGGAATAAAGAAGAACGCACCTGCTTCGGACCCCAACAGGAACCGTGAGAGGGGAAAAGCAACAAGACTTCCAACCATCCCTGTGCCTATTACTTCACCTATGCCAGCTGCATAGGATTTTTTGAAGTATTTATAGGCAAGGCCCGCCAACATTGCACCGAACATGCTTCCTGGAAATGCAAGAACTGATCCGACACCCAAGACATTTCTCAACAGTGAAATCAGCAGGGCGTTGGATACAGCATAGCCTGGACCCAGTAATATGGCGCTTATGACGTTAATTGTATGCTGCAGGGGATATGCCTTTGCAACGCCCACTGGGATTACAATGATGTGGCTTGCAAGCACACCGATTGAAACCAGCAATCCACTTAGAACGAGTTTCTTTGTTTGCATAAAAAAACCTCCTTGTATTTTTTGTACTAGAAGGCTGGATGTCTGCAAGGTATAAATAAAAGCATATCTCCTTGCGACGGAAATATGCTCTATATGCAGCATGATACTTCCCTACGCTGGTATTATCCAGATCAGGTATAAGGGTAAGAAACTTATGGGCTTCACTTTCAGCTGGCCATTCCAGCTCCCCTAGTACAATTGTATTATTAACTTGAGAACAATATACCAGAAATCAAAAGAGGTGTCAAACGTTAAGTTTTGAGCATTTTAAATTGGAAAATCCAAATGTTCTGTGGCTGTAGCCATGTGAAGGGTATAAATCCAATAGAATGGACAAATTAAAACGTTAAAGTGAAATGTGGTTGTAGGATTATTTTTGTTTTATTCGAAGCTAGGGATTCAAAGATTAAATGATTGAGGAGGGTCCAAATGGATAACAAGGTGTATTTACCGTGGAAGCTTATAGGGGATTTTATGGTCCAAGCCTTTGAAAAGGTCGGGGTTCCCAGGGAGGATGCAAGGATCTGTGCAGAAATCCTCATGGAGAGCGACAGACGGGGGATTGAAAGCCATGGTGTCAATCGCTTTAAGCCCATATACATGGACAGGATAAACCAGGGGATCCTGAACCCGGTGACTGAAATGGAGATAGTAAGGGAGACCCCTACAACTGCCGTGGTGGACGGACACAACGGCATGGGCATGGTTGTCTCCTACAGGTCCATGAAGCTGGCAATTGAAAAGGCCAAAAAATATGGAATGGGGATGGTGGCCGTAAGGAACTCCACCCATTACGGGATTGCCGGCTACTATGTGACCATGGCAACAGAGGAGGATATGATCGGTATCACTGGAACAAATGCAAGGCCATCCATTGCACCGACCTTTGGTGTTGAGAATATGCTTGGCACAAATCCCCTGACCTTTGGATTGCCAACTGATGAGAACTTCCCATTTGTCTTGGATTGTGCAACCAGCATAACCCAAAGGGGAAGGATAGAATACTATGCTAGAATGGGCAAGGACACTCCTGCAGGTATGGTAGTTGGAAGCGACGGCTCGGCAATGACAGACAGTGAAAGGATTCTAAAGGACCTGCTTACAGGTGAGGCAGCCTTTGCACCTCTTGGAGGCATAGGAGAGGAGATGGGAGGACACAAGGGCTACGGCTATGCAACTGTTGTTGAAATCCTGTCAGCTGCACTTCAGGCCGGGAGCTATCTGAGGATGCTTTCAGGAATAGGTGAAGGGGGAGAGAAGATACCCTATCCCCTTGGACATTTCTTCATAGCCATAGACACTGAGGCCTTTATGGGTGCGGACAGCTTCAGACGCACAGCAGGAAACATACTTAGGGAATTGAGAAGCTCGAAGGTTGCTCCTGGAGAGGAGAGGATATTCACAGCAGGTGAGAAGGAGTATCTGGTCAAGCAGGAGAGGGACCTGAAGGGGGTTCCTGTGAATGAAGGTGTACAGAAGGATCTCATTGAGGTTAGGGATGGTTTGGGCCTGGACTTCAGGTTTCCATTTGAGGAGGATTAGAGGCTCCGGTCATAGGGTAGGTAATGACTATACCATTGAAATGAGGTGATGAGGATGCCGACCATGAATGAGGGATATGTGAAGACAGTAAGGGGTAGCGTCGTGGAGGCTGTTTTTGAGAACAGGCTTCCAGAGATAAACAACAAGGTCGTGGCAGGGGAGGACAAGGAGATGATTTTTGAGGTCAGCTCCCATGTTGACTCGACAACTGTCAAGCTTATTGCCCTGACATTCACGGCGGGGCTTGCCAGGAATGACCCCATATGGGACACGGGAGACCACCTGATGATCCCTGTGGGAAAACAGACACTTGGGAATTTGTATGATGTGTTTGGGAACAATCTTGTGGATCCGGAAAAAAGAGAGGATGACACTCTTAGGTCCATTCACCAGGATCCTGTGTCATTTTCACAGAGAAGCTCCTCAGATGAGATATTCCTAACAGGGATAAAGGCAATAGATGTTCTGGCACCATTGCCAAAAGGTGAGAAGGCAGGGCTTTTTGGTGGTGCAGGAGTGGGAAAGTCGGTACTTATAACTGAGCTTATCAACAACACTGCCAAGAAGAGCAAGGGCTACAGCGTATTCTGTGGAATCGGGGAAAGATCCAGAGAGGCTGAGGAGTTATACAGGGAAATGAGGGAAACGGGGGTAATTGAGAATGCAATCCTCATATTTGCCCAGATGAACGAACCACCTGGAGCCAGGTTTCGGGTGGGTCATGCTGCGCTGACAATGTCAGAGTACCTGAGGGATGTTGAAAAGAGGGATGTTCTGCTGCTGATTGACAATATTTTCAGGTTTATCCAGGCGGGGTCCGAGGTTTCCGGCCTCATGGGCAAGATGCCCTCAAGGGTCGGGTATCAGCCGACGCTTTCCAGTGAGCTTTCAGAGCTTCAGGAAAGAATTTCAAGCACAAAGACGAATTCAATAACCTCCATCCAGGCTGTGTACGTACCTGCAGACGACTTTACAGACCCATCCGCCACCCACATATTTTCCCACCTTTCAGCCTCCATAATCCTTTCAAGGAAAAAGGCCAGCGAGGGCCTGTATCCTGCCATTGACCCTCTCAATACCACATCGAAGATGCTGAACAAGAGGATTGTAGGGGAGAGGCACTACAATATAGCCCAGGAAATAAAAAGGAACCTGGCAATCTATGACGAGCTCAAGGATGTAATTGCAATGCTTGGAATAGAGGAGCTCTCAAAGGAGAACAGGGATACTGTTCTAAGGGCCAGGAAGCTGCAGAGATTTCTGACACAGCCTTTCTTCACCACTGAACAGTTTACAGGAATGGAAGGAAGGTTTGTGGAGCTTGAGGATTCTCTGGATGGATTTGAGAGGATACTAAATGATGAATTTGAGGATTATAGGGAGAGTGACCTGTATATGATAGGAAATGTGGATGAGGCCAATGAACGTAGAAATAATAATACCTAACAAGACCATTGTTCAGAAGGAAATAGATAGCCTGACGGCACCGGGGACCGAGGGGAATTTTCAGATACTGCCCAGACACATCGATTTTGTGTCTTCCCTGAAGGCGGGAATACTCACCCTTCTTGTTGGTGAATCTGAGGAGTACTACGCAATAAATTATGGAATTCTTGTGAAGAAGGGGCAAAAGGTTTATGTGGTATGCCAGCAGGTCATAAGGGGAGAATCCCTGGAGAAGCTTAACCAGGCAGTCCAGGAGAAGTTCAGCGTACAGAGCGAAAGAGAAAAAGTCACCAATGAGATATTGTCCAGAATGGAAATCGCAACGCTGAAGAGAATCTCTGAAATGGAGTGATAGCTTTGGATAAGAAGAAACCTAGCCCTGAAGAGGAGCTTGCAAACAAGATATCGGATGATGTAAAGCACAGGCTAAGGTCCCAAAAGGAAGGGAAGGAGATCATGTTTGGCATGGGCGTTTTCGGAATAATCGGCTGGTCAGTAACCGTACCAACCCTCCTTGGGGTTGCCTTGGGCTTGTATCTTGACAAAAGATTCCAGGTGAATTTCTCCTGGACCCTTACCCTTATGTTCGCAGGGCTGATTATTGGGTGCTATAATGCATGGCGCTGGATCAACGAAAAAAGCAATAAAAGGAAGTGAAACTATGGTTATAGCATTTATAACAGGAATTTTGCTTGGATTTGTCTTCTTTGGAGGGCTGTACTTCAGCGTCAAACGAATGGCGGATATGAAGCATCCAGCGGTATTTATGCTGGCAAGCCTGATTGTCAGGATGGCAATCCTATTGGTGGGTTTGTACCTCATCCGAGGAGACAGCTTCTACAATATTCCCCTTGCACTATTGGGGATAATATTGGCCAGGACCTATTTGACCTGGAGGGTGAAAAGGAAGGAAAGTTAGGCTATATGAAAAGGAAAAGGAGAGAAATATGTCCATTGATCCTAGTAGCATAGTATATTTTGAGTGGGGCTTTGTCAGGATTACTGCCACCCTGGTGTTTACATGGGTGACAATGCTGATTTTGACAGTGGCAGGCTTGCTGCTGACCAGGAATCTTACCGATGAAAACAACATGTCCAAGAGTCAGTCCATCCTTGAAGCCACCCTTATAACCATGAAGAACCAGATAAAGAGCGTTAGCCAGCAGGACCCGGGGAAGTATCTGCCATTTATAAGCACGCTTTTCATATTTATCATGACGACCACGATCCTGTCCATTATACCGGGCTTCCATGCTCCAACGGGCTCTTTAAACACTACAATAGCCCTGTCTCTTTATGTGTTCTTTGCAGTTCCCTTTTTTGGGATACAGAGCCTGGGAATAAAGAACTACCTTAAGGAATATGCAAAGCCATCCATTGTAATGCTGCCATTCAACATCATAAGCGAGTTTTCAAGAATCGTTTCTCTGGCAGTCAGATTGTACGGCAATGTTATGAGCACTAGCGTCATCGTGATTATTCTCTTAGGTGTGGTACCCTTTTTCTTTCCAGTGGTAATACAGTTGTTCGGGATATTAACTGGAGCTATTCAAGCCTATATTTTTGCCATACTGGCAACAGTCTATATAGCTTCAGCTACAAGTGAAAATTAAGGGGGATGAGTTATGGATTCAATTACGGTTATAGGAATGACATCCATTGTGATGGCAGGACTAACAATAGCAATCGGGTCAATTGCACCGGCCATCGGGGAAGGAAATGCGGTTGCACAGGCATTGAGGTCGATTGCCCAGCAGCCTGATGAGGCCAATACAATCTCCAGAACGCTTTTTGTAGGACTGGCAATGATAGAGTCAACGGCTATTTACTGCTTTGTAATATCCATGATTCTTCTTTTCGCCAATCCGTTCTGGAACGCGATTATGGGGTGATATCATGCAAATAGAATGGTTTGAAATTTTAGCCCAAGTATTCAACTTCTTTATTCTTCTGCTGATTCTGAGGAAGATTTTCTACAAGCCCGTCAACCAGGTAATGGAAAGCAGGCAACAGAAGATAGACCAGCTGCTGGGGGAAGCGGAAGAAAAAATGGCAAATGCCAACAGCCTTATGGATGAATACCAGGCAAAGCTGGCCAGGCTGGAGTCTGAAGAGGAGGCTACAATAAGGGAGGCCAGGAAAAAGGCTGAGGACATGAAGGAAGACCTTCTTGAAAAGTACAAGAAGGAAGCCGACAGAAGAAGAGAGGAATTTTTAAGGGAGATCGAGGATGACAAAAACAGGCTGTCAAGGGAGATTCAGACCAGCCTTGGACAGAATTCCGTAAAGATTGCAAGGCAGATACTGTCCTATATAACCGACCAGGACCTGGAGGAAGAGTATTTTGAGTCCTTTCTCAACAAGATTGACAAGCTGGAGGAGGCCGCCTCTGATTTTGAGATTTCCTTCCAGGAGGAAAAGTTCGAATTTGTAAGTGCTGATGAGATCTCTAAGGAAAAGAAGGCCACCTTGGAAGCAGCCTTAAAGGAAAAGTTCAAGAATTTCAAGGAGCTTCGATACTCAGTGGATGAGGATTTGGTTATGGGCTATGAATTAAGGCTTGAGTCCTATGTGTTGAACAGCAGTCTCAAAAAATATCTTGAACAGACTGAAATAAACATCCTGAAGACCATTGAGGCAAAGAATTAGCAAAGGGGCAATTCGCAATGATAAAAGAACAATTAACCAGATTCGGTGAATTTGTTGATATTGCTTTGGAAGATAACCTTGACAAGTATGAGGTGGAGGAGATGGGTGAAGTAGTCTCCTTGGACCGGGGAATTGCAATTGTAAAGGGACTGAGAAAGGTCAAGTACCAGGAGCTGATACAATTTCCCAAGGGAACAAAGGGAATGGCCTTTAACCTGGATACTGACAATGTAGGGGTCATACTTTTGGGAAACTACAATCACATAAGATCAGGGGATACCGTGAAGAGGACCTACAATGTGGCAGAGATTCCAGTGGGCCATGAGTTTATTGGAAGGGCCATAAATCCCTTGGGAGATGCCCTGGATGATCTTGGAGCCATATCTTCATCTGAAAGGCTGCCCATAGAAAGGGAGGCACCATCCATATTGGACAGGGACCCGGTCAACAGCCCCCTGCAGACGGGACTGAAGGTGGTGGATTCAATCGTGCCCATCGGGAAAGGGCAAAGGGAGTTGATTGTTGGGGACAGACAGACCGGCAAGACTGCAATAGCCATTGATACCATAATCAACCAAAGGGATAAGGATGTTATTTGCATATACTGTGCAATCGGACAACAGGCATCGACCATTTCAAAGCTGGTGGAGTCCCTCAGGGATAACCAGGCCATGAGCCACACCATTGTAATAGTGGCACAGGCTGATGATCCGCCAGGTCTAGCATATATTGCACCCTATGCTGCAACTGCCATGGGGGAGTACTTTATGGAAAAAGGCGAGGATGTTTTGGTTGTATATGACGATCTGACAAAGCATGCCAGGGCCTACAGGGAGCTGTCACTCCTTTTGGAGCGACCACCGGGAAGAGAAGCCTACCCGGGGGATATATTCTATATTCACTCCAGGCTTCTTGAGCGCTCAACCCATCTGACCAAGGACCTTGGGGATGGCAGTCTCACAGCCTTGCCCATCATTGAGACCCAGGCGGAGAATATTTCTGCATATATCCCAACCAATCTTATCTCAATCACGGATGGGCAGATTTTTGTATCATCTAAAATATTCAACAAGGGTAACATACCTGCACTGAACATTGGAGATTCACTGTCCAGAGTAGGTGGGAAAACCCAGCTTCCGGTATACAGAAGCATAACCAATGACCTTAAGCTTTCATTCTCGCAATTTGAGGAGCTTGAGATTTTTGCAAGCTTCGGCACAAAGCTGGATGATGAGACAAAGAAGATACTTGCAAGAGGTGAAAGGATAAGGGCGGTGTTCAATCAACCTCAATTCTCTCCTGTGGATGTGGTAGAGCAGATTGGAATATTCCTGGCCTTGACAGAGGGGCTGTTTGATCAGGTACCTCTTGAGAGAATCAAGGATGCGGAAACGCTTGTCAGGGATGTCGTTGGAGAATTTGATGATTTCAGGAGCCATATTGAGTCAACAGATAGGATTGGCGAGGAGATAAAGTCAGAATTCAAGGAGAGGGTTTCCCAGCGAATTGAAGAGGAGTTGATCAGTGATGCAAACTCTGCAGAATCTTCGGAGGAGCATTGATTCAGCGGAAAGTCTGAAGTCCATAGTCAAGACCATGAAGGCCCATGCGTCCATGAACATTCATCAGTTCCAGAATGCTGCAGAAGCCTCCGGAAACTACCGAGAGGTTCTGGATATGGCTATCCATGTGGTTTTATCCCAAGAGGATGAAGGGCCACCAGAAAGCATCAGGACCCAGGAGGGGTCAGCTCTTCACATAGTCTTTGGGTCTGACCATGGACTTGCGGGACGCTTTAATGAAAATATCACAAACTACACCAAATCAAGGGTCCAACCAGACAGGAGGAACATCATCATTGCAGTAGGCCAGCAGATTTTCAAAAGACTGGAGCCTGAATATGATATCTACAGCCTCTTGCCTGTACCCCAGACCAATGACGGAATAACATCGGTTGTTCAGAAGCTGCTGCTGGAAATAGAGGATTTGAGAAACAAGGAAGATATCGGCAGCATTGTGCTGCACTATTGCAAGCCTGAGGCCCACTCCAGCTATAGTGAAAGGAGTACGGTCCTCTTTCCGGTTGACTTCAGAAAATTTCTAAGTGAGGAAATGAAGTGGGAATCCAGGAGCATCCCAACCTTTACAATGGATAGGGACCTCTTGATTTCAGATATAATAAGACAGTATTTTTTTGTTACATTATTCAGAAGCTTTTGCTACTCCCTGGTTTCAGAGAATATAAGCAGGATAGAGTCAATGACCTCAGCGGAGAAGAATATTGATGAAAAGCTTGAACAGCTGCATTTTTCATACAGCACCCAAAGACAGAATGGAATAACCGAGGAGCTTAATGACGTTGTTTCAGGCTACAAGGCCATCAGGAAGTCAAATAGTTAGAGACAAGCACACATAAGGCACTCCTTTACTTTGTTAAATTAAAGTTAGGGGTGTTTCTATTTGCATTAAATACAGGGTATATATATTAAAAGAGAATTAATGGGATGTTTTTTTAATGGGTTATGGAAGGGGTGAAAATGATGAGAAGTTTACTTAATGGAAATTATGGGAAGGTAACTGTTATATTAGTTGTGCTCCTTATGCTGTTATCCATGGGAACGGGACAGGTACAAAGCGCAGAGCCGGTTGAAAAGGTTGATGTGCTTGTGGGTTTCAATGACATGTCGGCACGGGAGCAGAACAAGGGAATTGTTAGAGCCTTGGGTGGGGAGATCTATGCCGAGTTCAGCATAGTAGATGTGATTGCCGCTCGAATGACACCTCAGCAGGCGGCAGCACTTGCCAAGAATCCTAGGGTCAGCTATGTTGAGCCGGATTCTGAGGTTCATGCCCTGGTACAAGATGTTCCCTGGGGTATTGACAGGGTATTTGGAGATGAAACCTATTCATTTGGTACTTGGACTACCAGCAGAGGCGCAGACGTCGGAGTAGCGGTTCTTGACACAGGAATTGATGTTGACCATGAAGATTTGGAGGTAGTAGGTGGAAAGAGATTTTACCTAAGGGGATTGACCTTAAGGAGTGACGATCAATACAATGACGTCAATGGACACGGTACCCATGTCGCAGGTACCATAGCGGCACTGGACAACGGAATTGGAGTGGTTGGAGTCGCACCATCAGCAAATCTTTATGCAGTAAAGGTTTTGGGGGATAACGGCAGTGGATCGATTTCAGCAATAGTGGCAGGCATTGAATGGGTTTATAATCGGAGCGATATTTCAATCATAAATATGAGTCTTGGCAGCAGCACCTATTCAGCCACCTTTGAAAATGCCTGCAACAGTGCCTACAACAAAGGAATACTGATAGTGTCATCCGCCGGAAACTCCGGGACTGTAGAGGGGACTGAGGATACTGTAGGCTATCCTGCAAAGTATGCTTCAGTAATTGCAGTAGCAGCTTCAGACGGCAGTGACGAACGTGCATATTTTTCAAGCACCGGACCTGATGTTGAATTGATTGCACCAGGAGTGAACATTAAAAGCACAGTTCCTGACGGCAAATATGAGGAAGGCTGGAGCGGAACCTCCATGGCTTCCCCACATGTGGCAGGAGCGGCTGCCTTGGTTTGGGCAAGTGATCCCTCTTTTACAAATGCAGATGTCAGAAGGATTCTCACTGAAACAGCTTATGGTTTGGGCTTGCCACCAGAACATCAAGGATTTGGACTTGTGCGGGCAGATCTTGCGGTAGGTGATAATGGATCTGTTACTCCTGATACCTATACCCTGACCATCACTTCCAGTGGGGGAGGGACAACTGTCCCAACAGCAGGTTCATATGAATACAATTCAGGTGAGGAAGTTACTCTTACTGCGACACCTGAAGAAGGCAATAAATTTGACAGGTGGGAAATTGATGGAACAATTGTAAAAGAATCTGTTACAACTGTAACCATGGATAAGGACATTACAGCGGATGCCTACTTCACACCAATTCCGGGTGAGCCAGGTGCTGAGCCAAGCCTAGCCGTAGATACTGATAAGCCGGAGTACTCCGGGAATACCTGGGTCTATATCACAGCTGAAGTTAAGGATCCAACCAACCCATTGCCTGGGGAAACAGTAAATGTAGTGGTTACTCCACCATCGGGAAGTGCAACTTCCTACACTGGTGTTACTGATTCAACAGGAAGCGTGGTGTTCAAATACAGATTGCTTAAGACATCAGCAAAAGGAACATATTATGTTGATGCATCAATCAGGAATGGCAGTATAGGTGATAATACAGAGTTTAAAGTCAAGTAGTCTTTGGAGATTTTAGGAGCTATGGTTTTCACATCTAAGGCAACAGAAAAGCAACCACAAGCAGGTTAGGCCTAGCTTGTGGTTTCCTTGTTAAAGGAACTGATAAGCACTCATAAATTAATCTGGTCTGACAAATTTTTGCTTGACATTGAAGGCCAGTTTGATATAATTAGCAACAATTATTAATACTTTAAGTCGATGAGTTGGAGAGTACTACTAAGTTACTTGATATAGCGAGTTGGGGACGGTGGAAGCCCGATGTTCAAGCCTGGTGGGAAGAGGACCAATGAGATTTCCTTTGAAATAGCAGTAGGAGGAACGTTAGCCAGCGATAAGGCTTTGAGTGGACATAGTTTATGTCAATTTGAGTGGTACCACGGCAATCCCGTCTCTTAGTTTTAGAGAACGGGATTTTTTTATACAAATTTTTTGAAAAAAGGAGTGATGTAAGTGAAGCTATGGGGAGGACGTTTTGAGAATCAAACTGAAAAGGCGGCATTTGATTTCCAATCCTCAATTCACGTTGATAGGCGGTTATATAGAGAGGATATACTTGGAAGCATTGCCCACGCCAAGACCTTGAACAGGTGTGGGGTCCTGACTGATGAGGAGACTGTAAGGGTTGAAGCGACCCTAAATGAAATACTCCAGGACATTGATGGTGGAAAGCTCCAGATAGGGTTTGAGCACGAGGATATCCATACATTTATCGAAGCCACACTGACTGACAGAATCGGTGAACTTGGCAAGAAGATCCACACGGGAAGAAGCAGGAACGACCAGGTTGCAACAGACTTCAGGATGTATCTGGGCAAGGAGGTTGACCTTCTGGTGGAACTTTTAAAAGGCCTGGAGGAGTCACTGCTTTCAATCGCTGAGGACAATCTGGACACCATACTTTCTGGATATACCCACATGCAGAAGGCACAGCCCCTGACCCTAGGACATCATCTGATGGCATACTTTGAAATGTTCAGGCGTGACATTGAAAGGCTCCTTGATGCAAAGAAGAGGATCATGATAATGCCCCTGGGCTCAGGAGCATTGGCCGGAACAACCTTTGACCTGGACAGGGAGTACACCTGCCAGCTACTTGGTTTCAACGACATCACCTACAACAGCCTGGATGGAGTCAGCGACAGGGACTTTGCAATAGAGCTGACCTCGGATCTGTCAATTGTAATGATGCACCTTAGCAGGTTCTGCGAGGAGATCATACTTTGGGCAACCGGAGAGTTTGCATATGTTGAGGTGGATGACGGGTTCAGCACAGGCAGCAGCATAATGCCACAGAAGAAAAACCCTGATGTGGCGGAGCTCATAAGAGGAAAGACCGGCAGGGTATATGGTTCAAACATGACACTCCTGACCGTGATGAAATCACTGCCACTGGCATATAACAAGGACATGCAGGAGGACAAGGAAGCCGTGTTTGATGCAATTGACACTGTGAAGGCATGTGTAGACATGTTTACCGGCATGATAAAGACCATAAGGTTCAACAGGGACAGGATGTATGAGGCCTCAGAGGATGGCTACACAAATGCCACAGACCTTGCGGATTATCTGGTAAGGAAGGGGGTTCCATTCAGGGAGACCCATGAAATATCAGGGCAGATCGTTCAGTTCGCTTTGAAGGGGAACAGGAAGCTGTCGGAGGTTTCACTTGAAGAATTCAAGGGCTTCAGCCATCTGATAGAGGAAGACATATACAGTGAAATATCCGTTGAGACATGTGTGAACAAGAGAAACCTGATCGGTGGACCTGCCAGGGAGGCAGTGCTTAGGTCCATTGAACGAGGTAGGGAATTCTTAAATAAAGAGATTGGAGTGTAGGAATATGAAAAAAGTTGTATTGGCCTTTTCAGGAGGACTGGACACATCCTTCTGTGTCCTGTATCTGAAAGACCAGGGCTATGATGTAATAACAGCGGTGGTAAACACCGGAGGTTTCAGTGAGGACAAGCTAAAGGAAATTGAAGAGAAGTCAAAGAAGCTGGGAAGCATAAAGCATTACACTGTGGATGCCACAGAGGTCATATACGAGAACATCATCCAGTATCTAATAAAGCTCAATGGACTGTATGAAGACGAGTATCCATTGATGTGTGCAGACAGATACATCATTGCAGAGGAAATTCTAAAAATTGCAGAGGCTGAAGGGACAGACACCGTTGCCCACGGATCAACAGCGGTGGGAAATGACCAGGTAAGATTTGAGGCTTCCCTGATCACACTTAATCCGGAAGGGAATATAATCGCACCAATAAAGGAGCTTAACATCACAAGGGCCAAAGAGATTGAGTATCTTGAAGAAAAAGGCTTCCAGGTTGACAAGGAGCTGAAGAAGTACTCCATAAATGAGAACATATTCGGAATAACCGTTTCAGGAACCGAGATCGACCAGAACAAGGAGCCGGACAGCTTTGCATACACCCTGACAAAGAGGGACCCTTCCAAGACGGAAGAGTACCTGGAGCTGGAGTTTGAAAAGGGACTTCCAACCAAGCTCAATGGTAAGGACGTTCAGGGCGTTGAGCTAATATCAAAGCTTAATGCCATTCTGGGAGCATACGGCTACGGCAGCAACATCTATGTTGGAGACTGCATAATCGGTATTAAGGGAAGAATCATGTTTGAATCCCCCGCACTCTTGGCCCTGATCGAGGCCCATAAGAAGCTGGAGCAGATTGTTCTCACCAAGAGACAGATACTGTTTGGCAAGGAGGCTTCAAAAGAGTGGTCAGACCTAGTGTATGGCGGACTCTACTACGAGCCTCTGGTCAAGAACATAGAGGCATATGCGGATTCCGTTCAGGAAAGGGTCAGTGGAACCGTCAAGCTTAAGGTTCAGCCAAACAGCGTTCAGGTTGTGGAGCTGAGCTCGCCCAATTCTATGGTCAATGCAAATATCGCCATGTATGCACAGGAATCCAAATGGAGCGGGACTGAAGCAAATGGATTCATCAAGCTGTATTCAATGCAGCAGAGACTTGCAAATATAGAATAGGAGGAATAAATAATGAATGAACTATTGAAAAAATATGAGGACTTGAATCTAGAGGTATTTATAGTTGTAAACAGACTGCACTGGGACAAGTACAAGACACTTATGGAGGGTTTCCCCTTCAAGACCAACTTCATTGACCCTGCAACAACTGAAGGCTTCGACTTCACCTATGAGATGGTACAGCTCAATGAGAAGGCATACGGGGCGGGAATGGCTGCACCGGACTGGACCTTTGCAAACTTTGGAACAATTGGAGCAGGCCTGACTGCAGGATTCCTTATTGACGGAATACCCGTTGCCAAGCTTTGCGTGGTTGGGAATGTTTCAGACCCCAAGATAGCCCATGAGTGGACGCTTCTGGTTGATCCTGCCCATGAAGGTGAAGGACTTGGATCACTTACCTTTGCACTTGCCCTGCATCTTGTCCAGGACAAGGATTACCTGACCTTCATAATCCAGACCGACAATCCAAGCTCAAATATATACCTGAAGAACATTCATCCCCTCAATATCCTTTCATACGGATTTGTGCACACAAGAAAAAACAGTATGCTTGTAAAGACCAAGATTCCAAACAACCCCTTTGAAACCCTGTTGGGAAACACCACGGAGAAGTTTGAGCTTGATGAGTACCCAATGGCCAAGGACGAATTGGAAAGCCTGGGGGATACCTTCTGGGTTCAGCAGAACAATTCAAAGATATACAGAATGATAAATGATGAGATCAAGAACGGAAAGAAATATATAATCAAGGGCAAGTATCTGGAAAACAGCGTGTCATATTTCCTGATTTCTGAAATCACTGCAGACCAGGAAGTTTAATATGAGGAAAGTAGGGTGTCCCTATGAAATTGTTGTCTGACCTAATTGGAATAAACACATATGATGGCAATTACAGAGAAATGATTGACTATCTGGTGAAGGCGCTGAATGCTATTGAAGGCTGCCAGGTTCATATCCAGGAGATCAGCGAGAACAAGGCCAATGTGATTGGTGTTTTTGGTGAGCCAGACCTGGTGATAAACTGTCATATGGACACGGTCAAACCATCAAATGCCTGGTCTCATGACCCTCTTGACATGTATGAGAAGGAGGGGAGGGTCTACGGACTTGGAGCCTGTGACACCAAGGGAAACATCTACATGGTGCTGAAGGCCCTTGAGGAGACCCAACCCAAAAATCTCATGGTCCTGTTTTCAGTTGATGAGGAGTCTGGGATCAAGACAGGGGTGAAATATTTCCTGGAGTCTGACTTGAAAGAGGGCATACACCGGGCGGTTGTATGCGAGCCGACAGAATTGAGGCTTGTAAACAAGCACAGGGGCTATTACTCCTTTACACTGGAGGATTTTGCAGAATCAGCCCATTCATCCACAGGATCAAAGGGTGCCATCATCAAGGCTGCCCACAATATAATCAGGCTGGACGGACTGGGCTTCAACGTGGGGATAATAGAGGGGGGCACTGGAGGGAATGTTGTCTCCCAAAGGTGTACCTACAGGGCATCCTTAAGGACCTTCGAAAGGCTGGATAGTGTGGTTGAAGCCATAAAAAAAAGCAGCAGTGAGACGAAAATCACCAACAGGTTCAATGGGCCTCCCCTGATCAACGAGAAGCCACTGTTTAAGGGTGAGTTCCATGAGGTTGACTTCTGGACGGAGGGGAGCCTCTTTCAGGAGGAAGGCATAAACACAATTGTTTTTGGGGCGGGAAGCATCAAGCAAGCCCACTCGGAGGATGAGTATGTCGAAAGGGCCCAGGTGGAAAAGGGCATAGAAATAATTAAGGGACTTATCATGGCTGACCTCTAGCTTGAGCTTTAAGAAGGATGCTTTAAAAAGATCTGAAAAAATGCTCTTGTCAATTTAGCGTGGTAATGTTATAATTTAACACATCGACAAAAGTATTGGAGTTGGGGACATGTATATCAAAAAAACACAAATTGAAAAACTTCATCATCATAGACCTTGGAGTTTGTAATTATGAGCTTTTAACAGTTCATAGATGCATGCTCTTGTTAAGCTGTTCAAAAAACACGGGCAAGGATCTATGATGGAATATTGTACTTTAACCATATAGCCTGCCTATATGGTTTTTTATTTTTTTGATAGGGGGAGGATAATATGAGATTTACAAGCATAACGGAGGAGCTGGAGGTTACAAAATTCAAAAAGAGGGTTGAGCGGGAGTTTGAGGGCTACTTTGAGAAAAGGGGCTTTTCACTTATAGAGCCTAGAATATTTCAGAAGTACGACCTGTATGTCCGTTCAAACTTCAGGCAGGATTCCTCAAAGACTGTAAAGGTGCTCAGTGGAAATTCCAGGATATATATACTCAGGCCTGACATAACCACAAACGTTCTTGGAGAGATATTCTCAAAATGGGACGGTGAGCCTCCCCTTAAGGTCTACTACAACTCAAAGATCTATCTGAACAAGCCCGGGGGGAAGATCCTTGAGAACTATCAGATGGGGATTGAATCCCTGGGGGAGGATGTCCTGGCTGCCGACCAGGAGATAGTTGAAATGGCCACCAGCCTTATGGGGACCCTTGGCAAGCCTGTGATCCTGGAGCTGGGCTCAAGCAAATACCTGGATGGGATATTCAAGGAGCTGGAGCTGGATTTGGATGAGGAGTCTGAAGTCAGGGACCTGATTTCCAAGAAGAATAGGTATGGGCTTAGAATTAAGCTTAAAAGTCTGGGACTTGAGGGGACAGCTTTGGAGCATATCCTCCATCTGCAGGGGGATATGGAGGAGGTAATCCGGATGGCAAAGGCATACCCCATGAACAGGGAAATGAGTGAGGCAATTGACGAGCTGGAGAAGCTTATGGAATCCTTCAACAGAAGGTATACCACAGGTGAGATAAAGTTTGACCTTTCCATGCTACCTGATTTGGATTACTACGATGGGATCATATTCAAGGGCTACTGTCTTGGGGTACCCAACAAGATCCTAAGCGGTGGCCGGTATGACCGCTTGACGGAGGAGTTTGGGCTTAGGGTACCTGCAATCGGCTTTATGATTGATTTGGACCTTGTTACCAGCATCAGGATTGAGGAGGGGAGATAATGGACAATATTACCATAGCCATAGCCAAGGGAAGGCTTGGTGAAAAGGGTCTTGAGCTGTTCAAGGGCACGGACATGGAGATCGTAAGGGAGAAAAATTCCAGGAAGCTAGTATTTAAGGACATCAGCGGCAAGACAACCTTTATCTTCGTCAAGCCCTCCGATGTGGTCACCTATGTTGAGAAGGGAGTGGCGGATCTTGGAATTGTAGGCAAGGATGTCATCCTTGAGGAGAACAAGGACGTTTACGAGATAATGGACCTTGATTACGGAAAATGCAGATTTGCAATTGCCGGCTTCAAGGACAGGCTTTCCGACAAGAAGAATGATGTACTGAGGATTGCATCCAAGTATCCCCAGTATGTTCAATCGGTTTTCGAGAACCGGGACCAGAGAATTGAGATCATCAAGCTTAACGGGTCTGTGGAGCTGGCACCCCTGATAGGCCTCAGCGATGTAATAGTGGATATAGTGGAGACGGGCAATACCTTAAGGGATAACGGGCTGGAGATCCTGGAGGACCTGGATCACATAAGCGCAAGGCTGATTGTAAACAAGGTAAGCTACAGGTTCAAGTACGGGATAATACAGGAAATAGAGAGGATATTGGGAGGTGAGTAGATGATTCAGAGGATTAATGGGATAGATGGTATGGAAGAGCTTGAGAAGATACTGAATCGGACCCAGATGGATTCTCCTGAGGTTCTTCAGAGGGTTGACCAGATACTTGATGATGTAAGGCTTAGGGGTGATAGTGCCCTCTTGGAATACACGAAAATGTATGATGGACACGAATTGGAGAATCTCAGGGTCACCAGGGAGGAAATTGAGGAGGCAAGGGAGAATATTGATCCCGGCTTGAGGAAGGCAATGGAAAATGCCATAGAAAACATAACCAGGTTCCACAAAAATCAGGTTGACCAGGGCTTCATTGTCCAGGAGGATGATATCCTTCTTGGACAATTGGTCAACCCGATCGAAAGGGTTGGAATATATGTCCCTGGTGGAACTGCATCCTACCCGTCAACTGTAATGATGAATGTTATTCCGGCAAACCTGGCAGGGGTCAGGGAGATTGTGATCGCCACACCGGCTGGCAAGGACGGTAGGATCAGGGACTCGGTCCTGGTGGCCGCAGACCTTTTGGGTGTTACGGATATATTCAAGATGGGAGGAGCCCAGGCGGTAGGTGCACTTTGCTATGGGACTGAAACCATAAGGAAGGTTGACAAGATTGTGGGCCCTGGAAACATCTATGTTGCAATGGCAAAGCGAAAGGTGTCCGGAATGGTTGGAATAGATATGATAGCAGGCCCAAGTGAGGTGGTGGTCCTTGCCGGTGAAGGGGCAAACCCCAGATATATAGCTGCCGACCTCATAGCCCAGGCAGAGCATGACCAAAGGGCTGCAAGCATTGTGGTGACTGACTCAGACTCCCTTGCAGGGAGGATTGAACAGGAGCTTTCAAGACAGCTTATGGAGCTTGCGAGATGGGAGATAGCGGAAAAGGCCCTTGCCGACTACGGTGCATTGATAGTCGTGGATAGCATGGAGGAGGGCTTCCATATTGTAAACAGGCTGGCTCCCGAGCATCTGGAGCTCCTGACGGAGAATCCCCTTGAGGACTACAAGAGAATCAGGAATGCTGGAGCCATATTCCTTGGGGAATACACACCTGAACCGGTGGGTGACTACTATGCAGGACCAAATCACACCCTGCCAACCTCAAGGACGGCGAGATTCTCATCAGCCCTTGGGGTGGAGGACTTCTGCAAGAAGACCTCTCTTATATATTACTCAAAAGAGGCTCTGGAAAAAGCCTCAGGTGACATCATGACCCTGGCAAGGGACGAGGCCCTGACCGGCCATGCAAATTCAATAAGGGTGAGAATGGAGGACTGACATGTACAAGTATCTTAGGGAAGAGATCAAAAATCTCAAGGCATATGACGTGAAGGAAATGGAATACAGGATAAAGCTTGATGCCAACGAGGGAGTGGAATGGATGGAGGGCTTGAACCGCTATCCGGTGGACAGGAGTGACAGGCTGCGGGACCTGCTCTCGGAAAGGCTCAACAAGGAGCCTGACGAGCTGTTGATTGGAAATGGATCAAGCGAGCTCATCGAGCTTGTGATGAAGGCATACCTTGATGCAGGGGAGACAGTGGTCAGCATCTCTCCAACCTTCAGCATGTACAGGATCTTTACCATTATCCACAAGGGTCGCTATGAGGAATATCCCCTGGAGGGAATGGAAAGGCTTAATGTGGATGGATTCATTGAGTTTGCAAGAAAAGAGAAGGCAAAGCTTGTAATAATTAGTAACCCCAACAATCCCACGGGAACCCTCTTCGCCAGGGAGGACATCCGGAGGATAGTCGATTCCGTGGATGCCATGGTGGTCCTTGATGAGGCATACATTGAATTCTCAGACTGTCCCCTGGTGGATGACACCAGGGATAAGCTTAACCTGGTGGTCCTAAGGACCTTCTCAAAGGCCATGGCCCTGGCGGGAATAAGGCTAGGCTACATGATAGGGAACAGGGAGATCATAGACTACATCAACCGGGTCAGGTCACCCTACAATGTGAACGTCCTTTCACAGGAGATTGGGGCAAGGGCATTGCTTGAGGATAAGGTAACACAGGGTAATCTCCAGATGATTAAGTCCGAACGTGAAAGGATGAAGGTGGAGCTTGAGAAAAAGGGCTTCAAGCCTCTTGAGTCACATACCAACTTCCTATTATTCCCGGCAAAGGATGGGCTTGATGAATCCCTTTCCAAAAAGGGGATTATGATACGGGGCTTTGGAGGAGACCTTCAGGGCTACTACAGGATCACCATAGGAACACCGGAGGAAAACGACGCAGTACTCAAAGCCATCCAGGAGGTGTAAAATGAGAGAAGCTAATGTAAGGAGAAGTACACTAGAGACCAGGATCCAACTGAGCCTGAGGCTTGAAGGGTCTGGGGAAATAAATATTGATACTGGGATTGGATTTTTTGACCACATGCTAAAGGCAATGGCATTCTACGCTGGCTTTGACCTGGAGCTTCAGTGTCAAGGGGACCTCCATGTTGATGGTCACCACACCGTTGAGGATGTGGGGCTTTCCCTGGGGGCAGCACTAAAGGAGGCACTGGGTGAGAAAAAGGGGATACAGAGGTTCTCATCCACAATCACCCCCATGGATGAAAGCCTTGCCCTGGTGGCCATTGACATCTCAAACCGTCCCTTTCTTGTTGATAACCTGAAATTCAACAGTGACAGGCTGGGGGATATGAGCACGGAGGACTTCAGGGAATTCTTGAGGGCATTTGCATTTTCAGCCGGCATAACCCTTCACATTGACTTAATGAGAGGCGAGAATGACCACCACAGGATAGAGGCAGTATTCAAGGGTCTGGGCAGAGCCTTGAAGGATGCTGTCCTAATAGTGGGAAGTGAAGTTAAGAGTACAAAGGGGGTTTTGTAATGATTGTGATTCTGGATTATGGATTGGGAAATCTCAGAAGCCTTCAGACAGCCTTGGAAAAGCAGGGTATCATGACCAGGATAAGCAGCGATCCACAGGAGATAGCTTCCGCATCCGCCATATTTCTTCCTGGAGTGGGGGCCTTCAGGGATGCCTCCAACGCCCTCTGGGATAGCGGTCTGGCGGATTTGCTGATCAAAAAGAGTCAGGAGGGCACATATGTAATAGGCATCTGTCTTGGGATGCAGCTCATGTATGACAGGAGCTTTGAAAATGGAGAATACAAGGGCCTGGGACTTATTCCCGGAGAAATCGTCAAGCTGGAGCAGATGCCAAAGGTCCCACACATGGGCTGGAACAACCTTACGGTGGAGAAGGAGGATCCCTTGACAAAATATACCTCCACGGGAGATTTTGTCTACTTTGTCCACTCATACTATGCCAGGTCAAATGGTGAGGAGATCCTTGCCTACGCAGAATACGGGGAAAAGATTCCGGCAATAGTGAGAAGGGGAAATGTAATCGGCTTTCAGTTCCACCCGGAAAAGAGTTCAGATGTTGGGGCCAGACTGTTCAAGGCTTTGGGGGAGATCATACTATGATAATATATCCTGCAATAGATATGAAGGACATGGCATGTGTAAGACTTACCCAGGGCTCCTATGACAGGGTTACAAAGTACGGTGAGGATCCGGTGAAGGTTGCCTTGGAATGGGAGGCAAAAGGAGCTCAGGTGCTGCATCTTGTGGACCTGGACGGAGCAAGGAACGGAAAGAGGATAAACCAGCCTGTGGTTGAGAGGATCCTTAAGAATGTCTCGATCCCAGTCCAGCTTGGTGGCGGGATCAGGGATACTGTAGGTGTAAGGACCTTTCTGGACCTTGGGGTTTCACAGGTCATCATAGGGACTGCAGCCCTTAGGAACAAGACCTGGATAAGGGAGATGCTGGATGAGTATGGTGACAGGATAGTAGTTTCGATCGATGCCATAGGTGGACTTATCGCCACTGATGGCTGGGAGAATGTATCAGACACAAGGGCCCTGGACTATATCGGGGAGCTGGAGTCATATGGACTGAAGAGGATTGTATATACTGACATAGAGAGGGACGGAATGCTTGGAGGGCCCAACTTCAAAATGTATGGAGACCTTCAGCAGGCAGTGTCCCTTCAGATAATAGCATCCGGGGGGATTACAACCATGGAGGATGTTAAAAGGCTCAAGAGTATGGGTCTGAATGGGGCAATAATTGGAAAGGCCCTTTACAACGGAAATCTGGATTTGGAGGAGGTTCTTAAATGCTGACAAGAAGAGTGATACCCTGTCTCGATGTAAGGGATGGAAGAGTTGTCAAGGGAAAGAAATTTACGGACATAGTCGATGTTGAGGATCCGGAGGTCCTGGGTGAATACTATTCCAGGGCGGGAGCGGATGAGCTTGTCTTTTACGACATAACCGCAACCAATGATGCCAGAAGGATCTCCCTTGAATTCATAGAGAAGGTTGCAGCCAGGATCAACATCCCTTTCTGTGTTGGGGGTGGGGTCAACAGTGTTGAGGATTTCACCGACATCCTTAGAAGGGGTGCCGACAAGGTATCTGTCAATTCAGCCGCTGTAAGGAACCCCAGTCTTATCACCGAGGCTTCCCTGAAATTCGGAGCCCAGTGCGTTGTACTGTCCATGGATGTGAAAAAGGTTGATGACGGCAAATGGGGAGTCTTTATAAATGGCGGCAGAATAGACACCGGACTTGACGCCCTGGAGTGGGCAAGGGAGGGTGTAAGGCTTGGAGCGGGAGAGCTTGTGATAAACAGCATCGATGCGGACGGGATGAAGGAGGGCTATGACCTTGACCTTCTTAAGACAATCACATCAAATGTTGGAGTTCCAGTTATTGCATCAGGGGGAGCCGGAAGGATGGAGGATTTCTCAAGGGCGGTGCTGGAGGCTGATGTGGATGGAGTACTTGCAGCCAGCGTCTTCCACTACAAGGAGATCGAAATCAGGGAGCTTAAGGAATATATGAGGTCAAAGGGAATCGAGGTAAGGCTATGATGGATATCAAATACGACAAAGATGGATTGGTACCTGCCATTGCACAGGATATTGCAACTGGAGAGGTGCTTATGCTTGCATACATGAACAAGGAGGCTCTTGATCTGACCCTTGAAACAGGCATTGCCCATTATTATTCAAGATCCCGGCAGTGCCTCTGGAAGAAGGGGGAGACCTCGGGAAACATTCAGGAAGTCAGGGGCTTCTACTATGACTGTGATGGGGATACAATTCTCCTTAAGGTTAACCAGTCCGGGGTTGCCTGCCATACTGGAAGCTACTCCTGCTTCTTCAACCAGGTGATGGGGGCCGAAACCGGTGCGGATACAATTTCCAAGCTCTATGGAATAATTGCGGAGAGAAAAGCCAATCCAAAAGAGGGCTCCTACACGGGCTACCTTTTTGAGAAGGGTTTGGATAAGATCCTCAAGAAGATTGGAGAGGAGTCCTCTGAAGTGATAATCGGTGCAAAGAACAATAAAGAGGAGCTAATCTATGAATCCAGTGACCTGATTTACCATCTGATGGTCCTTCTTGTGGACCAGGGAGTAACCCTTGAGGACATCTATATGGAACTGAAGGGTCGAATGAAATAGGGGGTGCATCATGAGATATACAGACCACCATGTACACACCAGCTATTCGCCGGACAGCGAGGCTGACATAAGGGATTATATAGTCGGGGCCAAGAAATTGGGACTGGATTTTGTGATGTTCACGGACCATGTGGATTTTGGGACTACAGATGAAATGTTTATGGAGCATATTGATTACGGGAAATACTTCGGAAGGATGAAGCTTTTCCAGGAGGAGTGTGGGTTTCCCGTCCAGGTTGGGGTTGAAATCGGTTATGAGAAGGAAAACAAAACGGAAATAGAAGAATTCCTGGCCAGCTACCCCTTTGACTTTGTCATAGGGTCCATTCACTATGGGGATGGAAAGGACTTTTATCTGGGAGATTTTTTCACCGGGAAGGACCAAAATCAGGCATATCAAAGATACTTTGAAATCCTCCATGAGATGGTGGAGAACTTTGATGGCTTTGATGTGGTGGGACATCTTGACTATATAATAAGATATGGACCCTTCGACAAAAGGGATTACCGGTACCATGATTTCAGCCATATCATAGATTCAATACTCCAGAGGATAATAGATAAGGGTAAGGGAATTGAGCTTAACACATCCGGTCATAGAGGTCCTCTTGGCACGGCATTCCCAAAGAGGGAGGTGCTTGAGAGATACAGAGACTTGGGGGGAAGGACAATAACCATTGGATCTGATGCCCATTTCAACCAGGATTATTGTTCAGGAATTCCTGAAGCCATGGAGCACCTTAAATCCCTTGGTTTTGAGACAGTTTCATCCTTTAGGGGAAGAAGGGAGACAAGATTGACACTTGGATAGCTTAAAATACAATATAGGCTGCCTTTTCTACTTGTTTCTGGGTATATATCTAGAAACATACCCAATGATAAGCTTTTCTGAAAGGAGGAGTTGGAATGAAGGACAAGGTTGAATCCTATGTTGACCTACTGAGCATGAGGGACTCTGGAGTAAAATTGAATTTCGATGAAATCTCGGATGAACAGATGATTCATTTTTGCCTGGAGGAGGATCTGATTGATGCCGAAATAGCCTTTCTCTACAATACAAGCCCTGATTCAGTTCGTAAAAGGAGGCATCAGGCATATCTCAACCAGATACACATACTCCAGGAGAAGGTTCTCCAGGAACATTTTGTTGTAATGGAAAAAAGCGAGAAGAAAATGGACGATATAGGAATAAAGTCGGATAATGTGAGAGGGCTGATCCAGGAAATACATAAGCTTTCCAACTCTGAGCTTGACGAGCTGCTGGATTATCTGATTATAAACAACAAGAGGCTTTCATCCACAATAATAAGGCCTGGCAAGGTATAGACATATGGAATTTCAATCAATCCACCTCCTGGTTTTGGGGTGGATTTTCCAATTGGGAAATGGATGGGAAATAGTATTTGCAAGGTTTGGAAGATATTTCTATTGAAAGGGACCTGCTTTTCTGTTAAAGTAGAAATAATATATTTTAGCGATTAAAAGTATTAACTTGCAATATATGGAAAGGTTGTGTTGATGATGAAAAATTTCAAGCGTATACTTGTAGCCAACAGGGGTGAAATAGCAATAAGGATCTTCAGGGCATGCAAGGAGCTGGGCATAAGGTCTGTTGCAATCTATACGGAGGAGGACAAGAATTCCCTCTTCAGGACAAAGTCTGATGAGGCCTATCAGATTGGCAGGAACAAGGGTCCTGTAACCGCATACCTTGACATTGAGGAGATAATTTCCCTTGCTGTGAAGAAGGGCGTGGATGCAATCCATCCAGGCTATGGCTTCCTGTCGGAGAACCCAGAGTTTGCTGAGAAGTGTCAGCAGGCAGGTATAGTCTTTATCGGACCCACTGCAGATATGATGAGGGCTCTAGGGGACAAGATCGCCTCCAAGAAGGTGGCTGAGTCTGTGGGTGTGCCTACAATTCCAGGAATCACCAGGGCTATAACATCAAATGATGAGGCGATTGAGTTTGCCCGGTATGCTGGCTATCCAGTAATGCTCAAGGCTGCCGCAGGAGGCGGTGGCAGGGGCATGAGGATAGTAAGGAGTGAGGAGGAGCTATTGAAGGCCTACTCCAATGCAAGGAACGAATCCCTCAAGGCCTTTGGCAGCGAGGACATCTTCATTGAGAAGTACCTTGAAAAGCCAAAGCATATTGAGGTCCAGGTCCTTGGTGATGGACAAGGAAACCTTGTGCACCTTTATGAAAGGGACTGCTCCATACAAAGGAGACATCAAAAGCTTATCGAGTTTTCACCTGCCCTTGCTCTGACTGAGGAGAAGAGGGATGAGATCTGTCAGGATGCCTTGAAGATTGCCGGCTCAGTGAGCTACCAAAGTGCAGGAACTGTGGAGTTCCTGGTTGACAAGGACAACAACCACTACTTCATTGAGATGAACCCAAGGATACAGGTTGAGCACACAGTGACCGAAATGACCACGGGAGTTGATATTGTCCAGGCTCAGATTCTTGTAGCCCAGGGTCATGAGCTATCCTCCGGGGAGATTGGAATCAGGAGTCAGGAGGACATTGTCCCAAGGGGCTATGCGATCCAGTGCAGGATAACCACAGAGAATCCGGGGAACGACTTTATGCCGGATACTGGCAGGATAGATGTTTACAGGACAAGCTCCGGAGCGGGCATACGACTTGACGGCGGAAACGGCTTTACAGGTGCTGTTGTCAGCCCCTACTACGATTCCCTTCTGGTTAAGTCAACATCATGGTCACGACATTTCCAGGATGCCATCAACAAGAATATCAGGGCAATAAAGGAGACAAGGATAGAGGGTGTGAAGACCAACGCGGACTTTCTCATAAACGTCCTTAACCACCCAACCTTCAGAAGGGGTGAATGCGACACAAATTTCATCCAGGACAACCCTGACCTTTTCGACCTGTCTGCAAGGACAAGCCATGAGCTTCAGGTTCTCAACTATATTGCCGACAAGGTTGTAAATGAGACAGGGGGCTTCAAGAGAGATTACGACGTTCCCAAGGTGCCGGAGACACCTTCAATCGATGGCCTGACAGGTACAAAGCAGATTCTGGACAGGGAGGGACCCGAGGGTCTTGTACAGTGGATAAGGGACCAGAAGAAGCTTCTTATCACAGACACCACCATGCGTGATGCCCATCAGTCCCTGATGGCAACAAGGATGAGAACCAAAGACATGAAGAAGGTGGCAAGGGCGACCTCATATATCGGAAGGGACTTCTTCTCCCTTGAGATGTGGGGAGGAGCGACCTTTGATGTCGCCTACAGGTTCCTGAAGGAATCACCCTGGGAGAGGCTTGACCTTATCAGGGAAAGGGTTCCAAACGTTCTTTTGCAGATGCTGATTAGGGGTTCAAACGGGGTGGGCTACAAGAACTATCCTGACAATGTTATCCGGGAGCTGATCAGGGAATCAGCCGACAGGGGAATTGACGTATTCAGGATTTTTGACTCCCTCAACTGGCTGGAGGGCATGGACGTGGCAATAGATGAGGTCCTGAAGACCGGCAAGGTCGCAGAGGGTGCAATCTGCTACACAGGTGATATTCTGGATGAGACCAGGGACAAGTACAGCCTGAAGTATTATGTGGACAAGGCAAGGGAGCTTGAGAAGAGGGGAATACACATACTTTCAATCAAGGACATGTCCGGACTTCTTAAGCCCTATGCTGCACACAAGCTTGTTTCTGCCCTAAAGGATGAAATTGGGATACCAATCCATATGCACACCCATGATACAACAGGAAACGGAGTTGCAAGCATGCTTCTGGCCGCACAGGCAGGAGCAGATATAGTTGATACAGCAATAAACAGCATGAGCGGCTTGACAAGCCAGCCTGCCATGAGCAGTGTTGTGGAGGCTGTGAGAAACACGGAAAGGGATACGGGAATATCCTCTGAAGACCTGCAAAAGCTAAACGACTACTGGGCAAATGTAAGACCGGTATATGAAAAATTCGAGTCGGACCTAAAGTCCAGCGCCGTTGAAATATACAAGTACGAGATTCCAGGAGGACAATACTCCAACCTTAAGCCACAGGTTGAAAGCTTCGGTCTGGGTCACAGGTTTGACGAGGTCAAGGAGATGTTCAGATCAGTAAACATCATGCTGGGGGACATAGTCAAGGTTACCCCTTCATCAAAGGCTGTAGGCGATATGGCAATATTCATGGTCCAGAACGGACTGACCCCTGAAAACATCATGGACAAGGGAGGGGATCTGACCTATCCTGACAGCATATTTGCATACTTCAAGGGTATGATGGGTCAGCCTGAGGGAGGCTTCCCTGAGGACCTGCAGAGGCTTGTCCTAAAGGGGGAGGAGCCAATTACCGTAAGACCTGGTACCCTTCTTGAACCCGAGGACTTCGAAGCCATAGGCAGCCTTCTCAAGAACAGCTACGGAAGGGAATTTGACCGGTCAGAAAGGGTCAGCTACGCACTCTATCCAAAGGTGTATGAGGATTATCTCAAGTACCTGGAGAAGGAGGGAGACTTTACAGAGATGGGCTCGGATGTTTTCTTCCATGGACTCAAGGAGGGGGAGACCTGCGAGGTCAAGATCGCATCAGGCAAGAGGCTGGTCATAACCCTTAACGAGATTGGAAGGGTTGGAGAAGACGGAATGAGAACCGTGGTCTTTGAGGTTGACGGAAACAGAAGGGAAATAAGGATCAAGGACAAGGAGGCCATCAGAAGGGAGTCGGTTGATTCTGTCCTTATGAAGGATGAGGATGACCCATATCAGGTTGGTGCATCAATCCCTGGTAACATCTCAAAGATTCTTGTAGGGACTGGAGATGTGGTCAAGGCAGGACAACCTCTTCTGGTTGTTGAGGCCATGAAGATGGAGACGGAGATCACAGCCTCCATGGATGGCCTTGTGGAAAGGATCCACGCTAAGGAACTTGAAACAGTAGCAGCAGGCCAGCTTCTTTTGGAGCTTAAGGCGAAGTAACAAACACTAGCAAACACTAGGGACGGTTCTTTTTGTTTTTCAAACACTAGGGACGGTTCTTTTTGTTTTTTGTTATAGATATGGCGGAAAATACAAAAAGGCTTATCACATAAAATGGTGATAGGCCTTTTTTTGCATGTAGAAATTATTAACTTTCGTTCTTGTAGAACTGTTTCTCAAGCAGTTCCCGGTCAACTGACCGAAGATGCAGGTCCTGCTGCGGAAATGGTATTTCAATATTGTTTTCCTTGAAGATTCGGAATATCCTGAAGTTGATGTTGGTCTTCACCTTGATCAGATCCCTTGGGTCAGAAACCCATACGAAGATTTCAAAATCAAGTGATGAATCCCCAAAGCCAACAAAGTGTACATAGGGCTTGGGCTCAAGGAGAACAGATTTATTTTCCTTTGCCTCATCATATGCAACCTTTAGTAGCAGTTCTCTGACCTGATCCGGATCAGAATCGTATGAAACCCCAACTGGAGCAACAAGCCGCATAAAGGGCGAGCCGAAGGATCGGTTTATTACGTGCTCCTCAAGAAAGTATGAGTTTGGGACAATTATATGCTCATTGTTCACTGAACGGATAATTGTTGCCCGCATATTGATTTGTTCAACATCTCCAATTATGTCCTCAACAATGACCCTGTCTCCGATTTTAATGGGTCTTTCAAATAGTAGTATTATTCCTGAAATGAAGTTTGAGGTGATATTCTGAAGGCCAAAACCGACACCCACACCAAGAACACCAGCAAATACTGTAAAGGCACTTAGCTGGATACCTACAGCGGAAGCTGTCATAAGTATTGCCACTATCATTATCACATAGTGGAACAGCCTGTTGAAGGTAAACTGGACTCCCTTGTCAAGTTGGTACCTGCTGTAGACATTTGGAAGGAATTGCTTTGTAAAGACCCTTGATATGTGAAATGCCATTGTGATAATAAGGAAGGACACAATCAAAAGGTTAAGGTTTATTCCAATGGAACCCAAAGTTATGAATGGATAGAACAACCAGTCAGAATTTTGGTAGTAGCTTAGGAAAAATATCAGAAATGCATAAAGTACAACCCAGTTTCCAAGCTGCGTATTGATTTCCTTTTTTCCAAGAATTTTGTTTAATAAAGGTCTGATAAATATTAGTGCAACTATAACTATTGCTGGAACCAAAAGATTGTCCATTAGGTAGGTATATAAAGAATCAAGCATAGAGGGCCTCCTTTTTAGGGTATGAGTACATTTTAATGGAAGGGGAGGGTGATTGCAAGGAAATGGAAATAATGAGATAAAACTTTGTATGAGATTTCTCGATGAAATATGAAGTAAACATGGAAAAACAACTAAAACCCCTGACAGGTCAGCCAAAGGTTTTCGAAACAATATAATTACAATAATTTGTGGTACTACTTCACATCAACGTTAAATATTCCACTCCTAATAAAGGCCATAATTTGCTCAATGGTTTCATCAGGAACTTCTCGATCTTCAAATATGACCCACTTTAATCCGATGAAGTTTGATATTCCCATTAGGCAGTATGCCAATGCTTCAGGATCCATTTCCTTCATTTCTCCTTCGGTTTGTGCTAATTTGATATTGGCAATATATCGTTCTGCAAATGTTTCATAGTAAGCCTTAAATATTTCAAAATCAACAAATTGGGACTCCCAAATAATTTTGTATAATCCAGTATGGCTTTGCACAAACTTAAAAAAAGATTTCATTCCTTGAAACTCAGCGTCATATCTTGTCTTACAATCCGTGGATTCCATTTTTATTTGTTTTCTCAACTCTTTGCTTAAATCATGAATGAGGTATTGAAACACACTTTTTTTGTCGTTGAAATATATGTAGAATGTTCCAGGTGCAACGTTTGCTTCTGATGTTATATCGTTGATACTGGTGTTATAATATCCCTTTTCACTGAACAGTTTCTCAGCTGAATCACAAATGTTTTTTAAGGTTTCAAGACCCCTTTTCGTTTTTGGTTCATTAGCCAGATACATGGCAAACTCCTTTCTTATCTATAATTTTTTATGATATCAAATGGGCGATGATTTAGCAAGAAAATGGAGCAAAAACATGAAACATGAATCAATATTCATAAAACTCTTGACAAAACAATATCGCGGTGTTAGATTAAAGTAAAGAAAAATTTTTAATCCAAACATGAAACATGATTCATGTATCATGTTTGGAACAAATTAAGGAGGGTGTCTATGGATATTCAAGGTAAGAGAACAGGAATCATCGTAACAATTGCCCTATTATGGGGAGCCATATCTGTATTGGGATGGTATGAAATGTATATGCCAGGATTGTATTTGGGAGTCTTGTTGATGTTTCTGCACATGGTATTGGGAGTTTCGGTGAATCACAAGGTGTCAAAGAAGTTCTTGATTTTTCCCTTGATACCGTGGGCAGTTGTGTGGGTTATTAGTTTTTATCTTTCTAACATGCATGCAAACATTTTCACAGGAGTAATGCCAAACTTCACTATACTTGGCTTCCATCCTTCGTTTAGCTGGACTGTCTTACTATATTGGATTGGTGGAATGTTAACATTGACATGGGGATTTATACTATATAAGGATGAATGGCTTTCATCATCTGAATGGGATGAATTCAAGAGAAAAGTAGAACTGATCGATCAAGGACAAAAGGGAGGTAGGTAGTATGACCACTGCTGTTAAGGTAATGATAATAGGTTTTTCATTCGCAATGCTTTTGGTTTCTCTTCTAATAGGACTTTGGGCCAAAAGAAAGGTTAATACAGCAAAAGAATATTTTGGTGGGACAGGATTGTTTGGTCCGGCAGCTGTTGGTTTATCATCCACTGCAGCTGTAGCAAGTGCCTTTGCATTGGTAGGGGTCCCAGGGCTATTATATTCAACTGGAAATGCAATGAATTTTTGGATGCTATCTTCTGCAGCTTTTGCCATGGCATACATAATACTCGGTAAAAAGATTAGAGCAATGGCTGAGATAGGAGAAGTGGCTAGTTTAGGAGATATTTCGGATTTGAGATTCAATAATAACAGATTAATCAAAGGTCTTATGTCTGTTATTATATTTCTAGGATGTATTGCTTACCTGGCAGCACAGATAAAAGCGGGATCCGAGTTATTCAACAACCTACTGGGCTGGAGCCCTATTGTTACAGGCTTTATAATATTTGGTGTTTTAACGGTTTATACAGCAATAAGTGGAGAAGTGGGAGGATTGTTGACACAGGCATTTCAAGGGCTTGTAATGGTGGTTGCAGGCTTGATAATCATAGTGTCATTCTTTGTTATAACAGGTGGATTTGGGAATGTACTTGAGGTTGTTTCAAATGCGGGAACTATTACTGCAGGAGATGTTTCGAAATCCTTTGGACCTGATTTTATGAATGCATGGGGAATTTTACCGAAATCCGTAGCGATGGCATGGGTAATAATACCCATACTTGGTACTGTTGGACAGCCTCAGGTTCTTACGAGAATGTATGCATTGAAGGATCCAAAAGATATGCCTAAGCTAGGTCTATATGCGGGATTAGCACATATGGTAGTTGGATTCTTTGCCCTAGTGGTGGCATATGGTGCCCTTTATCTTGTTGGAACAGGAAAGATTGATCCTTTGGCAGTTGCGGACAATGCAATTTTTGCCTATGCTGACTACCTTGGGCTCTAT
This sequence comes from Gudongella ferriphila, assembly GCF_046224405.1. Classification (NCBI taxonomy): domain Bacteria; kingdom Bacillati; phylum Bacillota; class Tissierellia; order Tissierellales; family Tissierellaceae; genus Gudongella; species Gudongella ferriphila. The sequence goes on along the minus strand of NZ_JBJXRK010000001.1, from coordinate 410,475 downwards.
GCTCAGTTATTTGTATATGCTGCAGTTTTGGCAGCAGCGATGTCATCTGCAAGCATGTTTCTTACTCTATCAGGCAATATTATTGCCAGGGATCTACCAAGTGCATTTGGGAAAGAGTTCAAGAGTGAGGAAAAGCAGATGAAGGTTGCTCAAATCACTATTTTCGGAATAGGGATACTTTCCATACTTTTCTCATTGACAAGTGCTGAAATGGTTGCAATTCTAGGAACTTTCGGATGGGGAACTTTAATGTCCGGTACATTCCCTGTATTTATAATTGGCCTTTTGTGGAAGGGTGCAAACTCTAAGGGTGTGACAGTAGGATTATTGCTTTCATTGATTTTGAATGTAGCATCATTGATGGGCATGACCTGGCCTGGAGCATTGCCCTGGTACGTTAATGTAATTGCTATATCAATCTTGGCTACAGTTACCATATCGCTTTTTACAAAGGAAGATCATATGGATGAGAAGCTAGATCTTGTAATGGACCTGTAGAAAAGGTCTCAAAATATTGATAAAATCATATTATGTATATAGGTGAAGATAATCTGCATCTTCACCTATATGAAATATAAAAACTTAAAATATGGAGGATCAAAATGAAAATAATTGGATTAAATGGAAGTCCAAGAAAAGGCGGGAATACTGGATACCTTGTTAATTACGCCCTGGAAAGACTAAGTGATAAAGGTGTAGAAACTGAATATATAGACCTCATCGATTATAGCATTGGACAGTGCACAGGTTGCTATAAATGTGTTGAAGCAAAGAAATGTGTGATCGAGGATGACTTTATGGAGATATTTGAAAAGATGGTTGATTCTGATGGATTCCTTTTAGGCTCGCCATCTTATCATTCATCCATGACACCAATGCTAAAGGCTGTTCTTGACAGGGCTGGCTTTTCGGGGAGATGGTATGCAAATGACATGAAAAGCAAAGCAGAATCCTATCAGTGGAAAGGCAACGCATTTTCCGGGAAACTGGTTGCGCCTGTAACAGTTGCAAGACGAGCAGGTCAAAATTTCACCTTCGCTCAAATATTATTGTGGGCTACTGCTAATGATTGTATAATTCCAGGATCTACCTATTGGAATGTTGGTGTTGCAGGAAAAGGTGGTGCTATGGATGCAGATGAAGACGAGGAAGGTAAGGGGATTTTGGATAATTTGGCAGACAACTTTGAATACATACTGAAGAAATTAAACAAGTAGGGAGTGAAAGATTTGATTAACAAAGGATGGGTTGGAAATTACTCATATTTTAGATCGAGAATTACACCTGATAAGGAAGCAGTGTATGACATTGATAGTAATAGACGTTTTACGTATCATGAATTGGAAGAACGTGCTAATAAGCTAGGTAATCATCTGTCCCATGACCTTGGGATAAATAAGGGTGATAGAGTTGCTGCAATTTCAAGAAATAGGGTGGAGCTTATTGATTTATACTACGCCACTGCGAAGACAGGGACAATATTTGTACCATATAACTCAAGATTGTCTGACAAAGAGTTAATTGAACTGATAAGGTTGGAAAGCCCAAGAATATTGTTTTATGAAGGAATATATTCAGAAAGCATTAAGTCTGTAGCAGACCAAACTGATATTGAATATTTAGTCTGTCTTGACAATGCTGATGGAGTTGATCAGTATGATGAAATCATGATTTCTGGTAACCAGTCTGAGATCTTTTGTGATGAGCTGGATTTTGAAGATATTCATATGATTATACACACTGGAGGCACTACAGGACTTCCAAAAGGTGGAATGCTGTCCCATAGAGCGTTGCTTTTCAACTCAATGAATGAAGTTATAACATGGGGAGTATCTCACTCGGATAGTGCACACATATTATTGCCACTTTTTCACACAGGAGGCTGGAATCTATTAACTTTGCCAATCCTTCATGCAGGTGGCAGGATTATCTTAAATAGGCAGTTTGATCCAGAACTGGCTCTTAGGATTATAGATAATGAAAAACCAACCTTTATATTTGGTGCTGCCACAATATTTAGGATGATGATTAACACTGATTCCTTTGCAGATACTGATTTTTCTTCTGTCAAATGGGTTATGGCAGGGGCTGCACCAACTCCAATTAATATTATGGAGAAGTTCTGGGAAAAGAAAGTCCCGTTTGTATTGGGATACGGAATGACAGAGGCAGGTCCCAACAACTTAACTGCTCCTGCAGAATTTATGAGCTTTAGTGACATGAGAGATAAGTTTGAATCAGTCGGTAAGCCTATGTATTTCACATTAGCCAAGATAGTTGACGACAGTGGGAATGCGGTCCCGGATGGAACTCCAGGCGAACTAATTTGGAGTGGCCCTCAGATATTTTCAGGTTATTGGGGAAATCCAGAGGAGACAGAAAAGACCTTGGTGGATGGTTGGGTGTACACTGGAGATATGGCGGTAAGAGATAAGGATGGATATTATTATATAGTCGGTAGAAAGAAAAATATGTATATAAGCGGTGGGGAAAATGTTTTTCCACCAGAGGTAGAGACGGAAATTTATGAGTATCCTGGTATAAATGAGGTTGTTGTAATAGGTGTGAAGGATGAGAAATGGGGAGAGGTAGGCAAGGCTATAATCTCATTAAAGAAAGATGCAAACGTTGAGATCTCAGATTTGCGTAATCATCTTGAGAAAAACCTAGCTAAATATAAAATCCCCAAATACTACAAAATAATTAATGATATTCCTAAGAATAATGTGGGAAAGGTAATGAGAAATGAGGTAGAGAGATTGTATGGAAGCAGCGATAATAATTGATTGAGGGTGAGATTATGAAGAATGTCAATATAGGGATTGAAAGTATTGGAATTTATGTCCCTGAGACAATTCAGGATTATAGATATATTGGTAAGGAAAGCGGGATACCTGAGGATGTTATACTAAATAAATTTGGGATTAGAGGAAGGCATAAAGCTCTAGAGGATGAAAGTGTTTCTGACATGGCAATAAAAGCATCCATAAAGGCCCTTGGAGATACAAATCCCCAAGATATTGATTTGGTTGTGTATTGTGGAAGCGAATACAAGGATTACTATCTTTTTAACCTTGCTGCTAAGGTTCAGGAATCCATAGGTGCAGTTAATGCGAATGCATTTGAAATACATTCATTATGCTCAGCTGGAGTTTATTCACTAAAGGTTGTTAAAAGCATGATGAGGGATGATGAGAATATTAATACTGTTTTATTGGTCACATCCTCTAAAGAAACTGACCTTGTGAACTTTAAAAATGAAAGATCAAGGTTCATGTTCAACTTTGGTGATGGGGCCGCAGCAGTGCTGCTTCGAAAGGGATTAAACAGAAATATTATTTTGGAGACCCATATGGTCACTGATGGGAGATTTGCTGAAGATGTAGCTTGTTACAATATAGGAAGCAAGGCGTTTCATAATGATGGATGTAGTTGTAATGAAATAATGCTGGATGTTAAGGACCAGAAAAGCATGAAGGATAGGCTTGATCCAGTATCATTGAAAAATTTCTATACTGTCATAGATAATTCATTGAAAAAAAGTGGCTACACAAAAGAAGAGGCCAATTATATTGCTCCAATATTCATGAAAAAATCTATGTTGGATGAAATTCTAAATGAATACGGTCTAACTGAAGAAAATTCTTTTATACTGCAGGATTACGGTCACTGCCAATCAGCGGATGCATTTATTTCTATTGTTGAAGGGATAGAAAATGGTAGATTGAAAGAAGGGGATGTAACTGTGCTTTTGGGAGCTGGAACTGGTTACACTTGGGCCGCCACAACTGTACTCTGGGGAGAGGTAGTATTAGATCAGTAATGGAAAGAGGGATAGGATGAAAAGGTTAGAAGGAAAAATTGCAATTGTTACAGGAGGGAATAGTGGAATCGGTAAATGCATCTGTGAAACTTTTTCAAGGGAAGGTGCTAGGGTACTTAGCTATGATCTTAAGGAGTTACCTTATGAATATGATAATGTTGAGGGATTCATTGGGAGTGTTACAGATAGAAACAGGATAGTGGAACTAGTGGAGTATGTTATGGATGAGTATGGGAAAATTGATATACTTGTGAATAATGCAGGAATTACCAGGGATGCCCTAACCCATAAGATGACAGAGGAAATGTGGGATAATGTTATCGAAATAAATCTTAAAGGAACATTCAACATGGGACAGGCGATTGGGCCTTTGATGATGAAACAAGGAACTGGCTCAATTGTAAATATTGCATCTGTGGTAGGTGAATACGGAAATATCGGTCAAATAAATTATGCAGCGACAAAATCTGGTGTTATTGGCATGGCAAAGACTTGGGCTAAAGAGTTTTCAAGAAAAGGTGCAGCTGTAAGATGTAATGTTGTAGCACCGGGATATACAATGACAGACATGATGAAGACAGTTCCGGAAACTGTGCTAGGTCCAATCAAGGAAAAGACCATGCTTAATAGACTTGCTCAACCACAGGAAATAGCCAACGGTGTTCTTTTTCTGGCTAGTGATGAAGCTTCCTTTGTAACGGGACATGTTCTATCGGTAAATGGTGGTTTAAGATTATAATAAATAGAGTGAAAGGAATAAACCCTTTGGAAGTATTAATCCGAAGGGCTTATTTTTTTCTTGCAATACACGAAGAAATTATGTAGAATGGACACAAGAGGAAAATGTAAACGGTTACATTTGAAACGGAGGCATATTATGAAGGTTACAATAAGAGATGTTGCCACAAGGTGCGGAGTGTCAGTGGCAACGGTATCAAGGGTTATAAATAACAGTGACCAGGTGACAGCCGAGACAAAGAAAAAGGTCCTAAAGGTTATCGAGGAGCTTGGATTCATTCCAAACACAAATGCCAGAGGGCTTTCCACCAGGAGCACAAATACAGTTGGGATAATTGTTCCAAACGTCTCGAACCCATTTTTTGGGGGGCTTATCCAGGGAGCGGAAAGGGCAGCCAGCGAAAATGGCTATCAGATAATCATACTTAATTCAGGATACAGCAGGGAAAAGACCCTTAAGGACATAATGGTCCTTCAAAGCAGGGATGTTGACGGAATAATAATGTCAACTGCTGATATTGATGAGAAGACCCTGGATTATCTCCATGACAACCAGATTCCCTTTGTTCTTATGGGACCGGTACAATACAGGTATCCCGTCAATTACGTTTCAGTGGACAATATGGAAGGGGCCAGGATGGCAGTTCAGCATCTCATAGACCTGGGGCATGAAAAAATTGCATATTGTACAGAGAAGCATGACAACTATCTTAACCAGCTGAGATATGATGGCTACAGAAAGGCATTGACATCAAATGGGATAGAGGTTGATCAGCGCATGTACTTTGAGAATGACGTTGAAAAAAATGTAGCCAGAATGCTTCTTGAAGAGAAGGGTAAAAGACCGACTGCAATATTTGCATTCAATGACAATCTTGCTCTTTCATATATGGAAGTCCTGGAGAGGAATGGAGTAAGGATTCCCGAAGACATGGCTGTTGTCGGATTTGACAACATCAAGTTTGCATCATACTATGCAATACAACTTACAACCATAGACAACAGACAGGAAGAGTTTGGCAGAGAGGGATTTGAGATTCTTATGGAGATTCTTAAGAATGATGGCAAGAAAACCCAGCAGATCATAACAAAGCCCCAGCTTGTTGTGAGAAAGAGCTGTGGGAGCAAATAATTTTTTCGAAATCATGTAACCGGTTACAAAACCGGGTAGGAAATATTAATCCTTAAGGTAGGTGAAATAGATGAATTTGACAATTTTGGCATTGATCACAGGACTTGTGGCAGGCGGGGCATTTACGCTCCTAAAGCTGCCTTTACCGGCACCGCCGACATTGCCAGGAGTGGTGGGAATAATTGGAATTTTTCTTGGAGCAAAGATAGTTGAATTTTTAAAATTCTAGACAAAGATAATGCGGATGCTAATAATAAATAATATTGCAAGGAGTGTTGATTATGGATCAATTATTGAGGGATTACGTTGAAAAGCTTAAGAATGATGACCTGCTTCTGCCTGCATGGTATGAGGCTGGAAAGATTGTTATGCTTGACCAGCTTAAGTTACCTAAGGAAGAATACATTGAGCTTGAGGACATGGAGGGCGTAGCAAAGGCAATCAAGGATATGGTTATCAGGGGTTCTGGAGCAATCGCCCTTGCAGGGATATATGGAATCATCATGGCTACCTTCAGCAGTAAGGGTGATGCTGAAGAGATCAGGAAGGCCGGAGAATACCTTAAGGCGACAAGACCAACAGCAGTCAATATGCACAAGACTGTTGACATGCTTTGCAAGGATATGGGTGGCTTCAGTAAAGATGAGCTGGTCCAGGAGATGCAGAAGCGTTCTATCGACATTATGGAGAAGCAGCTTGATGTGGAAAGAAGAATAGGTAAGGCTGGAGCCGATCTAATCAAGGACGGAGAGACAATCCTTACAATCTGTCATGCCGGAGGAGTCGCTGGGTTTGGATTCGGGGGAAGAACCCTATCGGTATTCAGGACTGCAATAGCCCAGGGAAAGAACATAAAGGTCATCTCCTGCGAGACCAGACCATACTTCCAGGGAGCCAGAATAACCGCTTGGGAGCTGAAAAAGCTTGGAATTCCAGTTGTCCTGATCACGGACAACATGGTTGGTGCAATCGCACAGAAGGGTATGTTTGACAGGGTGATCACAGGCTCTGACAGGCTAGCAATCAATGGAGACACTGCAAACAAGATTGGAACCTACATGATTTCACTTGTTGCAAAGGCTCATGGGATACCTTTCCACATATCAACATCCAAATACAACATTGACCTGAACGCCAAGAGTGGAAAGGACATTGAGATAGAGATGAGAGACAGCAGTGAGGTTACAATGATAAACGGGGAAAGAATAGCAGCCGAGGGTGTGGAGGCGCTTTATCCCGGATTTGACATCACACCTAATGAGAATATCACTGCAATAATCACTGAAGTGGGAGCATTGGAAGGGCCATTTGTGGAGAAGCTGACCAAGCTGGCCCAAGAGGCTTAGATATCACGAAGCCATCTTGAAATAGAGGAGGAGTTTAAATGTCAGAGAACAATAATTGGAACTCGCAGGCAGAAAGACCTGAACTGGAAGGTAGACTTCAGTATCACATAAGATGTCGTCCAGGGGATGTGGCAGAAACCGTGCTTCTTCCCGGAGACCCAGACAGAGTGCCAAAAATGTCAGAGCTTTGGGATGAATCCCGTGAAATCGCAGCATATAGGGAGCATGTTACCCATACTGGAAAGATTAGGGGAATGGATATTTCAGCATGCTCAACTGGAGCCGGTGGAGGTTCAACAGCAAGTGCCCTTGAGGAGCTTGCGGAGGTTGGTGCAAAGAAATTCATTAGGGTTGGTACCACATCGGCTATACAGCCACATATCAGACCTGGTGACCTTATCATTTCATCCGGGGCTGTAAGATACGATGGCACGAGTGAGAACTATGTGAACCTAAACTATCCTGCAATAGCGGACTATGAGGTGGTCGCAGCATTGGTCGAGGCCTGCGAAAGGCTTGGACTAACCTACCACGTGGGGATAACGGCAACGGCTGCATCCTTCTTCTGCGGACAGAACAGGCCTGGCTTTGGTGGCTACAGACAAAGCTGGTTTGAGGACAGATACCAGGACCTTAGGGCAGCCAATGTTGTAAACTACGAAATGGAGGCAGCGACAGTCCTTACACTTTCAAGCCTGTTCAAGATCAAGGCGGGAGCAATATTCGCCGTTATAGGCAACAGGGTCACTGATGAATTTGTCTACGGCGGGGTTGAGAAGAGCATAGCTGCAGCCACGGAGGCTGCAATAATCCTCGATGAATGGGAGCAGCTTAAGAAGGCAAACAACAAGACCTACTGGCATCCATCACTTGGTAAAGATAAATAGGAGGAATGACAATGGATATTCAAAAAATAAAGGAAGAATTGGTTAGATACAGCAGAATGTGCTATGACAGAGGAATGATCTGTGCAACTGGTGGCAATATCAGCTGCAGGGTTCCAGGTGAGGAGGCAATCCTTATCAAGGGAACAGGGAGTGCCTTTAGCGATATGACGGTTGACGATGTTGTGAAGATTGACCTGGATGGAAATCATCTTGAGGGATCCGTCCAGAAATCCAAAGAGTGGAGATTCCATGCCGGTATCTACAAGGTTAGACCGGATGTAAATGCAGTAATCCATATCCATCCACCGTATGCAACAGCAATAGCGGCAAATCATGAGGAGCTTCCACTTGTTACAAATCATGCCAAGGGCTACCTTAAAAAGGTTCCCACAGTTGGAATTTCGGGTTCAGGCTCAGAAGAGCTGGCAGAAAATGTCTTAAAGGAGTATTCCGACCCTGAGAGAGTGGTAATTCTAATGAAGGAGCATGGCCTGACTTCTGTAGGTCCTGACTTCAGAAAAGCCTTCTTTATGGCTGAGATGGCCGAGGATACTGCAAAGATAGCGCTTTTCAGCAAGCTTAAGTAATTGATTGGTAAATTTGGAGGTGACTGTATGAAAATAGCAATAATAGGTGGCACGGGTCTTTACGATACAAGCTTTCTTAGGGATCCGGAAGAGAGAATAATTGATACGGAATACGGCCAGACAAATGTATATGTTTCACAGATGGATGACAGGGAAATAATATTTTTGCCAAGACATGGAATTCAACACGGTGTGCTTGCATACCAGGTAAATTACCATGCAAACATGAAGGCTTTGGAGCAGCTTGGAGTCAAAAGAGCCATTTCAATGAATGCAGTGGGTTCACTTAATCCTGAAATGAAGGTTGGAGATTTGGTACTGATTGACCAGTTTATGGACTTTGCATGGAACAGGGAATCAACCTTTGGAGAGCACTCTGTGAATATGACAAACCCATATTGCCCGGAGTTAAGGGGTCTGTTCATTGAATCAGCCAAGGAGCTGGGAATTGACCTTCATGAAAAGGGTAACTACATCTGTACAGGTGGACCAAGGTATGAAACTGCCCTGGAGGTCCAGGTTTTCAGAAGCTGGGGAATGGATGTTGTGGGAATGACAAACTCAACTGAGGCCACCCTGGCCAGGGAGGTTGGCATCTGTTATTCAACAGTTAATCTTGTGACAGACATGGCTGCAGGTCTGACTGATGTTGAGCCTGACCTTGCGCTTCATAGAAGCGTTGTTAAGGACAACAATGAGAAGCTCAAGAAGCTTCTGTTCACAACTGCCATGAAGGTGGAGGAGAACCATGACTGCGTATGCCAGGAACTTCACAGAAAGGCTGTTGACGCAAGAAAATAATTGATAAGACAAATATTCCTGGTAGAATTAATTTGCCAGGAATATTTTCCATGAAAGGTTGATTCTTCAATGAACAATATTGATATTATAAGGGATTTGCCAAAGCTGGACCTGCACTGTCATCTTAGCGGAAGCATAAGGCCGGAGACAATTCTTGAGATTGCAAGACTTGAAGGGATTCCCCACCATACGGATGACCTTGAGGAGTTCAAGGGTTATGTCCAGGCCCCAAGTGAGTGCAAATCACTGAAGGAGTATCTCCAACGGTTTGAGCTGACCTTGAGTGTCATGCAAAAAAAGGAATATCTGCAAAGGATAGCCTACGAGCTCATAGAGGATGTCAGTAAACAGAATATATACTATTTGGAAATCAGGTTTGCACCATTTTTCCATCTGGACGGAGGACTTACCTTCGACGGGGCTGTTGAAGCGGTTCTCGCTGGAATGGAGGAGGGCAGGAGGGATTTTGGTGTCATATCAAATCTGATTCTGATTCTCATGAGGCATCATTCACCCCAAAAGAGCCTTGAGGCGGTAAAGCAGGGAAAAAAATTCCTGAATAAGGGTGTGGTCGCAATTGACCTGGCTGGAAATGAGCATGATTTTCCTCCTCAGCTGCACAGGGAAGCCTTTGAGCTGGCAAGGGAGTATGGCTTCCATAGGACAGTCCATGCAGGTGAAACAGGTATTCCAGAGAATATAATAACGGCAGTGAAGGAGCTTCATGCCGAAAGGATAGGGCATGGGGTCCATGCCTACAGGAATCAGGAGGTCTATGACTTTGTCAAGGAGAAGGGGATTCCCCTGGAGCTGTGTTTAACAAGCAACATCCAGACCAAGGCCATAGAATCCTACAGTGCTCATCCAATAAAGAGATACCTGGAGGATGGAATTGTTGTCACTGCAAACACGGACAATATGACTGTATCAAATACGGACCTGATCCAAGAATATGAGAAGCTTGTAACAGAAATTGGCTTCAGCCTGGAGGACTTAAGAAGGGTTATATTAAATGGACTTGAGGCTTCCTTTGCATCAGAGGAGGATAAGGACCATCTAAGAAGGCTCTTCAATGAAAAATTTGAAATTCATTTTTCCAAATAACAAAATGCTGTTACCAATCCGGTAACAGCATTTTGTTAATCTTTGTATTCATTGAACTTATCCTGGAGCCTGCCATACATCCTTTGGAAGGGCTCCTTGTCTCTTGATGCCCTCTCAAGTGTTTTTTTCATTGGCTCTTCAAGCGCCCTCTTCCTTTCAACAATCTCTCCTCGGATTTCTGTTTCCGACAGACCCAGAATCTCACGGTCTTTCATCACGAATTGACCATTTATGAGAACATGCTTCACATCCAGATGCGAAGTGTTAAAGATAAGCTGGGCTGCCAGGGATGAATCAAGGATATCAAGAAGCTGTGTCCTGTCAACAACCACCAGATCAGCTGCATGGTTTTTACTTATTTGACCTGCTGGCTTGGAGAAGTCCAATAAGGAGCTTCCGTTACGGGTAACCATATCATATCCCTTTTTCAAGCCTATCCAGGTGCCATAATCAGGGTTTGAGTTTCTTTCAAGAAGTAGAAAGAATCTTAAGATCTCCAGCATATTGTGGTTTGTTCCACAGTTGACCCCGTCTGACCCAAGTGCAAGGGGTATTCCTCTTTCAATAAACACTTTCGCCGGAAAAACTCCACTTCCAAGAAAATGATTGCTGGTTGGGTTTGTTATTGCCGTTGCACCTCTTTGTGCCAAAAGCTCAAGCTCAAAATCCTTTAGCCATACACAATGGGCAAGGGAGGCCCTCTTTGTAAGAAGTCCGTACTGGTCCATCTTCTCAACCGGTGAATGAGTGTGGTCAGCGGTAAGCCTCTGCCATCTGCTTTCCAGGAGATGGCTGTGTACAGGCAAGTCAAAATCCCTTGCCAATTGTGAGGATGCCTCCAAAAGCTCGTCGTCAGCCCTTTGAGGTGAGTTGATTCCCACCATGACTCTGGTATTTTCATCAGGCCTGTTGAAGCTTGCAATGAAGTCTCTGTAGAAATGGAGGTATTCATCTGTGGATGGGAATGGACTTGGACTCTTCGTCTTCTGGATTTCACGATCCATGCTGTAAAGGAGGTCGCTGTCCTTGATGTTGTGCAGCATGGGGGCCAGTCCGGCCTTAAATCCTGTTGAGCTGTAGACCCTTGCAATTGAAGCTGCCTTGTCAAGATGTGGAATATGGTCCACGCAGGCAGTTACTCCAGACCTTAGCATCTCTATGATTCCAAGGGATGCAGATAGCTCCATGTCCCTTTTGTTAAGTATTCCACCAAGGGCTACAGTATCGTTTGACCAAAGCTCAAGTGGCTCTCCAAAGGAGGTCCCCCTAAGGATGTTTGTGTAGGAGTGGTAATGGCTGTTAACCATTCCAGGCAGAACAATATCCCCATTAAGGTCAACTATCTCCTCGTCTTGGATTTGGCTAAGATCAGTGCCCAGGTCCAGTATCTCTCCGTCTTCGGTCCTTATATCAAGCCTTTCAAAGAAAACCTTTGTTTCATCAGTCTGTAATACATATCCGTTTCGTAGCAGCATAATTTACCTCGTTTCCATAAACAAAGTTGGTCGTCCTACATCTCTGAAGTAAAAAAATATATTCCTCTCCAAGAGACGGAATCAATCTATGAATCTGCGGATAATATTGAACTCCAGCCTGTCAGTCAAGAAATAGCTGTCAGAATAAAATGCAGGCACTCCCTGGGCGGAATAGTGCATCTGCTGCAGCAGCAGAAGGGCCTTGGGCTCATGGAGGCAAAGCTTATCCATTAGTCTTTCATCGCTTAACACTGCATGGATCGAGCAGCTTGAAAATGAAACCGGGGTATACTTGTCTAGGAATCTAAACAGGGATGCGTTACAGTTTTCTTCGAACTTTTCCACCATGCCCTCCTGGTAGGGGATATAGTCCTCCACAAAAACAATGGGAACATCATCAGCGGTCCTTACACGTTCGATATAAAGCACATCCATGGGTGAATCGCTGCCAAGGTCCTTTGATATCCTGTCATTTGCCTTTCTGATATCGTGGCTTGCGCTCTTTGTGCCGGGAACGTAGCCATGCTCGGCCAATATTTTGGTTGTACTGTCCAGCTGCGCGATATTGTATCTGATGTTATCATTGCTATTATAACTGGTTACAAATGTTCCGATTCCATGACGCAAAATTACCAGCCCCTGGTTTTCCAGGATCTTCAGTGCTTCCCGAACAGTGTTTCGACTGACGCCCAGCTGGGCTGCAAGCTTGTTCTCTGAAGGTAATTTGCTCATGAAGCTTGACTCATTAATCATAGCTACAATAGCCTCTTTAACCTGTGAAGACAGGCTTCTATTGGTCAATTTCATGAATACAAACACTCCTTACAGTTGAATTTATTGACTTAAGTTTAGTATATAAACAAACCTATTGTCAAGAGTTGGTAATGGATGAAAGCCGGATAATTGACAAGAAACATGGACAAAACAAAGGAAAAAATCACTGATTGAACGAATAAAAATGGCTCAAGATATTAAATTAAAGAAACTTTTAGAATATTGTATTAGATTAATTGACAAGGCATTTATCTGCATGATATCATATATCCATGGTGGTTGTTGGACAACCAATGACCAACCAGAATATTTTGAATTTAACAAATTTTGAACCGGAAGTATAGCTTAAAATCAAAAGGGTAATAACTACACCATCCACCTGGGAAACAGAAGATTAAATCCATATGAGGGATGATTATCAAGGCTATGGTGTACAATTAGAGAATTCTATGGCACTGAAGCATCGAAAAGATGCTCAGCAATGTCAAATAGCATGAAATTGTTTAAAGGGGGAATGAAACTCACAGGAAAACGATTTATGTTCATGGCGAATACGATGTCTTAAAAGGAATATCAAAACTAAAATGCTTGGAGGAGAACTCATGAAAAAGAAAATTCTATTTGGTTTAATTGTAAGTGTACTGTTGATATCACTGTTGACAGGATGTGGCGGACAGGCTCCAGAGGTTCCTGAGGAAGGAAACACAGGAGAGGAAAGCGGAAAATTGAAGTTTGCAGCAATACTTGGAGTAGGCGGACTTGGAGATAACGGCTTCAACGACGAGGTATTCCAGGGAGTGCAAATGGCAGCAGAGCAGTATGACGCAGAGTTTGACTATGCAGAGCCAAAGGACATATCAGAGTTTGAAACACAGCTTAGAATGTTTGCAGATGCAGGAGAATACGCTACAATAATAGCAGTGAGTACAGAGCAGGTTGAGGCATTGAAAATGGTTGCGGATGATTATCCTGAGCAGAGATTCACAATGCTTGACCAAAAGATAGAGGGATATGACAACATTCATAGCATTGCATCATCAAATCCTGGACAGCACTTCCTTTCAGGAGTATTGGCAGGAATTGCAACACAGGACGAGAGATTCCCACTTAGCAATCCAGAGAACGTACTTGGCTTTACAATTGCAATGGACACACCTGTTTCAAGAGCGCAGGCAACAGGATTCCTGGCAGGTGCAAAATACGTAAACCCAGATGTTGAGATTCTCACAAACTTCATAGGTGGCTACAACGACCCGGTAACAGCCAAGGAATTGGCACTTGTCATGTATGAAAGAGGTGCGGATGTTGTAAGTGCAAACGCTGGAAGCTCGTCACAGGGTGTTTTCGCGGCAGCCAAGGAAAAGAACAGATACGTAATCGGAACCTCACTTGCAATGGTTGATCCTGAGGTTAGCCTTAGCACATCAGTCAAGAAGGTTTGGGTATTTGTAATAGAGGAGATAAAGACACTTAGCGAAGGAACTTGGGAGCCAGGCTTCACCGAGATCGGAATGGCTGAAGGGGTTGTAGACTACAATGTAGAGGGATTGGATGTTGAAATCCCAGAGGATGTAACTGCAACAATTGAGGACATAAGACAGCAGATCATAGATGGAGTGATTGTACTTCCTACGGATCTTGACCAATTGGATGAATGGACAGCAAATAACGTATACGAGAAATAAGAGATAGAGTTTAAATAGGACTCGGAGGTGAATTTGGTGGAGATAGTGAGAATGGAAAAGGTCACTAAGATCTATCCTGGTACCATTGCTCTAGATGAAGTTGATTTTTTACTGAATGAAGGAGAGATTCTTTCAATACTGGGAGAAAACGGTGCTGGAAAATCCACATTGATGAAAATTTTATACGGATTGACTGATCCCACCTCTGGAGATGTTTACTATCGTGGCGAGAAGATGAACTTTAGACGTCCGGTAGATGCTATTGAAAAAGGAATTTGTATGGTGCACCAGCATTTTATGCTGGTGCCTGCATTTACTGTAACGGAAAATATAATCGCTGGTAGCGAGCCTGGGAAAAACGGTTTTGTTGATATGAGAAGGGCCAGAAATGAGGTCAGGGACCTTATAGCTCAGTTCAAGTTCAACATAGACCCCGACACCAAGGTTGAAAACCTGTCTGTTGGTGAACAGCAGAGGGTGGAGATTCTCAAGGTTCTCTACAGAAAGGCGGATGTAATCATACTGGACGAGCCGACGGCGGTCCTTACGCCACAGGAGGTGGACGATTTGTTCGTCATACTGAGAAGGCTAAGGGCTGAGGGTAAGAGCATAGTAATCATAACTCACAAGCTAAAGGAAACAATAGCATTGGCTGATCGAGTGATGATTCTTAGAGATGGTAAATTGATCAGAGATGATTTGGATCCCTCAAAGGTCTCCACAAACCAGCTATCAGAAATGATGGTTGGACGTCAAGTTAATCTGCAGAAGAGAAGACCTGCTAAGAGCATAGGAGAAGTTTCTCTCCATGTGGAGGGCTTGACCGTTGATGAGGACGGTAAGAAAAAGGTCAACAATGTATCCTTTGATGTCAAGGCAGGTGAAATACTTGGTATTGCTGGAGTTGAAGGGAATGGTCAGACCCAGCTTATTGAGGCATTGACAGGCTTGAGGAAGGTTGACTCCATGGAGCTCTTGCTGGATGGTGAGAAGATTATCGGAACAAGCGATGGATTTTTAAGGGCTGGAATTGCACATATACCAGAAGACCGACTCTCCATGGGACTTGTAAAGGAAATGTCCATCAAGGAAAATATGATACTTGGATACCACAGGGAATCGGATTGCTGTGATAAGAGAGGAATCCTCAAAAGAAAAGAGATTAATGACAAGGGCAATAGATTAAAGGATCAATTTCTGGTAAAGGCACCAAATGTTGATGCCAGAATAGATGAACTGTCCGGAGGAAATCAGCAGAAGGTTGTTATTGCCAGAGCCTTCAGCCATAATCCAAAAGCGATCATAATTGCACATCCCACAAGAGGTGTTGATATAGGAGCAATGGAATACATCCATCAGCAGATGATTGACTTGAGAGACAAGGGAGCTGCCATACTTCTCATTTCAGCGGACCTTGACGAGGTCAAGACACTAAGTGACAGGCTATTGATAATGTTTGAAGGAGAAATCGTTTCAGAGACAATGCCTGGAGAGCTTACCGACATTGAGATGGGATTATTGATGACAGGTGGTCATTCAATGATAGAGGAGGAATAGGGATGAGACTGGATAATTTGAAGAGTAGCAAGTATTCAAATATGAGAAACTCAATTGTAAATTCCTTCTTTGCATTGGTGTTTTCACTTATCTTAGGAGCAGTTTTCATCTGGGTGACAGGATACTCACCCTTTGAAACCTACAAGGCAATATTTGGGTTATCCTTCAGTACCATAAAGGGATTCGCCTTGACACTAAGTCAGGCAACACCGTTGATGTTCACAGGGATAGCATTTGCATTGGCATACAAGGTAAAGATGATCAATACTGGAGCTGAAGGACAGCTGTATGCGGGTGCAATGGCTGCTGCTCTTGTGGGAGCCTATGTGACCAACCTACCAGGTGTTGTGCATATTCCACTTGCACTGCTCATGGCATTCGTAGCAGGGGGAATCATCGCAGGACTTGTTGCAATTGCAAAGATCTACACTGGGGCCAGTGAAATAATACTGACTCTGATGCTAAATAACGTAATAATACTTTTCACCAGCTACCTGGCAAACGGACCACTTAAGCCAGAGGGAAGCGGAGTTGGACAGACGGAGAGAATAGCTGATAGTGCAAAGCTGATGCGACTTGTGCCACAAACCCAGCTGACCATAGCAATTTTGATTGTCATTGTTGTGGCAATTGTTATTCAGTATTTGCTTGATAGAACAGTTTTCGGCTATGAGGTCAAGGTAACAGGAAATAATAGGAGAGCTGCTGAGGTTGCGGGAATCAATGTTTCCAAGATCTCAATACTCACATTTGCACTAAGCGGTGCCATTGCAGGCATGGGAGGTGCTGCAATGGTCCTTGGTGTAAACTATAGATTCATTGAAGGATTCTCATCCGGATATGGATTTGCTGGAATATCAATAGCGGCTTTGGCTGCCTACAGTCCGTTTGGTGTAATACCGGCTGCATTTTTGATAGGGATACTGAGAGCAGGAACCATAACTTTAAGTAGGACAACTGCAATACCGATTGAGTTTGTTGACGTAATTCAGGTATTGGTAATAATATTTGTGGCTGCACCCACAATGATCCGACAGATACTAAACATATTCAAAAAAATAACTGGAAAGAAAAACAAAAATGAAGTGGCCGGAGGTGAGGTACAATGATAGATTTTGATACAGGCTTAGTAATTTCAATCCTGGCCTCAACCTTGAGAAGAACCGTACCCTTGCTGCTTGCGGCGACCGGCGGAGCATTTTCCATGAGATCCGGTGTAATAGACCTTGGTCTTGAGGGTATGATGCTTGCAGGGTCATTCTTTTCAGTAATGGGTGCATGGATGACTGGTAGCCCTTGGATAGGCTTGATTTTTGGTGTGGTATTTGGAATAGTATTTTCAATGCTTCATGCTGTTATGCACATAAATTACAAGGTAAATGGTTCAATCAGCGGTATGGCTGTCAACCTTTTGGCAGCTGCAATGACACCTTTGTTGCTGACCATAGTTTATGGCTTGAGCGGTAAGTCAGAAATAGTAGAGAGTTTTTCAAACTTCAACCCGGATTGGCTAATGAGCATTCCGTTCCTTGGACCCATACTGGGCTCGCAGAACGTGATATTCTTCATAGCAATGGCTTTGGTCATAATAAGCTGGATATTCATGTTCAAGACCACACTGGGGCTAAGGATGAGAATGGTTGGAGAGAACCCTCATGCCGCCAGCGCAGTGGGTCTTAACGTAAAGGCATACAAGTACTTCGGAGTTGCCATGAGTGGTGCCCTTGCAGGTCTTGGTGGAGCATATCTTTCACTTGGACAGATGGGAATGTTCGTAAAGGACATGACTGCAGGCCGTGGCTATATAGCTGTTGTAATAAACGCATTTGGAAGATACAACCCCTTCGGGGCATTGGCAGGGAGTGCCTTCTTTGGATTCTTTGATGCACTCCAGACTATATTCCAAAGTGTATTCCCTTCACAGCTGGTAATGATGACTCCTTATGTGGTAACAATACTGGTAATAGTGTTTGGCCTGAAAGGTGGACGTTCACCGGCAGGTACAGGAAAGCACGTAGAAGAATAGGCTGTTCTCCCCTTAATATAATATATATTTGAATGGCATAAAAAACGTACTGAGCATGCTCAGTACGTTTTTTATGCCTATATGCTACATTGCATTCTTGAATATCTGAATCACTTCATCAAGTGTTGCCGTCCTTGGATTGGTTGCCTGGCAAGCGTCTGCCATAGCATTTTTGGCCATTACCTCGAAGTCCTTTTCATTGACATCAAGATCCTTCAGGCCAGCAGGTATTCCAATTGAAGCTGCAAGCTCCTTGATGGCGTCAATTGCTCTCTGAGCTGCCTGAGGAGTTGAAAGACCATCAATGTTTTCCCCAAGGGCAACGGCTACATCACTTAGCTTATCAGCACAGCCAATAAGGTTGAACTGCTCTACGTGAGGTAGAAGTATGGCATTACATACACCATGGGGAAGATTATAGAATCCGCCAAGCTGATGTGCCATTGCGTGGACATAACCAAGACTTGCGTTATTGAAGGCCATTCCAGCCAGGAATTGCGCATAGGCCATTCTATCTCTTGCTACCATATTATCTCCATTGGCTACTGCCTTTGGTAAGTACTCCGCTATAAGCTCCATTGCCATAAGAGCTGCCGCATCGGTAATAGGTGTGGCTGCTGTGGATACATAAGCTTCTACTGCATGGGTAAGTGCATCCATTCCAGTGGCAGCTGTCAGTCCAGGTGGCATGCCTGCCATTACTTCAGGATCGTTTATGGAAACCTTTGCAGTTACTCTCCAGTCAACTATCGCCATCTTAACCTTTCTTTTCGTATCTGTGATTATGCAGAATCTTGTCATTTCAGAAGCTGTACCTGCAGTTGTATTAATTGCAACATAAGGAACAAATGGGTTCTTGGACTGGTCGATTCCCTCAAAATCATGAATCTTCCCACCGTTTGATGCCAGAAGTCCAATTCCCTTACCGCAGTCATGTGAGGATCCACCACCAAGGGTTACCAGTGAGTCGCATTTCTCTTTCTTCCAAACCTTGAAACCTGCATCGACGTTCTTGTCTGTCGGGTTTGGCTCGGCACCGTCAAATATTACTGCTTCCATGCCTTCATCTTCAATCAAGCCCTTGATTCTCTTTGCAACCCCGATCTTGCTCAGGAAAGCATCCGTCACTATGAGTACCTTCTTGGCTCCGAGGTTTTTAAGCTGTGAACCTGTTGTGTTTATTGCTCCTGCACCGATTAGATTTGTAGTCGGCATAAAGAAACCGCTTACCGTCATTGAAAATCCCCCTTTTAATTGATATATTTAAATACTTGACTTGATTATAACAGAGGGGAAAACAGGTCGCAATAGGAAAATTCGAAAGATTTAGAATAATCAGTTAAATGTTAGATTCTTATCATAAAAATGGTCATATACCCTAAAACTTAGCTGGTTAAAATGTTTAAAACAAGGGAAACAGACAACAATAATCTTCATGTTGATGGAAAATATCAACTCAAAATTATCATGAATTAAATAGCTTTGACAAGAAAATATCTAAACATATTTAGATTGTTTTGTCGATTTGTCATCAGCATTAGGAAATTGGAGTAACATTCAAGGGGATTCATTTCAGAACAAACAAGGATGATTTCAGGAAAAATCTTACTTGAAAGGATTCCCAAATATGTATAAAATAGATTGGAAACTCTTAGAGATTAATACAAATATGATTATTGGTGTAATGGAAGGAAGGTGAAATATATGAACCTATCGGTTTTAGCCCTTATAACTGGAATTGTTGCAGGAGGAGTATTTACTGCCTTGAAGCTGCCATTGCCTGCACCACCAACCCTTCCCGGAATAATGGGGATTGTCGGGATTTTTCTTGGAGCAAAAATTATAGAGTTTTTTGGATTTTAAGGGAAGAGTATTGAAAAAACGTACTGAATTAGCTCTTTTGAGCAGTAGCAGTACGTTTTTGCATAAATATTGTGCAAAAAAATTTGTCAAATTGATTATCGGAAACTGTTCTTACCGAATCTACCTACCCAATGCTCCTTCTCAACTGTAAAAACATCCTCTATGGGTCTTAATGAAGTCATGGCATATCCTCCTAATTATAGTTTGATGAACATTATTTACCCATCAAATCTGTCAATAACTTTTGAAAATGTCAGTAAAAACCAGTCTAATTATCTCTTGAAAATGTCAGTAGATAATTAAGTGTTCAATCCATTTGAGGCTTGGGAACTCTAGTTGCTCAATTTAAAATGTCAAGGATATATGAACAAGCAAGCTTGTCCTTGACATTTTAAATCTTCTCAACTGTTAAAAGATTAGCCTCAAATGATTTGGAAGTGAGATATTAAGCGTATTTTCGCAGGAATATCTCTTGTAGAATCGCCAGCACTTCTTCATAACTTTCATCAAAGTAGACCTTTTTGAACTTGTCACTTCCATATTTGAAATAGTGATCATCAGGTGGTATGTATTTTGACTTTGATTTACCTTTTGGGTTGCTAGATTTCTTAGGTTTAATGTAGTTGATGGTATCATAGACATTCCCTTGATACTCTACCTTGATGCCTGCTGAAGTGCTTATGATGACGTTTACCTTTGACTTCTTGGGTACCTCAGGCAATTCTTGTGAAGCGACAACCATAAAATGTTTGCTGTGGATGGAGAAAACGCTGCTATTGTCAGTAACTCTACTGAATTTAACACTTAAAATATGGTCCAGATTCAAGTGGTCAGGTAGCTGAGCATATGCTGATATAGGTTCTTCAGGCTCGACGGCGAATTTGGAGTTGAATGAATTGATATAGTCAGCTAAAAACTCATTAGCTTGTTCAATTGAGGTTACACCGGCAATCTTAAGGTCTGTGGGCAACCTGCTCTGCAATGTATTCCACAATCTTTCGACTTTTCCTTTGGCTTGTGGTGATCTGGCATAAATCAGTGAAACACCTAGTTCTTCCATTGCCCTTCCAAATTGTGTCTTGTTGATGGATTTGCCCTTTAGCTGCTCTTCTACCGAGACTTTGCTTGCAATAGGAGATCTGAATATCGTGTGCATATCACTGTAGACACATGTTGGGACACCATGTCTTAGGACCATTTGTCTTATGACTTCAAGATAGCCATGGAGGCACTCATTCTTGGTCATGTATAGGCCGACTACTTGACCAGTAGCATCATCAATGGCACCATGCAACGCATACTTAACAGAGTCTCCAAACCACTCAAATGGTGTTGCATCAATCTGAATCAGCATACCTGCTTTGGACTTTCTTTTACGTCTGTTGTGGTTTTTTGATTTACGTCTCTTCTTGGGACTTTTGAACCCATTTGAAGTCAGAAGAGTATACAGGGCATTGTAGCTAATGGAGATGCTTTCACGCTCCTCTAAGAGTTCTCTAAAATGTGTAAAATTAGAGTCTTTATAGCGTTCGAAACTCCTTAAACTTAGAATGTGTTGCTTAAACTCATCATCAAAAGTGTGGGAAGGTTTCTTGTTGGAATTCTTGTGAATGAGGGAAGTCACGCCTTCTTTGTTCACTCCTTTAATTAAGCGGTATACTTGACGTTCACTCAAATTGAGATTTTTAGCAGCATCACAAGCTTTAAGATTTCCTTCGATTACGTTTGATAAAACTCTGTATCTGTTGATCTGTTTATCATTCAATAAGTATTGCACCTCTTTTTTCATAAGATTATTGTGACATAATCAAAAGATAATTATAAGGTGACATTATCAAAAGATAAACACATATTTACCCATCAAATCCATATTCCAGCATTTTTTTGCAGTATAATGGGCAATCTTCCTGGAGTACATATACAATGGATAGGGTAAGAAAAAGATAGTACATATGATAATAGAGGAGGGTTAGGATCATGATCAGCTGCAGTGAAATGAAGGAAATGGATAGATATGCAATAGAGGAAATCGGCATACCTAGTATTGTGCTTATGGAGAATGCAGCCCTTAAGGTGGTCAAGAATATTAGTCCCATTTCTGAGAAGATAGTGTTGGTGTGCGGCGTCGGAAACAACGGTGGAGATGGGTTGGCTGTGGCTAGACACCTTTATTTGTCTGGAAGGGATGTTGCAGTGTTTATCCTTGGGAACCTGGAGAGGAGAACAAAGGATTTCGGAATAAACTTAAGTATCCTTAAGAACCTTGGAGTTGAAATCAAGGAAATTGCCGAGGGAAATATGCTTGAGGATCTTAGAAAAAGCATCCAGGGCTCAGATTTGATTATTGATGCCATATTCGGCATAGGCATCTCACGTGATGTAACGGGGCTTTACAGAAAGGCGATTGAGATAATCAACAATAGTTATAAACCGGTTTTGGCAGTGGACATACCATCGGGTCTAAATGGTGATACAGGTGAGCCTATGGGAATAGCTGTCAAGGCAAGATGGACTGTGACATTCCATAGGATGAAAAAGGGTTTGGCAGACGCAAAGGTGTATACAGGAGAGGTTATTGTTGAGGATATAGGTATACCGGACTATCATGAGTAATTGAATCTGCTTGTCAAGAATCAAACAGATGGTCTTTTTAGGTTTGCAAAGATGCTGACTTGTAATCTATAATAAGGTGATAGCAGATTCTGTTACGAATTAGGAAGGTGAACGTATGGTTAATGAAGCAACCACAATTGAGAATATTGGTCCAAACCTATTCAAAACAGTGTTGGATGATGTGGAAGTCGGTGTGCATATTGTTGACAATAAGGGATTGACCCTGTTTTACAACAACGCTGCTGAAAAAATAGATGGGATTAAGAAGGAAGATATTCTTGGTAAGAACATGCACGATCTTGTTGAAAAGGGAATCTTTTCAGAATCTGTGGCCCTAGATGTAATTGAACAAGGGAAGCCTGTAAAGATAACACAGAAAGTTAACAACCGATTAATATATGCTACAGGTAAACCAGTTTTTGAATCAGGGGAATTAAAAAAAGTAATAGTGTACTGCAGAGATATTGAGATTCTTGAAAGCATGAGTAGACAGCTTGCAGAGCTGCGAAAGGAAAATGCAAGGATCACCCGTGACCTTACCAAGTATTCAGCTGAATACCTTTCATCCAATCAAATATTGAACAGAAGCAAGGAAATGAATAACATCTTGAAGCTGGCTGATAAGGTAGCAAATGTTGATTCAACGATTTTGATCGAAGGTGAATCTGGTGTTGGGAAAAGTATGCTAGCGAAATACATACATGAAAATTCCGGTAGGTATGATAAACCATTTGTGAAGGTTGATTGTTCATCTATCCCAGAGACCTTGATTGAATCTGAGCTTTTTGGTTATGAAGAAGGATCATTTACGGGTGCTCTCAAGGGGGGCAAAAAAGGGTTGATTCAGTATGCTGACACAGGTACCCTTTTTTTGGATGAAATTGGTGAGCTTCCCCTATCTTCACAGGTAAAGCTATTATCACTTATTCAGTTTAGGCAAATCCAACCTATTGGTGCCCATGAGAATATAGATGTTGATGTTAGGATAATATCAGCTACCAATCAGAATCTAAGAGAACTTATCGATGAAGGTAAGTTTAGGGAGGATCTCTATTACAGACTTCAGGTAGTTCCAATATTGATTCCACCATTGAGGGAAAGAAATGCAGATATTGTACCACTGATCAAACTCTTTCTTTCAAGGTTAAATTCCTACTACAATCTGAACAAGGAAATATCACCATCTGCCTTGAAATATCTCTTGGATTATTCCTGGCCTGGAAATGTGAGGGAGCTTGAAAACACAATAGAAAGGTTGATCGTAACAAGTGATACTGAGATAATTGACCAAGATGACGTTAGATTTAGCCTAAATTCAGATGTAGAACATAGTGATGTAGGCTTGTCACACAAGGAGATTATGGAAGAATATGAGAAGAAATTAATTAAAAACTACGCTTCGAATCATTCCACAATAAGAGACATGGCTAGGTCTGCAAAAATTGATGAGAGTACCCTAAGAAAAAAAATACAAAGGTATGGTATCAATCTTCCTAAAGATAAATAGGAAAAAAATCCGATTACGTAGGAAAAAATGCCTACTACTTAATGCCTAATGTATCATAAATCAATAAGAACCCCTCACTCAAATAGGAAATAATTCCTACAGCCGATGGAGGGCATATTTGAAAACCCCTGTTTTAAGGGGTTTTTGTTTTGGCATGAAACATGCAATGTATTATTGTCAAATAACGAGGAGGGATTAGTATGAACACAAAAGATATTAAGCAACCAGCGACAGCTTTTGCATCACCCAGATTCTGCAACACAGGTAATTTCATGAGAATGCAGAGATTTGAGAATGCTGAAGGATTGGATTTTGCAATCTATGGAGTACCATTTGACACAGCTTGTTCCTATAGGGTTGGAGCAAGGTTTGGTCCCCAGGCAATCAGAAATATTTCAGTTATGATGAAAACCAACAATCCGATTCATGAAGTTAATATTCTTGATTACCTAAAGGGCGGAGATCTGGGTGATGTGAATGTTGTTCCTGGATATATTCACCCAACATATGATAAAATCGAAGAATTCGCTACTGAGATTGTTGAAGCGGGAGCAATCCCCATAGCCCTAGGTGGAGATCATTCAATTACACTTGCTGAACTGAGAGCCATAGCAAAGAAACATGGTCCTGTAAGTCTGCTTCATTTTGATTCTCATGCAGACATTAATGATGAAGTATTCGGTGAGAAGTATAACCATGGAACCCCATTTAGAAGAGCCATTGAGGAAAATCTCATAGACCCAAACAAATCTGTACAGATAGGGATGAGAGGGTCAATCTATGATGCTGGAGAGTTTAAATTGGCTAAAAGCCTTGGTTTGACAACCATACCTTCACACAAGGTCAGGGAAATGGGAATCAAGGAGACAATAAGGATGGCAAAAGAAATCATAGGTGACAACAAGGTGTTTCTTACATATGATATCGATTTCTTCGATCCTGCCTATGCACCTGGTACTGGAACACCTGAAGTTGCAGGGTTTTCATCTCTTGAGGGAATTCAGTTTGTAAGAGAACTGAAGGAACTTAATTTCGTAGGTATGGACATGGTAGAGGTAGCTCCGCCATATGATCATGCTGAAATAACATCACTACTGGCAGCCAATGTTGTATTTGAGTTTTTATCTGTACTGGCAATACAAAAAAGAGAAGCACAGATGAAAGGATGATAATATGGAACTTAATCTAAATTCAAAACTGCAAAATGATTCCAAACCTGTATTGTCCAAAAAGGAAATTGCTGATCAGAATTTGGACCTTAATGATCTTTCAGTACTTGATTCTTTCACTTTAAGCAGGAAAGATTATAATGCTGGACTACTCCAAAGTATTTTATTTACAGCAATTGCCATATTCATATTTTTTGTACCCATAACAATAAATGGTGAGACAGACATCACTTTTGGTGTGATTTATAATGGGATAATGAACATAACTGGAAACTTTGGATTGTGGGGTATTACTCTTACAATAATCGCTACAGCTATAACAAGCTTTTATGGAAAATTCATTGCAAAAAAAGACAGTCCACTACATAGGTATTATGAAGGTGATTCAAATCTTCATCCATTGATGTACAGTGCAGGTGCTGTATTTACGCTCCTATACAGCTTGAGCGCAACAACATCTTATGTTGGCCCGGAAATAATTGTAGGTTCAGCAACTGGTGGTACAATCATACCTGCAATAGTGGTCGCAGTATTTTGGATAATTGTTGTTGGATCACTTAGCATGCCATTCCTATTGAATTATGGAGTGATCGATTTCATAGGATCCTTGATGGAACCATTGATGCGACCTGTATGGAAGGTTCCAGGCAGGGCGGCGGTAAACGCTATTGCTTCCTTTGTTTCCAGTTCATCTGTTGGAGTGCTAATAACAAGCAAACTTTACAAGAGGGGAGTCTATACAGAAAAGGAAGCCGTCTTGGTGGCTACAGGATTCAGTGCTGTGTCTATTGGCTTTGCCTATATGGTTATAAAGACAGCAGGGCTACAGGATCATTTTATACCGGTCTACTTTTCGTCCTTGCTCATAACATTGATAGTAAGTGCAATAATAGCCAGAATACCACCCTTTTCAAATAAGAAAAGCATATATCTTGATGGTAGGGTGCAAACACAAAAGGATATAGACAATCTTAAGTCATCAAACGACAAGCTGCTTAAAACTGCATTGGATAGAGCTGTAAAAAAGGGATTTACGGCTCCTCCATTGTTAGGTGAGTTGAAAAATGGATTAAAGGATGGACTTGAGGTTTTGCCTAAGGTTATTACATTACTGGCAGCAATAGGAACAACTGCTTTGATAATGGCGGAGAACACCCCGATCTTTGATTGGCTGGGAAGTTTATTTGTTCCCTTGCTGAATCTTCTTAAAGTCCCAAATGCTGTAGAGATAGCACCCAGTTTCCCTGTGGGCATCGCAGAGATGTTTCTTCCTGTATTGCTTATAGCGGATAAGGTTGCAGTGCTTGATATCGGTGCCAGATATATGGTTACAGCAGTATCCATTGTGCAGATCATATTCTTTGCTGAGACAATTGTTGTGATGATGGCGTCGAAGTTGCCGATGAAGCTGTGGGAACTGGTCGTTGTATTCTTGGAGAGAACATTTTTTGCCATAATAATAGCTTCACTATTTATGAGAGTACTATTCTAGATAACAACGAGACAACCCCAGTAACAATTATTGCTGTTACTGAGGTTGTTTTTCTTTTCAGGGATTCAGGGTATAATCATAACAGATGGAGAAGTTTTAGTGAAACTTAGGAGCTGATTATTATGAAGGGATCTTTCCTGATTGGTACCATCAAAGGAATAAGGATTGAAATCAACATTAGCTGGCTTGCGGCCTTTCTTCTTATTTCAATGACCTTGGCCACAGGCTTCTTCCCAGCCAGGTATCCTGATTGGGGTCAGGAAATCTACTGGATTCTTGGAGCATCCGTGGCAATACTCATGCTCCTGTCAATAATCGCCCATGAGCTGTCCCACTCCCTAGTGGCTAACAGGCTTGGTGTTGGGGTCAAAAGGATAACCCTCTTTATTTTTGGTGGGATCGCTGACCTTGAAAAGGAACCGGACAGCCCGAGAAAGGAATTTCTTGTGGCTATTGCTGGTCCAATGATGAGCCTGCTTCTGGTGGTTCTTTTCAGAGGGTTGGGTATTGCTTCTGAAACTCTTTTGCTGCCAGAGTATTTTGCAGTGGTTTTTCTTTACCTGTCCTCAATAAACCTTGTGCTTGCAGTATTTAACATGTTTCCGGCCTTTCCCTTGGATGGAGGAAGGGTCCTACGAGCTGCCATCTGGCATTTTACGGGGAATCTACACAAGGCCACAAGAATTGCCTCAACAATCGGCCAGTGGTTTGGCTATTTCCTCATGTTCATAGGTCTCACAAACATGTTTTATGGAAATCTCATAAATGGCCTGTGGATTCTCTTTATTGGATATTTTGTTGTACAGGCCTCACAATCAAGCTATCAGAATACAATTGTATCTGATATCTTCAGCAGGACAATGGTTGGTGAGTTCATGACAAGGGATGTTGTTTCAATTAACAGGGCGGTATCAGTTAGGGATGCTGTGGAGGAATATTTCTTCAGGTACAAGTACAATGTATTCCCCATCGAGGATGAAGAAACTGTGATCGGTCTTATAACAATAGACAATGTAAAGAGGATTCCCAAGGAGGAGTGGGGAGTGACAACTGTTGGTTCCATTGCAACAGAGCTGGGTGAAGGCCTGGTGGTATCCACCGATGAAACAGTATCCAATGTAATGAGCAAGATATTCAGCAACCACATCGGAAGGGTATTGGTGATGGAGGAGGACAGGCTGGTAGGAATTGTCTCAAGAACAGATATAATGAACCATCTAAGGATATATATGCAGCTTAACAACATCAAATGATATAATAAGGCTAATTGGGGGGTCAAACATTGAAGGTTCTTGTAACAGGCGGTCTGGGATTTATCGGAAGCCATACGACGCACATGCTTCTTAAAAGGGGATACAAGGTCCTCATATTGGATAATCTATCAAATTCCAGGCTGGAGACCCTGGATGGAATAAACAGTTCATGTGAAAACAAGGCTCAGTTTGTAGAGGGGGACATTCTTGACCGAAGACTTCTGGATCAGATTTTCACCTCCCATGATGTTCAGGGGGTGATTCATTTTGCTGCCCTTAAATCAGTTAAGGAGTCAATGGAGAAACCTGAAAGGTACCATCTGAACAATGTGGAAGGTACTGAGAGACTGCTGGGAAAATGCATTCAGCATGGTGTTGAAAGGTTTGTTTTCAGCTCGTCTGCAGCTATTTATGGGAACTCAAGATCTCCTGTTTCCGAGGATGCAGAAATAGGTGAAATATTGAACCCCTACGGAGGATCAAAGATAAAATGTGAGCAAATTCTCAGAAATGCCTACTCGCTTCATGGCAAGCCGGACATAACTATTCTTAGGTACTTCAATGTTGCCGGAGCACATCCGGAAGGCATCCTTGGGGAGGAAATGAGAACAGATGACGGGAACCTGATGTCTCATATAATAAGAATTGCAACTGGTGAAATTGAGAAGCTGTTCATATACGGCGGAGACTATGACACTCCAGATGGAACCGGGATTAGGGATTACATACATGTTATGGATGTGGCAAGAGGACACATCCATGCCCTTGAAAAGCAGAAAAGGGGAGTGCACATCTATAACCTGGGATCGGGCAAGGGAACCTCGGTGCTCCAGATACTCCAATCCTTTGAAAAGGTTAATGGCAGAAGGATAGCATATGAGATTGTAGAAAGGCGAGAAGGGGATATTGGTGTTTCCTTTGCGGATCCGTCAAAGGCCATGGAGGAACTTGGATGGTGGGCTGAGCTGGATATCCGTGATATTGTAAGGGATTCATGGGATTACCAATGGAGGCTTATCCAGGATATGTGTAAATGAAAACATTTGTTAGGATGCATTATTTTCATGCAATTTTGAAAAATTGATAAAATTGGTATTGACACATGTGTTTATTCTGTGTTAATATCTTCAACAATAGCTAAATAAAAATCCTCATCCCTGCGGGTGAGGTAGAGGCGCGGTTTCTATAAGTACCAATACAGAGGACGGAATCCTGTGATGTGTTGGAAAAGGAGCAATCGCCGAAGCTTCAGACACCAAAGTCTGTTGCTGGGTCTGTACTTAACAGGTGCAGGACTGTCATCCTGGTATTAAGCTCGGTACCTTGATGTTGTGCTATCTCACATAAGAGCAAGAGGGGAGAGGGTATCCTATGGCATTGCCATGTAGAAAATCACCTGACCAACCTGTCAGGTTTTTTATTTTTTGAAAACAAGTTGAAGGGAGAATATTGAATTGATATATGAAGAAAAAGGCGGGAGGCTCCATTTTGATGGATGTGACACTGTCAGTCTGGCCAAAAAATACGGGACTCCGTTATATGTTTATTCACTGACAGACATACAAAATCGCATAGCGGAGCTGAGAGATGATTTTTTAGATAAATACGACAATACCAGGGTTGCCTATGCGGCCAAGGCATTCAGCACATCGGCAATGCTCAAACTTATAGATAAAGAGGGTCTAAGTGTGGATGTGGTATCTGGAGGAGAGCTTTATACAGCCATATCGGTGGGCTTTCCCGCAGAAAGGATAGAATTCAATGGCAACAACAAGCTCTACGAGGAGCTCCTTCTTGCAATTGAATACGGAGTGGGTAGAATTATCGTGGATGGCATCGAGGAGCTTCAGATTATAGAAGGGATATGTGAGGTGACCGGTAAGAAGACAAATATAATGTACAGGGTAACACCTGGCGTAAAAAGCGAAACCCATGAGTATATAACCACGGGGAAAAAGGATTCAAAGTTTGGGATTCCCTTGGATGAGGAAGTATTCTATCCTGCCGTTGAGGACGCGATCAGATCACCTTGGGTGAATTTCATTGGACTTCACTTTCATGTAGGTTCACAGCTTTTTGACAACGGGTCACACCTTGGTGCACTAGATGTTCTTCTGCACCATGTGGACGAAATCAGGAACAGGTTCAGTTTTGAGATAAGGGAGATTAATCTTGGGGGAGGCTTTGGGATCAGATATACGGATGAACCAAGAAGACCACTTTCATATTTTACAGATCCCTTGATGGATAGAATCAAGGGTCACTACAAGGAATTAGGACTTGATAGACCAACCGTTGTTATTGAGCCTGGAAGAAGCATAGTTGGAGAAGCAGGCATAACATTGTATACTGTTGGCAATATCAAGGACATTGAGGGAGTGAGAAAGTATGTCTCAGTTGATGGTGGGATGACTGACAATATCCGTCCTGCCCTTTATCAGGCAAGGTATACTGGTGTAATAGCCAACAAGATGGATCTGGGCAAAGATGATAAGGTGACCATATGTGGGAAATGTTGCGAATCCGGGGATATACTGATCAAGGACATCAATGTGCCAAGTCCTGAGTCGGGGGATGTGATCTGCGTATTTTCAACGGGGGCCTATGGACATTCAATGGCAAGCAATTACAACAAAAACCCAATTCCCGCAGTGGTATTTGTCAAGGAGGGTAAGGACTATCTTGTTGTCAAGAGACAAACCTACCAGGATATGCTAAGAAATGAGATTGTGCCATCATGGATGATATAAGGGGAGAAATACTATGGAATACACAAAAATGCATGGAGCAGGAAATGATTTCATAATCATAAATAACATTATTGAGGAGCTCCCTGAGGAGAGCTTCTCAGAAATAGCCAGAAACCTTTGTGCAAGGAGAACCTCTATTGGAGCAGACGGGATAATGTTCATTGATCACTCCGAGGGCTGTGGAGACTTCAGGATACACTTCTACAATGCTGATGGAACAGAAGGCGAGATGTGCGGCAACGGTGCAAGATGTATCTGCAGATATGCCTATGAGAATGGAATATCCGGGGAAAAGCAGAAGGTTGAGACCATATCGGGTGTGGTAAGAGGCTGGAGACTTGATGGTCAAACCTACAGGGTAAGATTGAACAGTCCAAGTGAGTACAAGGAAGAGCTTTGGCTTGAGCTGGGCAATGACAGGTACAAATGCTCCTATGTTGAGCTTGGGAGTCCGGGACTGCCACATTTGGTACTTGACATGCCGGACTTTGACAGCTTGCCGGAGGAAGAGCTTTACAGGATCGGAAAAGGTCTGAGATGGAGTGAAAGTCTTCCAAAGGGCGCAAATGTAAATTTCTATTGGCTAAGACAGGATGGAAGTGTGGCTGCAAAAACCTTTGAGAGAGGGGTTGAGAACTTCACACTTGCATGTGGAACAGGAGCTGGATCTGTTGGATATGTACTGGTGAAAAAAGGAATGATTTCCGGAAACCAGGTAAATATAAACATGCCAGGAGGAGAGCTGCTTATCCAGGTAGTCCTTAATCCCGATGGGGTGGAGGATATCTTCCTTAGCGGCTCTGCAACCTTTGTTTCAGAGGGAAAGGTGCTGGATGAAGATCTGAAGTACTAATACGAACTATAATATGACGGAGGTTATTAAATGACAAGTTCAAATACAAACACAAATTCAATTTGGAAAAGCTACAGATTTCCAATGATACTGCTTACAGGAATTATCCTTGGATCAATTATAGGACTGGTTTTCGGTGAGAGGGCAAGGGTGTTGGCACCACTGGGTGACCTGTTCATTAACATGATGTTTACGGCAGTTGTACCATTGGTCTTTCTAAGTATCAGCAGTGCAGTGGGAAGCATGATGAACATGAAAAGACTTGGGAAAATCCTTGGGAGCATGTTCTCAGTATTCATAATAACGGGAGCAATTGCAGCTGTTTTGATCATTGTTGTGGTAAAGGCGTTTCCTCCTGCAGAGGGAGTCAGCATCGTCATGGAGGCTGCAACCCTGGATGAGATCAGCATAGGTGATGCCTTGGTAAATGCATTTACAGTAAGCGATTTTCCACTTCTTCTATCAAGATCAAATATGCTGCCGCTGATAGTGTTTTCAATACTGTTTGGCTTCAGTGTAAGCATGGTGGGAGGAGAGGATAACAAGATTGCACAGGCCTTGGATATGCTCAACAAGGTCATGATGAAAATGATAGGTATAATCATGCTGTATGCGCCTATAGGTCTAGGAGCTTACTTTGCAGCACTTATTGCTGAATATGGACCTCAGCTCCTTGGTGCTTATCTAAGGTCAATGGCGATCTACTATCCGCTTTGCATAGCGTATTTCTTTATAGCGTTCTTTGCATATTCCTACTGGGCTGGAGGTATGGAGGGAACCAGAATATTCTTTAAAAATGTACTTAATCCAGCAGTTACATCCTTGGCAACCTGCAGCTCTATAGCAACTCTGCCGGTGAATCTTACAGCAACGGAGAGGATGAAGGTGCCCAAGGATATAAGGGAGATTGCCCTTCCAATAGGTGCAACCATGCACATGGATGGAACAGCCCTTTCGTCAATACTTAAGATAGCATTCCTATTTGGGATATTCGGTCAGGACTTTTCAGGGATTGGAACCTATGTAACAGCGGTTCTTATAGCGGTTCTTGGTGGAGTTGTAATGTCAGGGGTTCCAGGTGGAGGACTAATCGGTGAGATGCTAATTGTCACCATTTACGGATTCCCACCAGAGGCATTCCCAATTGTTGCTACCATAGGATTTTTGGTGGATCCACCTGCAACCATGATTAATGCATCCGGTGACGCCGTTGCATCAATGATGGTAACTAGAATTGTTGAAGGCAAGAACTGGCTTGGAAAGACAGTCTCAAAGGCAATCCCTTCAAAAGCATAATTGATTATGTGATTTCAATGTGGTAAAGTATGTTCCGAAGGGTATTAAACCTTCGGAACATTTTATTGATTGAAGAAAAATAGAGGAGGATCACCAGATGAAATTTATTGACCTGCACTGCGATACACTTATGCATACAGTTGGAAGGGAAGGGAATTTAAGTCTGCTCCAAAACAATCAGACAAGCGTGGACTTTGGACGCATGAATGAGGGTGGGTCACTGGCTCAGTTTTTTGCAGTTTTTCTGCCAACCGAGGAAATGTTTATGGAGAATGCTGGAGAGGTTATAGAGGACGACATTTACATAAATACACTTGTTGAAACCTTGAAGAAGGAGATTGCTGGAAACATCCATATGATAGGGCTTGCAGGCAGCTATGATGACATTATACAGAATGAAAAGGATGGAAGGATGTCTGCAATATTGACCATAGAGGATGGAAGAAGTTTGGAGGGCAGTCTTGACAAGCTTAGGCATTATCATGACATGGGCATTAGGCTTATAAGCCTAACATGGAACTTTGAGAACTGCTTTGGATATCCGAATTCTGACGACAAGAACATAATGACAAAGGGTCTTAAGGAGTTTGGAAGGGAAGCTGTGGAATATATGAATGAATTGGGGATGATTGTGGATGTGTCCCATCTTTCAGACGGTGGATTTTTTGATGTGGCTAAAATAAGCAAGAAGCCCTTTGTGGCTTCACATTCAAATGCCAGAGAAATCTCGCCACACAAAAGAAATCTCACGGACCAGATGATTCGAATCCTGGGAGAAAAGGGAGGGGTCGCCGGAATAAACTTTGCTCCTCATTTTCTTCAGCCGGACACCAATACCGATAGGAGCACGGTGGAACTTATGGTAAGGCATTTGAACCATATGAGGAATGTAGGTGGGGAGGATGTTGTTGCCCTTGGCTCGGATTTTGATGGAATAGGTGGAGACCTGGAAGTGGACAGTATAGAGAAGATGCCCATGATATTCCAAGCACTCCAAAAGGATGGGTGGAGCATTGGACAGATCGAGAAGCTGGCCTATAAAAATTCACTTAGGGTTATTAAGGAGTCCATGAAGTAAGTAAAGCACGGCCTAGGCCGTGCTTTAGTTGTTGTGTGCTGCTATTGAGTTACAAGCTCTAGGGCTACAGGGATATATTCATCCACTGTTTCTCCGCCAAGCACCTTCATTGCTGTATCAACACCGATTGAACCGATGTCTTTTGGAAGCTGCTGTACGGTTGCTGCAAGGTCTCCTGCCTCAACAGCGGCAACAGCATCATCTGTTGCGTCAAATCCAACTATCATAATGTCTCTTCCTGACGCCTTGACAGCTTCAAGTGCACCTAATGCCATTTCGTCGTTATGTGCAAATATCGCATCGATTTCTGGCTGTGCCTGAAGAATGTTCTCCATTACAGAAAGACCCTCGGCTCTGTCAAAGTTAGCGGTCTGTCTTGCAACTACCTCAAGGTCAGTTCCTTCTATGGCTGCATTGAAGCCTTCGCCTCTTTCTCTGGCGGCTGATGCTCCAGGTATTCCCTCAAGCTCAACAACTTTACCTGCTCCACCAAGCTGCTCAACGATAAATTCTCCGGCCATTTCTCCGCCAGCTACGTTGTCTGAGGCGATATGAGCCACTACATCCCCAGAATTGGCTGATCTGTCAAGGGTTATCACTGGAATGCCTGCTCCGTTTGCTGCTGCAACTGCACTTCCTACTGCATCTGAGTCAGTTGGGTTAATCATGATTAGGTCAACACCTTGATTTACAAGGTCTTCAACATTTGAAAGCTCTGTAGCTGCATCGTCCTGTGAGTCAAGAACTATAAGGCTGGCACCAAGCTCATCAGCTTTTGCCTGGGCACCGTCTCTAAGATCCACAAAGAATGGGTTGTTCAAGGTTGAAACCACCAATCCTATAGTATACTCACCTTCGCCGCCTCCGTTGTCAGTTCCTCCTGTGCCACATCCTGCAAGCCCTACTGCCAATACAAGGGCCAACGCAAGTGCAAAATACCTTTTCTTGTTCATCAATTTTTTCTCCCCCTTTATTTTTTATCGCTTTCTCATATATCTCAACCCACTCGGGTCGAAACCTGGTTAACGGGACTTACGCTGTTTCCTGTCCAGAAGTACAGCGATAAGTATTACTACGCCCTTGGCAACATCCTGATAGTATGATGAAACCTGAAGCATGTTAAGGGCATTGTTTAGTATGCCAATTATCATTGCTCCGATGGCAGTACCAAAAATCGTTCCTATTCCTCCGGCCATGCTTGTTCCACCGATTACAACCGCTGCAATGGCGTCAAGCTCGTAGCCGGATCCGGCAGTTGGTTGAGCTGAACCAAGTCTTGCAGTTACGATAATACCCGCAAGAGCTGCAAGAACCCCTGCCACTGCATAGACAAACAGTTTAATATTGTCTGTCTTTATTCCTGAATACATTGTAGCCTCTTCGTTTGAACCAAGGGCATAGGTATATCTACCGATTTTCAGATGATTCAGGGTATACCAGGAAATGAAGAATACAACTAACATTATATACACAGGTATTGGAATACCCAGGAAATATCCTGTACCAATTTTTGAAAACATCGCCGAGGTGTCTGAACCAAAGATGCTGATTGGTCTACCCTGGGTGTAAACAAGGGTAAGGCCTCTTAAGAGTGTCATTGTGCCCAGAGTGGCTATAAACGGCTGTAATCTACCCTTACTTATAAGAAGTCCGTTCAACAGTCCAATTCCCAGACCAATAAGCAGGGTCAGGATTACCACCAGGATAATATTCATGCCACTTGCAACAAGGCTTGCGGCAATTGCACCGGTTATTGCAAGCACACTACCAACGGAAAGGTCAATTCCTCCAATAAGGATGGCAAAGGTCATGCCTGTTGCTATAACTGCATTAATTGAGGTCTGTCTCAAGACTGTTATGATGTTTGACCAGGTCAGAAACCTGTCGCTGAGAAAAGACATTGTTACAACCAGTATCAGAAGGACCACAACTGGCTTGTTGTCTGATAAAAATTGCTTCCAGTTCCTTCCTTTCAATGAAAACTTACCCATTTAGCTCACTTCCTTTCCTACGGCATAGGTCATAATTTTTTCCTGGTCAGCATCCGCGATATCAATGATACCGCTAATCCTTCCTTCGTGCATAATCATTACTCTATCGCTGATTCCAAGTATCTCTGGAATCTCCGATGAAACCATCAGTATGCTCATGCCTTCTTGCTTGTACTTGTTTATCAGTTCGTAGATTTCTTTCTTTGCACCCACATCAACACCTCTGGTTGGTTCATCCAACAGAAGTATGCCAGGGTTCGTATCCAGGTTTTTTGCAAGTGCAACCTTTTGCTGATTTCCACCGCTTAGGAATTGAAGTAGCTGATTTCTTCCCGCAGCCTTGATTGACATGCTCTTGATGTAGCGGTCAGTGGAATCACGTTCCTTTGACTTGTCGATGTTGCCTATCCTGCCCACATAATTGTTCAGGGAGGCAAGGGTTACATTTTCAACAAGATCCATTCCAAGAACAATGCCGTTTTCTTTTCTGTCCTCTGAAAGGTATGCTATTCCATTTTTCAGGGCGTCCTTTGGACTTTTTATTGATACTGCAGAACCATTGACAAGGATCTCTCCAGATTCAGGCTGGTAAACACCGTAAATGGTCCTTGCAAGCTCAGTTCTGCCGGCTCCTACCAGACCAGCCACTCCCAGGATCTCTCCTTTTCGAAGCTGAAAGGAAACATCATGTACAAATCTGTTTGAAAGGTTCTTCACCTCAAGGACCACTTCTCCGATTTCAGTCTCAACCCTTGGGTATTGCTCGCTGAGCTTTCTTCCCACCATCATCTCGATGATCTTCTCTTCGTCAATATTTTCAATGGGCTCCTCTCCAACCAGTGTTCCGTCTCTTAAGACCGTCACATGGTCACAGATTTCAAAAATCTCCTTAAGTCTGTGTGAAATGTATACAATGCTGTGTCCGGTATCCCTTAACTCCTTAACAACCTGGAAAAGTCTTTCTGTTTCTGACATGGTGAGTGCACCTGTTGGTTCATCCATGATTATGACCTGTGCATCCAGGGAGAGAGCCTTTGCTATTTCAATCATCTGCTGCTTTCCGACACTGATATTTTTCACAAGCTCCCTGGGATCCTCATCCAGGCCAAGCTTGGTCAACCACATCCTTGAGTCATCAAACAGCTTCTTCCAATTGATTTTTCCACCTATACCAACAGGCTCCCTGCCAAGGAATATGTTCTCTCCTATGGAAAGGTCACGGACAAGGTTGAGCTCCTGATGTATAAATGCGATACCCTTATCCTGAGAATCCTTTGTGGTATTGAATTCCACGGGACTTCCATCCAGAACAACCTTTCCGGAGGTCCTTACGTAAACTCCCGTAAGTATTTTCATCAGGGTGGACTTTCCGGCACCGTTTTCACCCACAAGGGCCATGACCTTACCCTTGTAGATATTGAAATCAACGTTGTCAAGAACCCTTACACCGGAGAACTCCTTAATTATGTTTTCCATCGATACAATTTTTTCTTCCATGGAGATTTCCTCCTCTTAGGTTATTAAAATACCACTCCAGATATCAGTATCACATTTGTGTAGGGGGTGAACTCCCCGGTTCTAATAACTGCCTTTGACTTACTTGTTCTTTTTTTGAACTCTTCATGGGTGATGTAAGTGATGGAAAACTCGTCCTCAAATTCCTCAACAAGCTTAAGGATCCAGGCATGCATTTCCGGGCTGGCTTCCCTTATCTCCTCAGCCAGGACAATCCCTTCCACCTTTTGCTCTGACAGAACACCCCTTAAGACATCCAGAAATGAAGGAACACCTTCAAATACGGATAAGTCTATCCTATAGGTATCAGAAGGGATTGGAAGACCCGCATCGCCTATTGTAAGCTCATCCATGTGGCCCATATGTGATATTGTCGATGATACCTCTGAATTAAGCAGAAAGCCTTTTTTCATAATTATCTCTCCTCAACCTTCATTTTTTCGTACCAAGCATCGAATTCCAAGACCTCTCCCATAAGTGGGAGGGATGTCTGGGCACCGTGCTTGGTTACCGTCATGGCACCAACCTTTGTTGCAAAGGTGATGGCATTCTCCATGGGTTCTCCTTTTGCAAGTGATACTGCTAGAGCTGCATTGAAGCTGTCGCCTGCAGCTGTTGTATCCACTGCCTTCACACTATATGCAGGATGCAATTTCACAAAATCCTTTTCTATATGGATGCTTCCCTGACTGCCAAGGGTAATTATCAACTTGGAGACACCCTTTTTCAGCAGATGTTTTCCCGCAGCTTCAATCTTTTCAATGCTGTCGGTCTCCATGCCGCTCAAGAGCTCAAGCTCGGTTTCATTGGGGGTGAGGATATCAACCAGGGAGAATATCTCATCATCCAGCTCTGTTGCTGGGGCTGGGTTAAGAATGGTTGTGACATTGTTTTTTCTTGCCATCCTAAGTGAAGCCTTTACAGTATCTATGGGAGTTTCCAGCTGAACCAGCATTACCTTGGCTTTTTCAAACACCTTCTCCATACCCGAAAGATCATCAGGTGTAAGGGCAGAGTTAGCACCTGGAGCAACAGTTATGGCATTGTTTCCGGAATCCTCCACAACGATTGCAGCTACGCCAGTGGGGAGGTTCTCCTTCTTCAGAACCATCTCAACATTTACACCATCTTTTTTCAGTGCCTGGATAAGCTGATCACCCATGGAATCCTTTCCAACAGCTCCAAGCATTGCTGTCTCAGCACCAAGCTTTGAGGCTGCATCAGCCTGATTAGCTCCCTTTCCTCCAGGAACCTGCTTAAAGTCCGAGCCCAGTACCGTCTCTCCAGGTCTTGGTATTTTAGGAGCTCTCACCACGAGATCCATATTGAGGCTACCAACTACTATAACCATTATTTCTGCTCCTTTCAACTGGATTTCCTTACCACAAGCTCTGTGCCCAGGATAAGGTTTTTGTTGGCAATCTTGTTGCCTTGTATTGAATCAATCATCATATTAACGGCCTCATAGCCCATGGAATAATTCGGCTGCTTGATTGTGGTAAGCTCCGGATCCACCATGGAGGCTATATATATATCGTCAAATCCCATAATTGCTATGTCCTCAGGGACGGATATTCCTCTTTCCCTTAGCTTTTTCATGGCACCGATAGCTATTGCATCATTTCCGCAGAAGATTGCCTGAAAATCCAGCTTGCTGTCCAAAAGATCCTCTGCCGCTTCATAGCCCCATTTTAATCTGTACTCTCCAACCCTCACCAGATTCTCATCATAATGTATATCATTTTCAGAAAGTGCAATTTTGTAGCCCTCAAGTCTGTCCCTTGCCGTTCCAGTATTGAGAGGACCTGCAATATATGCAATTCTTCTGTAGCCCTTCTTTAACAGGTAATTGACCCCATCCCTGGATGCCCTTGAATTGTCAACCAGGACCTTACCTAGAACATTTGGAGAATCATAGTCCCGGTCGATGAGTATTATTGGTATCCGGCTGTTCTCAAGCCCTGTCATTTCGTCGTTTCTGTTGGCTGAGTGGGTCAGTATTATGCCATCCACCATTTTTTCTGAGAGCATCTGAATGTACTTGTTTTCCTGGTCAACGTTATCATCCGTGTTGCATATTATTATGCTGTAGCCTGCCTCCCTGGCCCTGTCCTCAGCGCCTCGGGCAATCTCGGGGAAGAAGGGGTTGACTATGTCAGGAAGTACAAGTCCCAGGGTCTTTGTCTGACTTGTTACGAGACTTCTAGCCATGGAGTTTGGGATATAGTTGATGTCCTTGGCAATCTTAAGAACCCTTTCCCTGGTTGGTTGTGATATGTTCTTGTCCTTCTTGTTCAATATCATTGAAACAGTGGCAGTTGAAACTCCCGCTGCCTTGGCAATATCCTTGATTGTTGTGTGTCGCTTTTTCATCAAATCATCCCGTTTCTTGGTTAAACGTTTAACTACATATATATTATACCACCAATTGGATGAAAGAAAACAGTTTCCAGGATAATTTTCAATAAAAATCCTACCTGAGGATATCCCTACAAGAAAAGCGGCAGAGGGTCTACCTAGGATTCCTCTGCCGCTTTTGGAGTTTTCATGACATTGGGACTAATCAACTTTCTTTTCATTATGGGGAAAAACATCCTTAAGAAGATGTTTCAACTCCATTGGTAATGGGAAAAGAATGGTATTGCTTTGCTGGTTTGCTGATTCACTGATTGTCCTAAGCATTCTTAGGGTCATTGCACCGTCAACCTGGGTTAATATTTCTGTAGCTTCGGCAATTTTCTTGGCTGCCTGCTTTTCGCCGTCTGCCTGAATGACAACAGCCCTTCTGTCACGCTCAGCCTCAGCCTGCCTGGCTATTGCACGTTGCATTTCAACTGGTATCGTTACATCCCTTATCTCAACTGCAGTGACCTTGATTCCCCATGGGTCTGTTGCGGTATCCACGATTTCCTGAATCTTCTTGTTAAGCTTATCCCTTTCTGAAAGCAGTTCATCCAAGTCTGCCTGACCCACTACACTTCTCATGGTGGTCTGTGCGAACTGGCTTGTAGCCTCGTGGTATTGTTCCACATTGATGACGGCCTTGTCAGGTTCAGTAACCCTATAGTAGAGAACAGCATTTACCTTACAGGTGACATTGTCCCTGGTGACTACCTCCTGGGGAGGGACATTATCCACAATAATTCTAAGGGATACCCTAACGATTTTGTCTATGAAGGGTATTATGATGATCAAGCCTGGTCCCTTGACTGAAACCAGTCTTCCCAATCTGAAGAGAACGCCTCTTTCATATTCAGGAATAACCTTGATAGCCATTTTGAGAAGTCCGCCTGCCAGGATTATTGCTCCAAGGTAGGGGAGTATGCCTTCTAAAATATTAATTACCACACCGATTCCTCCTTTCATAAAACTAGGAATTATATTCTGTCAGAGGCTTCACTATACAAACCATCTGTATCCTATCAACTACGACAACCTCCATTCCTTCCGGAATAAGTGACCCGTCGTGGGACTTTGCCTTCCACAGTTCCCCCCTGATCCGTATAAGACCCTGGGGATCCAGGTTCTCAACAACGGTCCCTGTTTCCCCGGAAAACTCCTTGGTGCCCATTACAATGGGAAGGCGTCTAAGCCTGATAACCCCTGCGAGAATGACTACCAGGAGTATTGAGCCAACCACTCCTATACCAACAGCCATAAGCCTGAATTGAACAAGCCAGCGGTCGGTTACAAGGGGTTCAACTGGAAGATAGATAATTCCAAGAACCAGACTGACAACACCTCCTGTTCCAAGAACTCCATAGGTGGGGGTCAGAGCTTCAGCTACAAGCAGTCCAAGTCCAAGCACTATCATGATAATGGCAAACAGGTTTATTTGGAACATTCCCAGACCGAAAAGAGCGAGGACAAGGGAAATTGCCCCAAGCACCTCCGGTACAAAGGTCCCCGGGTTGCCAACTCCAATAATGATTCCATACACCCCTATCATCAGGAGGATAAAAGTGATCTGGGGGTTGCTGATAAGATGGGTGATGTTTTCCTTGAGATTTGATTCCACAAGTTCAACTTCCGCATTCAAGGTATTCATGGTTATGGTCTGCCCCTGTACCTGGACCTCCATTCCATGAACTGTCTGCAGAAGTGAGTCGAGGCTGGGCTCAATAAAGTCTGCAATGCCAAGCTCCAAGGCCTCCATACTGCTTAGGGTAAGGTTTTCAGTAACAAATCTCTCAGCAATTTCACCAGGTCTTCCATTTGTTTCGGCTATGCTTCTTATGTGACCTGCGAGAAATAGTATGGTCTTGTCATCGGCTGCTTGGGCACCCTCCTGATCTGGTGAAATGGTTACGGGCATTGCTGCTCCAGTTGTTGTTCCTGGGGACATGGCGGTGATGTGACCACCAAGTAGTATAAAGGCTCCAGCTGAGGCTGCAATTGCTCCCTGTGGAGCTACAAAGGTTATAACTGGAACCTTGGATGCGGAAAGATGACTAATGATGTCAAGGGTTGCGTCCACAAGCCCTCCAGGGGTGTCCAGAATAAGCACAAGAGCCGAGGCTGACCTGTTCTCTGCCTCGATTACTGCCCTTTCAATTCTGGCAGCGGTTCCTGCTGTTATCATATCGTCAATGTTTAGGGTCAATACAAGGGGTCTTCCTGAAGCTTCTCCAAGGGAGGAGATAGCTCCTGCTATGGGTACTAAAATAATCGCTGCTATTAGCATAAACGTAAATAGTTGCTTCATGTCTGCACCTACTTTCACACACTACCCTGCTTACTAAATGTATACCCAACTGAATTGCCTGTAAATAACTACTGAGAAAGTAGTATTTTTGGTATAATCTAATGAAAGTAGATTTTTTGGAGGTAGGAGCGATGACGGATTATAGATATGGAAACAATAATGAAGGCCATGTCAGTGTATCAGAGTGGATAATTACAGCTCTTGTTATGGCCATTCCTCTGGTGAATTTGGTGATGCCCTTCGTGTGGGCATTTGGAACCGGCACCAAGAAGAGCAAGGCAAACTTTTTCAAGGCTCAGATTATTCTAGCATTGGTGGGAGTTTTGCTTTGGTTTTTACTTGGAAGTGCTATGCTGGGATCATTTAGAAGGATTCCCGTAGGGGTACAGCTTTAGAAATCTACCAAGAATGGGACATCAGTCCTTATTCTGGGTATAGGAATTATGAGGTAATTAGAAAAGCTTTCCCAGCGGAGATGAGTTTCATGAAGGCCTTTAAGGGTATTGAGATGTGGAAAAATGTTAGCCTGATATTGCTTGTTATAATTGGGCTTTCTTTTCATGAGATATATAAGGCTACAGGGATTACAGCACTGGGGATTATCAGCCCCGTTAATGAAAGCAAGTGGGAACATTGGAAAATGGCATTCTATCCAATGCTTGTAATTGGAGCATTACAATATGCAATTTTGCAATTTAGGGGAAACAATTACATTTTTGCAATAGCTGCAGGGGTAGGTGTGTTTCTAATTATCACCTTTGGAGGCATAGAGCTCTATGAGCTGCTGCTTGGACCTTCCCATCTACCGGTCCATGTTTTGACCTTTCTTGGGGGAGCCATGGCTGGAAACTTTTTAAGACATTGGATAATGGAAAATAC
Source organism: Gudongella ferriphila (assembly GCF_046224405.1). NCBI lineage: Bacteria > Bacillati > Bacillota > Tissierellia > Tissierellales > Tissierellaceae > Gudongella > Gudongella ferriphila. The sequence goes on along the minus strand of NZ_JBJXRK010000001.1, from coordinate 367,576 downwards.
AATTGATTCCAAAGGATTGAACCTATTGGGGCTTACCTTTATAGTGATTCTGGCTGCCATACTTACAAGATTCACATTCGATCCACCAAGGTACGATTATTTCAGGGATTCCTTGACAGGAACCTATGGGATTCATGAATACAAATAGGAGATGAATTATGATAAATATAGTAGGCTTTATGGGGCCAAGCGGCTCCGGAAAAACAACATTGGCAAGGTTCATGAATCTCAGAAAGGTCACCACCTTTACAACCAGACCACCAAGGGAGGGGGAAAGGGATGGGATCGACTACTTCTTCCTCCCTGAGGGGGAGTTTTTGCGCCTCTACCGTGAGGGAGAGCTTCTGGAGTACACCAGCTACAACGGATATCTGTATGGAACAGGCATAGGTCCACTTAGGACCGCGGTCGAACTGGGAGAGCTTGTTTTAATAGTCGTCGATGGGAATGGCGCCAAGCTTCTTAGGGAGGTATTTCCAGACAATGTGGTAATAATAGGGGTTCGTGCACCCCTTGAGGAGTGTGTTTCCAGAATGGAGGAAAGGAAGGAGCCCGACATCCAAACAAGAAGCAGCACTCATGGGGATGAAATGGACAGGATGCTCCAGCTGGCACATATTACAATTGAAAATTCCATGGATTCATGGTGGAAGTCAAGAATCATCGTTGAGGGAATAGGTGAAGCACTGAATAAACAGTTGGAGGATTAGAGGATGCTGCTAAAGAAGATTAATTACAGAATAGCTTTGATAGGCATAATAATTGTGGCACAGCTTGTTTGGGGGATATTGTTTCTTCTGAGAATTCTTGATTATTCAGAGTGGATAAGCTCAGCCCTGTCAGTGTTCAGCATTCTTGTTGTCCTGTTTCTGAACATGAAGGAGGAGAATGCCTCATACAAAATCGGGTGGATAATCCTGATTATGGCCTTACCGGTTTTTGGAGGTCTATTCTATTTGGTTTTCGGAAACAAGAGACCCTCGAGATTCATGCGATCAAGGCTCTCCATGGAGCACGAAAGGGTGCTGCCTCTTCTTATCCAGGACAGGGAGACTGCAGAAGGCCTGGAATCCATTGACCAAAGGGCCATTGGTACATCCAGGTATGTGTATTCTCAAAGTGACTATCCGGTCTATGGGGACACGATGACAAAGTACTATCCTCTTGGGGAAGAAATGTTTGATGACATGCTCACTGAAATGGAAAAGGCTCAACATTACATATTCTTTGAGTACTTTATAATTGAACAGGGAGTGATGTGGGACAGGATGCTGGAGATTCTAATCAGAAAGGTTCAAGATGGTCTGGATGTGAGGATGATATATGATGATGTGGGTTCGATGTTTCTTCTTCCAGGGGACTTTGCTAAGCAGATGGAGGGCTATGGAATCCGCTGTATGGCCTTCAATAGGTTCAGGCCGATTCTGTCCGTTGTGATGAACCATAGGGACCACAGAAAGATTCTAGTTATAGATGGGAATACTGCATTCACTGGTGGAATTAATCTGGCGGATGAGTATATCAATGTCAAGGAAAGGTTTGGTCATTGGAAGGATACCGGGATAATGCTCAAGGGAGCTGGCGTATGGAGTTTCACGGTGATGTTTCTGGAAATGTGGAATGCTTTTCGGGATGACAGGGGGGACCCAAGGGAGTACAGATGCAAGGACGGGGAAACAGCTGGCTACAGTTCAGAGGGATTTGTGCAGCCATTCTCCGATTCGCCCCTTGATAATGAGCCCTTGGGTGAGAACATATACATAGAAATATTGTCACAGGCTCGAGACTATGTCTATATCTTCACACCCTACCTGATAATTGACAATGAGTTGCAGACAGCATTGCGCATGGCTGCCAAGCGAGGGGTCGATGTGAGGATAGTGACTCCAGGAATTCCCGATAAAAAGCTGATATTCAGAATCACCAGATCCAATTATCTACCCCTTTTACGGGCGGGAGTGCGGATCTATGAATACACACCTGGCTTCATGCATGCAAAGAGCTATACTTGTGATGACAGGATTGGAGTGGTAGGTACTGTAAACATGGACTACAGAAGCCTTTATCTTCACTTTGAGTGCGGCGTAATCCTGTATGGAAACAAGTCCATCATGAGAATAAGGGAGGATTCACTGGATACAATCCAAAAAAGCACTGAGATTTTCATAGAGGACATCGACAAAGGATTCCTATCCAGGGTATTTGATGCAATCCTTAGGGTGTTTGCAATACTTTTCTAGGGAAGATCATCCTGCCAAGGACGCTGGTAAAGGGAAGGGCGCCATATTCCCGGCTGTCAGAGGAGACTAGCCTGTTGTCCCCCAGGAGATATACATGGTTTTCAGGCACTGTGTAGCTGTATTCCGAGTCCCATTCAGGCATTTTTTCCTGGTCCTTTTGAAGGTTCAGTGGCAGGGTCATACCCTTGGCATATTCCTCCCGGAGAAGGTCTCCATTTCTGTACACCTGGCCTTCTATGATCTCTATAAGGTCATTTTCAAGGCCGACTACTCGCTTTATCATAAGGACATTGTCCATGGATTCCGGACCTGCAACCACTATTATGTCACCATAGTCCAGTTTTTCATCCGGAAATCCCGGGGTATAGGGGAGGCTCCACACCAGGACTGAATCACCATTTGTTAGTGTAGGCAACATTGAATCCCCATTTATCTCCACTACATCGAAGGAAGTGATCATTCCTGTAGTTATGATTGCAGCTATCACGAAAAATATTATCAGCCTGCTGTTAAGACTTACATTATTGTTATCTGAATTCATATTGGTCTCCTTGTGATCATTTTATTTTAACAATATGATTATACCCTTACTTTGCATTCTGTTCAACGAAGAGCATATATGCTGACAGAAAACCTTGATCTATTGGAGAAAAGCTTTATAAAGTGATAGAATAATATATATAAAGAAAAGGTGATAAAAATGACAGACCTATCTACAAATATTGGTACGGTTCTAAGAAGAGTAAGAACAGAGAGAGGCTTGACTCTTGAGGGAACCTCTGAGATTACAGGAGTAAGTAAGGCAATGCTGGGGCAGATTGAAAGAGGAGAGTCAAATCCAACGATTTCAACCCTTTGGAAGATATCCACCGGTTTGAGGATATCCTTTTCTGAGCTGCTTGAGCCAAGGGATGAAGAGCATCTGGGTGTGGTGAATTTTGAGGAGCAGGAGCCGGTCCTTGAATCCGAGGGTAAAATGATGCTGTACAACGTTTTTCCATTCAATCCCGTATCAGGTTTTGAGTACTTCTACATTAAGCTTCTTCCAAGCGCATTCCATAAATCATCTCCCCACAGCAGCTCAAGCAGGGAGTATATTGTGGTGACCAAGGGAAGACTCATTCTACAGGTGGATGACGAAAGCTACCAGATAAAGGCGCCAGCGGCATTTTCATTTAAGGCCGACAGGGAACACAGCTACTCAAATCCATTTGTGGAGCCAGTTGAGTTCCAGAACATAATAAAATACTGACACCTCTAAAAAAAGAAGCTCCCGATAAATTTTCCGGGAGTTTTTCACTTCCGTAAAGGAGGGGTATATTTAAGCTGTGGGGGGTGACCATATGGTATTGAATGGTGAGAAGCTACTGGAAGAGGATAGGAATATTTCCGTTTTTATGGAGTATATGAAAAAAAGGGACCAAGAGAGCTATGACCTTGCAAAAAAGGCCTTGAGAAATATCAAGAGCTATTCCAGCACAAGAAAAGATGGAAAGGGTTACCGAATAAGGATTAAGTGTAAAAATGAGGAAAGAATGTTCAGCTGCTCATTCCCATACATATACGGGGATTTTATGGATATCATTGAGGACAATGTTGATCTGTACAAGGGAAGGACAGCATATCTTGAAAACACAGGAGGCTATCTGCTGAATTTCATGACACAGCGAGGCTACGATTCCATTGGTTTGGCAATGGATGAGGATGAGTGGGAAAGGAGTATTTTCTCAAACTTTCCGGTGTATAGGAGGGAGTATCTGAAAAGGGAGCTTTATCCGTTGGTTATTGGCAACGAGGAAATAGGTACTTTGGACAGGATAATCTGGATAGTGGAGGATTATAGGGAGGAAAAGAAATTTCTGGATAAATACCTGAATGATGATGTTGATATTTTTCTGCTTGTTCCGGAAAAGCTGGAGTTCAATATTGATGAACTGGATGGAAAGATATTAATCAGCAGGACATTTGTAATGTCTGACAGAGAATTCAAGTTCTATTTTCTATCATCCAGGGGAAATTATGAACCTGAGGTCACAAAGATCCCCGAAGGCTTGGAGGTATTAAACAGTGGCTCTGTGATATTCAGGGTTCAAGCGGACAAATGCAGGGACAACAATGGATTTCAATACACTGAAAATGGGCATTACTTTGTTGAAACCCTTAAGCAATATGAAAAGGACAGGGATTTGGAATATGGGGATTCGTTTTTAAAAAAATACTATGAAGGCTTTCAGCCAAAAAACAGAAGGGACAACTATCTTTGGGAGGAGGGAGTGGAGTGCTTCCCAATGGATCATGGCTGGCTTTACGATCCTTGGAGGAAACCGGCAAATCCACCTATTCGGGAAAAAAGATTTGAAACAAGAAAAGGTGGCAATCACAACATTGGCCCAAATACTCAGGAGTTTGGGCAGGCGGAGTTTAAAAGGCTGACAGGGGCATACGAAGTATTGAGGGAAGAAGGCTACAATCCTGACTTTTTTGTTGATGGATATATAACCGGATACCTTTTGATAAGAAGTAATGATTACAGGTTTATCGCCAGTGAAGGCCAGCACAGAATCGCTGCATTGGCAGCACTGGGGTATGAGAGTTTTGTGTGCAGATTTGACCTTAAGCCCTGGACAAACCAAAAGGTTTTCTACAATCAGGCCAGCAAATGGCCGCAGGTGAAGGCAGGAATATTTACCCCGAGGGTTGCCAAAATGTGCTTTGATCACTTTTTTAGGAAAGACAACAATTTGAGGCTTCTGGAGCATATGGATGGAAGCATCAATTGATTGCTAATTAAGGAGTTTTTCAGCTTCAAAGTTCTTATGAAGTCACTATAATCATAAATCAGGGGTATAATGAAAGGGAGAGACTTTCGGAGGAAGTACCATGTATGAAGTAAATTTAAGGATATATGGAGACCTTAACAAAATAATATGGAAAAAGCACGTTGAAAAGGATGTCTCCCTGCAAATAAATTCAACCCATTCTGTCAAGGACCTGGTGGAATCCCTTGGAATACCTCATGGAGAGGTTGGGCTTATCCTTGTTGATGGTGAGGTTGAGGATTTCACCAGAAAGATATACGGAGGGGAGCGAATATCAGTTTATCCTGTTTTCAGGTCAATTGATATTGGATCAACATCTAGAACTTTGCTGGAATATCCAGAAATGCCGAAATTTATTTTGGATGTGCATCTGGGAAAGCTTGCAAGCTATCTTAGGATGCTTGGATTTGATGCAAAATATGAGGTGTATGGGGAAGACTCCTGGTTGGCCAGTGTGTCTGAAGCTGAAGATAGGGTTCTGCTATCCTTTGATAGGGAGCTTCTGATGCGAAAAAATATTCCCTATCCATATCTGGTCAGGTCAAGAAATCCATTGGAACAGCTTAGGGAGCTTGTGGAAAGGTTTGAACTTATTGATAAAATAGAGCCATTTTCAAGGTGTATGGTCTGCAATGGGACCCTTGAACCTGTAGAAAAAGAGGAAATTTTGGGGATGCTCCCAAAGGGTGTAGCGAAAATAAATGACGTATTTAAGCAATGTGATTCCTGCGGCAAGCTTTATTGGAGCGGGACGCATACTGAAGGGATGTATAAAATAATTGACAGCCTCGGAAACACTGCTGTCAAGGATGGAAGGTGCATGGAAAATGAATAACATAATGGATTATCTCGATTGGAGGGGTGACCTTGATTTTGAAAGGGATCCCATAAATGAGGTGGATGGTCTTATACTGTCTCTGATAAGCTACAATGATTTTGAGGGAATTGTTCCAGGGGTGGGTTCGAAGGACTCAATCACCCTTAGAGAGGCTGCGGACATATTCAAGAAGGAGAAGGATATATCACATATAGAGGATATTCCCTTTCTGAATCAAATTCCGGGACTTCTACATAAGGCTGCAGAAACAGAGCGTTTTGGACCCCTCCGACTGACCTGGTTTGTAAATCAGATTGACCCTGAGTCCACCAAGCAGTTTGCTGCAGTGATAATAAAGCTTACTGAGAAGTTGAATTTCATATCCTTTAGGGGAACTGACGATACCCTTGCTGGTTGGAAAGAGGACCTGCAAATGAGCTTCATGGAGGAGGTCCAGTCACAAAAGGAGGCAGTTGCATATACTGAAAAGGCCATGATGTCCATTAGGGGAGACTTTGTCCTTGGAGGTCATTCCAAGGGAGGGAATCTTGCAATATATGCAGCATCCAGCATGAATGAGCTTAACAAGGCAAGGATCAATGAAATATACAACAATGACGGTCCTGGATTTCAGCCTGAGGTTGTCCAAAGAGAGGGCTACCTGAGCATAGTCCATAGGATATCCACCTTCCTTCCAGAATCATCCATTGTGGGAATGCTCCTTGAGCATGGAACGGAATACGAGGTTGTCAAGAGCACGGGACTTGCAATAACACAGCACAACCCCTTTATCTGGGAGGTAATCGGCAATGAGTTTGTACTTGTTGACAGTCTCAGCAAGGAAAGCCTGAATATAAACACAGCAATAAGGTCATGGATCACTCAGCTTTCACATGATGAGAGAAGGGAGTTTGTGGATGCCATGTTTCAGGTCCTTTCAGAGACAGGAGCCACATCACTGGCAGAGCTCAATAATGAGAAGTTCGGAGCGGCAGATGCAATGATCAAGGCCTTGAAGACCATGGACACAACTGCCAAGGGGCACCTTAAGGACACTGTAGACCTGCTTTTCGATGAAGCCAGAAAGGTAATAAGAAAGTCAATAGCAGATGACATAGATTCATTTATCACCAGAAGGAAGAGGAAAAAGCTTAAGGAATAAAGTGTTAACCTAAAATGAAGGGAGATGAACTGATGATTAATTACGATGCAATCGAGGGGTTGGAGGACAGGTCCTTTTGGAAGCATTTTGCTGATATTTCGGTAATTCCAAGGGGTTCAGGGGTGCCAGATAATCAGAAGGGTATAAGCAATTATGTTTTCTCCTTCATTAAGGGGCTTGGTATAGAGGTGTACCAGGATGAACATCTGAACGTGGTTGCAAGGAAGCCAGCGTCAGAAGGCTATGAAGATGAACCTCCTGTTATGCTTCAGGCACATTTGGATATGATTTGTGAAAAGGAGCTTTATACCAATCACGATTTTAAAAAAGATCCAATAAGACTGATCCGTGAAGGGGACACCATTATGGCTGATGGAACAACCCTGGGAGCAGACGATGGAATTGGAGTGGCGTTTATCATGTCGATTCTGGAGGATGATAGTCTGAAGCATCCTGAAATTGAGGCAGTATTCACAACTGACGAGGAAACGGACATGGGTGGAGCCTTCAACCTGGATTACTCAAAAATAAGGAGTAAGCTTATCCTGAATCTTGATGCCGAGGCAATTGGAGTTTGCGGGTCTGGTGAGCTGGAGGTGGAAATGACCCTGCCCATTAAAAGGGAACCTGTAAAGAAGAAATCCGAGCTTTGCAGAATCAAGATAGCTGGTCTCAAGGGTGGACATTCGGGAATGAATTCCATGGATGAGAGGGGAAATGCCATCCTGATTCTTACAAGGCTACTCCTAGCCCTGCAAAACAGAATTGATTTCAGGTTGGCTGACATAACAGGTGGTCAAGGGATGTCCTCAGCCTTTGCCAGAAATTCAACCTGCGTGATTTCCTATCCCTCCAATGCAAGGGAGGATGTAACAAGGATACTTGAGGCTGAATTTGCTGTAATCAGGAAGGAGCTTGAACGTAGGGACCCTGCAGTGAAGATGGAGCTCATATTTGAGGTGGAGGTTTATGACCAGGTAATAGATGGTGAGACCCAGGATAAGCTGCTTGACCTTTTGACAATTCTTCCTGATGGACTCTTCTCCCTGAACAGGGAGTTTCCCGGTGCAATGGAATCAACCACCAATATCGGTGTGATTGAGACCAAGGAAGAGGAAATATTTGTTACCATGCTCATCAGAAGCTTTCTTCCTGGAAAGAAGTACTTTCTTCTAAGGAAGGCGGTCAGACTTTGTGAGCTCCTGGGAATTGAACATATGATCGGGAGGGACCTGCCACATTGGGAATACAACGTCAGTGAAAATCTGATGAAGATATTGAACGACGTGTATCCTGACACTGAATTCCATGCAAGCCAAGGTACCTTGGAGGCTGGGATTTTCAATATGAATATTCCTGGCTCAACAGTAATATCCTTGGGCTCACCATATTACGAGGCCCATTCTCCAAGCGAGTACCTGTCAATTGCTGAAACAGAGGACTACTGGGATATGCTGATCAGCTTCCTGGAGAAGCTTAAAAATCATGAACAATAACAGGTTAAAGGAGAAGATGGATGTTCAAAAGAAGGACACCTTGGCTGCTGGTATTGATTTGGATGTTTCTGATATTTTTTCTCAGCAGTCAGCAGGCCGCTGATTCAAACCAATTGAGTACCGGCATTACAAAACTTATTGTTGATATGATTTCAGGTACGTTTCCTGGATTGACACCACAGGCTCAGTGGTTAAATCATATTGTAAGAAAGAACGCCCATTTCATAGCTTATATGGTCCTGGGACTTCTTCAGGTAAATGCTCTGTACCTGAATGGAACCAGGGGCAGAAAGGCTTTTATGCTGGCGCTCGCAATAAGCTTTCTATATGCGGCATCAGACGAGTTTCACCAGACCTTTGTTCCCGGTAGAAGCGGGGAGTTTAGGGATGTTATTATTGATACAGCAGGAGCACTGACAGGTATCGGCATTTACATGCTCATAAGGATCAAATGGACTAAAGAAACCACTTAAGGAGGTGGTGAGGATGGGATTTTACGAAAGTCCTGAGTATAAGGTGGTGGAGTCTTTCGGAGACATTGAGATAAGGAAGTACTCCTCCTACAGCATAGTGACCTATGAGAACCCAGGAGACAAGGATTCCATTCAGGGTTTTTCAAGTCTCTTCTCATATATTTCCAAGGGAAATGTAAGGGAGGAGAAGATCAGCATGACAGTCCCTGTAATCGATGAGAAAAAGCAGGACAGAACCACCATGTCCTTTGTTGTTCCTTCGAAATTCAAAAGGGAGGATATCCCCTTGCCAAAAAGTAATTTCCTCAGTGTAAAGGAAATGGAAGAGGGATACTTTGCCGCCATCAGGTTCAGAGGGAATCCTTCTTCAAAGAGGTTGCAGGAGAATGAAGAGAGACTTAGGGAATTTGTAAGGGAGAAGGGGTACAGGGAGCTTTCCAACTACTACAACGCCTTCTACGATCCACCCTTTCAGCTGCCCTTTGTAAAAAGGAATGACATAATGGTAAGAATCGACTACAAGGAAAAATAAGACCATATTACCTGCCCTAGGGCAGGTTTTTTCCTTCATAAGAAAACCTTATGGGAAAAATTGGTCCATAGAAAAAATTAATATCGCTTTATTGACATATCACCAAATGATAGTATTGATTAGGACATTAATAAAGGAGATGAGCGATATGAATAAAAAAGCTTTAATTGCATTACTTATTGTAGGGGTTATGGTTTTTTCCTTTGCTGGATGTGCAACAACTCCAGAGGAACCTGAGCAGCCTGCTGAAACTCCAGCGGTAGAGGAACCAGCTGAAGAACCGGCTGCTGAAGTGGCCCAGTTGGAGGATAAGGTTGTAATATACTCCACTCATGGAGAAGATATGATTGAAATGGTCGCTGAGGCATTCGAAGAAGAGACAGGGGTTCAGGTTGAATACATAAACCTTAAGGGTGAGCTGGCTGAAAGGGTTGAAGCCGAGAAGGACAATCCACAGGCTGATGTTATGTTTGGCGGAGCCTCAAACCTGTTTATGGACCTTAAGGAGAAGGACCTCTTCGTTCCCCTGGAGCCAGAGTGGGCAAATGATTTGGACCCAATGTTCAAGGATTCTGAAAATTACTGGTTTGGAACAATCCAAACTCCCGTAGCCTTGTTCTACAATACTGAAATGGTAGTGGAAGAAGATCTTCCATCTGATTGGTATGACCTGGCAGATTCAAAATACGAAGGAAAGCTTATATTCAGAAATGCGCTTTCATCGTCTGCAAGGGTCATGTATTCTGCACTTGTTCAACAGTATGAAAGAAATTCCACAATAGAAGAAGGTTGGGAGTTCATGAAGGCTCTTGACAAGAATACCAAGCAGTATTTTGATAGCGGATCTTTGATGATGCAGTCAATTGGTAGACAGGAGGCAAGCATAAGCTTTTCAACCCTTAATGACATAATTGACAACAAGCTGAACAATAATCTTCCTATTGAGATAATTCAGTTGGAGAGTGGTTATCCTGTAATCACAGATGGAATAGCTGCAATCAAAAATTCACCTCATCCAGAGGCTGCTAAAGCATTCGTTGAATTTGCTGGAAGCGCTGAAGTTCAGAGTATGCTTGCAAATGAGTTCAACAGGATGCCAACCCATCCGGGAGCTCTTTCAACTTCTCCGGAGTGGATGGATGAAATAACATTTGAGGCAATGGATGTTGATTGGGTTGACCTTTCAGAAAAGCAATCCCAGTGGATGCAGAAGTGGGATACTGAAATAAAGGATACAGGGAAAGATGTGAAATAGATGAAAAACCTGATTAAGCTGGCATTGCTGGCTGTTTTGGGAGTATTTGTGCTTTATCCATCAATCAGGACCCTCTTGGTCAGTCTTCAGACTGACCAGGGGTTTTCCTTGGCAAACTATGAATATATATTCAGCACAGGAGGTTCATTGGTTGCCATCAAGAATACTCTGATCATGGGTGTCCTGACGGTCCTAATCTGTGGATTCATAGGTACCTTTCTTGCTTTTTTTGTGCATTACTTTGACTTCCCCTTCAGAAAACTCCTTGACAGAGTCCTGCTGCTACCCTTGGTGGTGCCTGGATTGATCATTGTGTTTGCATTTGTGCAGCTATACGGTGAAAGTGGGATGATAACAAAGACAATTGAGAATATGTTGGGCCTGGATGGTCCACTCTATACATTTATGGGACTTCCTGGAATCTTGATGGTTCATGCATATACCCAATATATATACTTCTATATGAATGTATCAGTTGCAGTCAAAGAACTGGACAGGTCAGTGGTTGAAGCTGCCATAAATCTTGGAGCTTCTCCACTGAGGGTTTTTGGGACTGTAATAGTACCATATATAGCACCTGCACTTATCAGTTCGGGGATTTTGACATTTATGACCGGAATAGGATCATTCTCTGCTCCGAATATAATTGGTGGAGGATTCAAGGTGCTGACGACCCAGATCCTTTTGGCAAAGGCTAATCTTTACATGGATCTGGCTGCTGCCCAGGTTGTTGTGCTATCGGTGTTTGCAATGAGCTATATGGGAATCGGGAGATATTATGAGAGAAAGGTATCCTTTCAGACTGGGACAAGGGAACACCTGATCCAGCCTATGAGGATCAGAAACAAAATGGCTAGAGGATTTATGTCCTTGATTGCAATAGGAATAGTACTTATGATTTTTCTCCCCATAATAACTATTGTTTTTTTATCCTTTGTTAAGCCGGGAACCTGGATGATAGAGATTTTTCCAAAGGAGTTCGGACTTGACAATTATATAAGGATTTTCACAAGAAGCAGAAGCCTAGCACCATTTATGAACAGTCTTAAAATGGCCTTGATTGCGGCGCTTGCAGCGGTGGCAATGGCCATACCTGCAGCCTATACCGTAACAAAGACCAAGACCCGACTAAAACCCTTGCTTGAATTTCTGTTGATGCTGCCCTTTGCCCTGCCAGCCAGTGCAATAGCCATTAACATGATAAATGGATTCAGCTCACTGCTTCTGGGCAAGTGGATCATGCTACCCTTGGCTTATTTTGTAAGCATGTTGCCAATGGCAGTAAGGTCGGTTACGATTTCATATGAAAGGTTGAAGGACCAGTATTCAGAGGCTTCAACAAATCTAGGCGCCGGAGGGATGACTACTTTTACAAGGGTTGTGCTCCCACTTGTTTCACCAGGAGTCTGGGCTGGATTTCTTCTTGTTTTCATAAGGAGCCTAGGGGAATATACAATTTCCGCATTTTTGTATACTGCTTCCAACAGACCCATATCAATAGCAATGGTAAACAGCATGTTTGAGTTCGAGATAGGATTGGCAATGGCATATGGAGCCCTGGTACTACTTTTGACCGCAATGGGGTCTTCCATGTTGAGAAGGCTACAGGGAAATATTGAATAGATGAGGTGGAACATGAGGATTGAATTTCACACAGACACAGTTAAGAAGAGCAATGAGGATATATATGGTCTGACCAAAAGAGGAGCCTTTGTGATCGATGGCGCATCTGCCCTAACGGATAGGAGCTTTGTACCTGATGGAAACGATGTAAGCTGGATGGTCCAATGGTGGAGGGACTATTTGGATGGGCATCTTGATGATACCAGCTATTCCATCAAGGAAATACTCAAGGAAGGCGTTAGGAAGTTCAATAAGGAGTATGGCAGGTATGTTGACCTGGATTCACTGGAAGCACATGAGCAGTTATCGGCAGGGATAGCAATTCTAAGGAAGAATGGAGATATTCTTGAGTCATTTGTTTTAGGTGATGTTGAAATATCAGTCAAAAGCAGAAAGGGTGAATGCTCAATAGTCACGGATCAGGCACTTAAGGGTCTTGATGCTGAGGTAATTGACCTGATGAGAAGGAATCATCAAAGGGAAAAACAGGTAATCTTCAAGGGCTTCACTGAGCAGGAGCTGGAGATTTTGATCCGAAACAGGAAAAAAATGAATGTTCCTGGTGGATACTATATTCTAGGTCATAGTGTTGATGCCATTGATATGGGTATATACAGAACATTCCAGGCAGATGAAATCGAAAAGTGCCTTTTATCCACAGATGGTATTGTGCCTTTGAACTATAAGTACACCAGAAGTAACCTTTTGGAAAGGATAAGACAAAGTGGAGTGAGGGATGTCATCAGGGAGTTAAGAGGCATGGAGGAGTCGGACAGGGAAAAAAGAAGCATAGGTCGACTAAAGACTCATGATGATGCTACACTTATCTATCTGGATTTTAGTCTTCAGTCCTAGTTAAGGCAGGTGATAACCATAGATATCAGAATAAGTGATATAAGTCACCATTATGGTGAAAATAGAGTGCTGAGCAATATTGAACTAACAGCAAAGCATGGTGAACTGGTGGCTCTATTGGGTCCTTCAGGATGCGGGAAAACCACACTGTTAAGGCTTGTTGCGGGTTTGATGCAGGTTCAAGAAGGGACGATTTTTTTTGGAGATAAGGATGTAACACATATGGACCCCAGAAAGAGAAATGCCGTAATGGTATTTCAAAGCTATGCCCTGTTTCCCCACCTCACTGTTGGTGAAAATATTGCCTATGGTCTAAGGGTCAGGGGATTATCCAAAAACCACAGAGACGAGAGAGTTAAGGAAATTCTTGCAACTGTAAGACTTGAGGAGCATGAAGGTAGAAGAATCAGCCAGCTGAGCGGAGGACAGCAGCAGAGGGTTGCCCTTGCCAGAGCATTGGTTGTGAATCCCGATGTGCTACTCTTTGATGAACCATTGAGCAATCTGGACGAAAAGCTTAGAATATCAATGAGACAGGAAATAAGGAGAGTCCAGAAGGAAGCTGACATTACAGGAATTTATGTGACTCATGATCAGGAGGAAGCCATGTCCATAGCAGACAGGATAGCCATAATGGATTCAGGAGTTATCCAACAGATAGGATCACCTAGGGAAGTTTATGAAAGACCGGTTAATAGATTTGTTGCAGAATTCATGGGTGAATGCAATTACATTGAAGCTAATGGCAAGACCTATATGGTTAGACCAGACGGTCTTATCCCTTCAATTGAAGGGACATACAGTGGAATAGTCCAGTGGGTTGAATATCTTGGAAGCATGACAAGGATAAGCATGGAATGGAAGGGAAAGAATCTGGTCATGGATGTTCCTTCTGCTACCCTTGGAGAAACCATTCCAGAGACTGGAAATGAATTGCGTTTTGAAATCAATATGGAGAATGCAATAACTATAAAGATATGATTTGGAGCCTAAGGGCTCCTTTTTACTTGTATAAAAGGGGAGTTTGCCACTATTTTTGAGTAAAGCAGCTACCTGTAAGGGTATAAGTGGATTAGAGAAAAAAGGGGGTAATAGGATGACGGTTATAAATGACACCATAAGAATACAGCTGGCCCATAGGACAATCAGGGAATTCACGGAAGAGCCGGTACCCAAGGAGATCTTTGATACACTGATACATGTTGCACAGAGAACAGCCACATCCAATGGAATGCAGACCTATTCCATAATCAGGGTGACAGATCCTGAGAAGAAGAAGGCCATATCTGAAGTGGGAAGACAGGAGTATATAGCAAGGGCACCAGAGCTTCTGATATTCGTTGTTGACCAGTACCGAAACGCCAAGATTACGGAGGAAAAGGGAGTTGACACCATATATTCAAAGGATATGGACAAATTCTTCCAGGGCTTCACCGATTCGGCCCTTGCCGCACAGAATATGGTCGTGGCAATAGAGTCTCTTGGACTTGGTGCAAACTACCTGGGGAGCATCTTGAATGATGCTGAAAGGATAATTGAGATTCTGGACCTTCCCCAGCTGACATTTCCCGTTGTGGGGGTAAGCTTTGGCTATCCGAATCAGGAGCCTCAGCTTAAACCCAGGATGGACATGAGCATGAGGGTGTTCGAAAACACCTATCAGACCCACGACAGCTATGTGGAGGAGCTGAAGGAGTACGACGAAGAGATGCAGACCTACTACGACCTGAGAAATGCCAACAGAAGGGTTGACAGCTTCACGGACCAGGTTGCCGCAAAGATGGCCAGTGCAATCGACAAGAGACACCTTTTGGCCAATGTCATAAGAAAGCAGGGCTTTAAGCTTATGCTTGAAGAAGAATAGAAAAAAGTCCTCCTTGTTTAGGGCTGGGTATAAATACCTTAACCTAAACAGTGGAGGAATTTTTATGAAAAAAAATAGATTTATGCTTATTATGCTGCTGGTTTTTGTCATGGTTCTTTCATCCTGTGCACCAGTGGCCCTGCCGGCGGAAGAAGACCAGGGAGAATTTACACTTGTACCGGATTATTCCAACAGTCGCTACAGGGAAATCTACCTTGCAGGAGGATGCTTTTGGGGAGTGGAGGCCTATTTTGAAAGGATACATGGTGTAGTTTACTCAAATGTTGGCTATGCAAACGGAGAGTCAGACACCACTGATTACTATTCCATAGAGGAGACCGGCCATGCCGAGACAATTTATTTGGTCTATGACCCTGAAATATTGGAGCTTGAACAGATTTTGAAATATTTCTATGGTATAATTGAGCCAACAAGTATCAACAGGCAGGGAAACGATGTGGGAATCCAATATAGGACCGGGATATACTATGTGGATGAGGAAGACCTCCAGGTGATCAACCGTGTAACCCAAATGGTACAGGCTGAGCACTCAGAGCCAATTGCCACTGAAATAGAGAAGCTGGAGAATTATGTTCTAGCTGAGGATTACCACCAGGATTATCTCTACAATAATCCAAATGGATACTGTCATGTGGATCTTAGCAATATTCCTAGAGAAAAGCCATCTATCAGAGCTTCTGACTATCCAAAGCCTTCTCAGGCAGAGATAGAGGAAAAGCTGACAGACCTTCAGTACAGGATTACTCAGGAGGGTGCAACAGAAACCGCTTTCCAGAATCCCTTCTGGAACAATCATGACCAGGGGCTGTATGTTGATATTGTAACTGGAGAACCCCTCTTCCTGTCAATCCACAAGTTTGATTCAGGCTCAGGATGGCCCAGCTTCACTAGGCCAATTGACTGGAATGTGGTGACCCTTCAAAAAGACGATACAATGGGAATGGATAGGATTGAGGTAAGGAGCAGAGCTGGAGATACTCACCTTGGTCATGTTTTTACAGACGGACCGAGTGAGGAGGGAGGTCTCAGGTACTGCATAAATAGTGGAGCGTTGGAATTTATTTATCTGGAAGAGATGGAGGACAATGGCTACGGTGATTATCTGATGTACTTCCAGCAATAAGGAGTGAAAAAATTGATAAAAATCATGGCTGATTCAACCTGTGACCTATCACAGGAAATACTGGAGAAGTACAACATTGGTGTGGCACCGTTAAACGTTGAAATTGGAGACAAGACCTACAAGGACAAGATAGACATAACCCCGGACAGATTTTTTGAGCTGCTGCCAACCCTGCAGGAGCTCCCAAGCACCTCCATGCCCAGTCCGGAGGAATACCTTTCAATTATTGATGAAGCGATGACAGAGGGCTATGATAAGTTCCTTATCATATGCATGTCCAGTGGTACAAGTGGATCCTATCAATCTGCAGAAATTGCTAAGGAATACTTTTTCGACAGGCATCCTGATTCAGATGTCCAGATACATGTGGTTGACTCCCTTTCCATGAGTCATGGAAGTGGGTGGCTTATTATGAAATCAGCACAGCTTCTCCAGGAGGGCTACGATTTTGACCAACTTGTCCGGTTCAATGAGGAGAACAAAAGGAGGGTGAAACACTACCTCTGTGTTGATGACCTTAACAACCTTATAAAAAGCGGAAGACTGACAAATGCAAGTGCATTTATAGGGAAGCTTTTAAGGGTCAAGCCCATTATGACAATGAAAAAAAGCAAGGGAGCAATTGTGGCAAAGGAAAGGGGCTGGAACAAGGTTCTGCGTTACTATGTAACTGAATTTATGAAACGGGTGGACAGGGACCAGACCAATTTCATCATAATCGGCTACACCTCTGATATTCACATAGCGCATGCATTAAGGGATAAAATTAAACAGGACACTGACTTTGAAGGTGATATCTACATCATGCAGATGGGAGTTGCAGTTGGAACCCATGTGGGTCTTGGAGGTCTTTCAATGTTTTTTATGGAAAAATGATGGGCGTATGGGATTACGCCCTTTTTACAACCTGAATTAGGTGTATAATATGATTATATAGAAAATTCTGGAGGTGTTTTGATGAAATTTGTTACATATAGGCATAGAAACGGGGAATATCCAGGGGTACTTTCAAGGGACGGTAAATCCGTATACAGCCTTGATAGGATTTTTGGGGTTGGAAGATTTGCTTCCATGGTAGACTTCATAGAGAATGCTGGTGATGAGCATTTAAGAAAGGTTGAGAACACCTTGGAGGAGGAGTCCATAAAAACCCTTTCCCTTGATGAAATCAGAATTTTGTCACCTATCACCAAGCCGATTCACGACATAATCTGTGTAGGTGTCAATTATGCGGATCACCTTAAGGAATCCCAGTCTGCCATCAAGGATGGAAATCTTGACAAGGTTACCAGGCCTGTGTACTTTTCTAAAAGGACAACAAGGATAATAGGTCCTGACGAGGAGATTACGGGAGAATTTGACCTTGATGATGAATTTGACTACGAGGTGGAGCTTGCAGTAATAATTGGAAAGAGGGGAAGAGATATTCCAAAGGATAGGGTTGAGGACTATATTTTCGGCTATTCAATCTTCAATGACCTATCGTCAAGAAGACTCCAAAGGGAGCATATTCAGTGGTATAAGGGGAAAAGTCTCGATGGATATTCGGTAATGGGTCCTGCTATACTCCATAAATCAAAGCTTCCATTTCCCATGGAGGTGGATGTTATTTCAAGGGTAAATGGAGAGGTGAGACAAAGATCCAACACCAGGATGCTTATAAATGATATAGCCACTCTGATCTCTGACTTTTCAAGTGGAATTACCCTTGAGCCTGGGGATATAATTGCAACGGGAACCCCTGCAGGAGTGGGGATGGGCTTCAGTCCTCCGAAGTTCATGAAAAGGGGCGACGAAATCCAGTGTGAGATTCCCAAGATCGGAGTGTTGAGCAATAGGATTGTTTAAGGTTATCGGAGGGTTTTGATGGACTTAAATGCGGTTGGTACTATTTTAGAGAAATTTGCACCCCTTTCGGCCATTGCCGACAAGGAAGGAAATATATTGTGGACCAGCTCTTCTCTGGAAGGGCTTGTTTCTGTTGGGAATAAGGGTATGGAAGAAGTGCTGGGATTGGATAGGGGCGGACTTGCCAGGATTCCTGACGGGAAGAAATTGGAGGTCATCCTAGAAGACAGGGAATATAAGGCACGGATACTAAAGGCTGGAGTCCATTTTATTGTTGAGTTTAAGGAAATTGGAGATTACAGGGACCCAAATGTAAGGGCAGACAGCCTTCTTCAGGTGATAGAGAACCTCTACGACGGAGTGCTCCTTAGCGATAAGGATGGACGGGTCAAGGTCTACAACAAGTCAATGGAGGAGTTGGAGAAAAGAAGGGCAGAGGATATGCTGGGCCGGTATATCTGGGATGCCTACGGCTACAGCGACAAGGACAAGTCTGAGCATATGGAGGTATTCAAGACCGGCAAGCCCATAATCAACAAGTACGCTGCCCATGCCTACAATGAGGGAAAGCCGGTCTATAAGTCCTATTCCACAATACCCATAAAGGATGGAGAGAGGACAATTGGAGTGTTTTCAATCAGCAAGGATGAAACCAAGCTTCAAAATCTGCTTTCCCAAATAATGGAGCTAAAGAGGGAATCCTACGGATTGGAGGAAAGGGAGGGAGCCTTCCTCAACGGAACTAGGTTTACCTTCTCGGATATCATCGGATCCAGCCAGGCCATTAAGAAGGTTATTCGGGAAGCCCAGGCAATCGCCTGGCTTGACAACAGCATACTTCTGGTTGGGGATACGGGAACCGGTAAGGAGGTATTCGCACAGAGCATCCATAATTTCAGTAAAAGGAAGGCTCATCCGTTTATTGGTATAAACTGTTCTGCCATCCCGGAAAACCTCCTGGAGAGCATACTTTTTGGAGCGGTAAAAGGAGCCTACACAGGAGCTGTGGATTCCCCGGGACTTTTCGAGGAGGCGGGAGATGGCACCCTGTTCCTGGATGAGATAGACTCAATGCCCATCAACATGCAGACCAAGCTGCTTAGGGTCCTGCAGGAGAGGAACACCAGAAGGGTTGGAGGCAAGGATAGCTATCCAATCAAATGCAGGGTGATAAGTGCAATGAATACGGACCCCTACAAGCTTATAGATGCAGGCAAGCTAAGACTGGACCTCTTCTACAGAATAGCTGGATACAATCTGTACATTCCTCCCCTTCGAGACAGGGATGAGGACATTTTCCATATCAGCCATCACTATATCAAGAAGTATAACCTGGTAATGGAAAAGGTAATTTCAACCATTGGAGAGGACCTGAAAAACATGATGCGAAGCTACCCCTGGCCCGGTAACATCAGGGAGCTTGAGCACTTCATCGAGAACACCATGGTAAGGAGCGGGGAGGATGAAAGGGTTCTTAGGCTTGAAAACACGCCGGATTATATTCTTGAGGCAATGAAATGGAGTGACTCAGGAATTCAGGAAAGGGAAGTTTCCACAGAAAATCTCCAGGATAGTTTGGATGGATTGGAAAGAAGACTTTTAAGGCAAGCTCTGGAAAAATATCTATGGAATGTTACAAGGACAGCCAAAGCCCTTGGAATAACCAGACAGAGCCTCATATACAGAATGAGAAAGTACGATATTGAAAGACAGTCAGAACAGTAATGTTTTAAAATAAAGCAAAGTGTTTCATAAAACAACATACACAAACGACCTATACTGCAGCAAGTGTTTTAAAATAAAACACTTGCTGCAGTCTTATTAAGTGATCCTCAGAAGAATGACTGTTTTAGTAGCCTCCAGAACCCATAAAACTTGGCATGGATATTGCAATAGTATTATACTGGTTACTTAATTGGAAGTATTGAGAGGAGGAATTATATGAAGGCATCATTGGTCATAAAAAACATAAAAACCCTGGTAACTGTAAGGGGGGGAGAAAAGCCCAGAACAGGTGAAGCTCAGGGTAAGGCTGGAATAATTGAAAACGGAATAGTTGCTGTGAAGGATGGAAAAATAATATTCGTGGGTGAGGGAAGCCTGCCCGAGGGAATTGAAATTGACAAAAATACTGTGGTTATAGATGGAACTGGAAAAACAGTAACCCCTGGGCTTATTGACTGTCACACCCATCTGGTCCATGGTGGAAGCAGAGAGAATGAGCTGGCCATGAAGCTTGAAGGCAAGGGATATCTCGAGATTCTTACAGCTGGAGGGGGAATCCATTCCACCGCAATGGCTACTGAGAAGGCTACACCAGATGAACTGTACAACAAAGCCTGGAAGAGCCTGGATACGATGCTGGGCTTTGGAGTGACTACAGTTGAGGCAAAATCAGGCTATGGAATCGGAAGCTTCGAAACGGAGCTTAAGCAAATCCAGGTTGCAAACAAGCTAAATCAGGATCATCCAGTGGACATTCTTTCAACCTTCATGGGAGCCCATGCGGTACCGGCCCAGTACAAGGAGAATTCCGACCTGTTTGTTGACAAGCTGGTAAATGAAATGATACCACATATTGCTGAAAACAAGCTGGCAAAGTTCTGTGATGTATTCTGTGAGGAAGGGGTTTTTACAGTTGATCAGTCAAGAAGGATCATCCTGGCAGCAAAGGGAAAGGGACTTGTTCCCAAGATCCATGCGGATGAAATCGTATCCCTTGGAGGAGCGGAGCTGGCAGCCGAGACAGGCTGCATCTCAGCCGAGCACCTTATTGGTGCAAGTGACCAGGGAATCGAGGACATGGCTAAGGCTGGAGTAATAGGCGTCCTGCTACCAGGTACCAGCTTCAATCTTGGTAAGAATGGTGCCAGGGCCAGGGATATGATCCAAGCAGGAGTCCCTGTGGCTGTTTCAACGGACTACAACCCAGGTAGCTGCCCTAGTGAAAATCTACAGCTGATGATGACCCTGGCTTCATTGGATCTTAAGATGCTTCCTGAAGAGGTGATTACGGCGGTAACCCTGAACGCAGCAGCGGCTCTGGGAATATCGGATCGCACAGGATCTCTTGAAATAGGTAAGAATGCTGATATTGCAATATTTGACGCTCCAAACCTGGACTATATGATCTACCATTTCGGAATAAATCATACAGACAAGGTAATAAAGGGTGGAAAAGTAGTATTTGAAAAACAAAGGAGGATGTAATATGTGGAATAACAAAAGCATCGGAGAGGCAATGGAAATCAAGCTGGACAATTATCTTCCGGAGTATCCGGAGTTCAGCAAGTTCATTAGAAGGGCTCCAAAAAGAGAGTTCACATTGACCCAGAAGGAAACAGAGGTTGCGCTGAAAAATGCACTTAGGTATGTTCCTGAAGACCTGCACGAAGAACTGGCACCGGAGTTTCTGGATGAGCTGCTTACAATGGGTAGAATCTATGGCTACCGTTTCAGGCCAAATGAAATTATCTATGGTAAACCCATTGATGAGTACAAGGGTAAGTGCATTGAAGGTAAGGCATTCCAGGTAATGATCGACAATAACCTTTCCTTTGACGTTGCCCTTTATCCATACGAGCTGGTTACCTACGGTGAGACCGGACAGGTATTCCAGAACTGGATGCAGTACAGGCTGACAATGAAATACCTTGAGGAGCTGACTGACGATCAGACATTGGTTCTTCAGTCTGGACATCCATTGGGACTCTTCAAGTCCCACAAGAACAGTCCGAGGGTTATAATAACAAATGCCTTGATGATTGGTGCCTTTGACGACCAGGAGCACTGGATAAAGGCTCAAGCCATGGGTGTTGCCAACTACGGTCAGATGACAGCAGGTGGATGGATGTACATCGGACCCCAGGGAATCGTACATGGAACCTACAATACAATCCTCAATGCCGGAAGACTGAAGCTTGGAATTGCCGATGACAAGGACCTTGCAGGTCACATGTTTGTAAGCTCCGGTCTGGGTGGAATGAGCGGTGCTCAGGGCAAGGCAGCAAAGATTGCCGGAGGAGTTGGAATTATAGCAGAAGTTGACATCTCAAGGATCAATACAAGACTTGAGCAGGGCTGGATAGACGAGTACTTCGACGACCTGGGAGAGTTGTTCCAATCTGCCCACAAGGCAATGGAGGAGAGGAAGGCAACTGCAATCGCATATCATGGAAACATAATAGACCTTCTTGAATACGCACTTGAAAAGGACATACACATTGAGCTGCTTTCAGACCAGACCTCATGCCATGCAGCCTACGATGGAGGATATTGCCCACAGGGACTTTCCTTCGAGGAAAGGACAAAAATGCTTCTTGAGGACAAGAAGAGCTTTATCAAGGAGGTTGACAAGAGCCTTAAGCACCACTTCAGCCTTATCCAGAAGCTAGTTGACAAGGGAACCTACTTCTTTGACTACGGAAACAGCTTCATGAAGGCAATATACGATGCAGGTGTACAGGAAATATCTGCAAACGGTATAGATGATACAGACGGTTTCATCTTCCCATCCTATGTAGAGGACATAATGGGTCCCATGCTGTTTGACTACGGCTATGGACCTTTCAGATGGGTCTGCCTAAGCGGCAAGCACGAGGACCTTATAAAAACGGACAAGGCTGCAATGGACTGTATTGATCCAGACAGAAGAGGACAGGACAGAGACAACTACAACTGGATCAGGGACGCGGAAAAGAACAAGCTTGTTGTTGGAACCCAGGCGAGAATCCTGTATCAGGACGAGGTTGGAAGAACCCAGATTGCCTTGAAGTTCAATGAAATGGTCAGGAATGGAGAGGTCGGTCCGATAATGCTTGGTAGGGACCACCATGATGTATCAGGTACCGACTCGCCATTTAGGGAGACTGCCAACATCAAGGATGGAAGCAATATAATGGCCGATATGGCAACCCATTGCTTCGCGGGAAATGCAGCAAGGGGAATGAGCCTTATCGCTCTTCACAACGGTGGTGGAGTGGGAATCGGTAAATCCATAAACGGTGGATTTGGAATGGTTCTTGATGGCTCTGAAAGGGTTGACACCATCCTTAGTCTGGCAATGCCATGGGATGTTATCAGTGGAGTTGCAAGAAGAGCCTGGGCCAGAAACGACAATTCTCTGGACACAATAATTGAGTTCAACAAAAATAACAGGGAAACAGACCATATCACACTTCCATATGTTGCAGATGACAATCTGGTTAAGAATCTGGTAGAGAAGAAGTACAAGTAAGTGAATAGGGGAGTCGTGCATCGACTCCCTTAAAAAATGAACAGGAGAGTGATAAAGTGGACAAGCATTATGACGGTACAAAGATTGCAAAGTTCATTGGCTTTGCACTTGTGGGTATATTCATGTTTTTCATTCCCATTACAATCAATGAAAAAAGCACCATCCCCTTGGACCACATAGTCAGTTATATTCAAACCATCCCTGGATGGGGGCCGGTTTATTCAGGGATAATAGTAACTGTGGGCGGCCTTCTGCCCTTCATCAGAAAGGACTGGAATAAGAGCACATCTGATATGGTCTTTTCAATTTTCAAGTTGGCAGGAATAGTACTTATAGCCATGGCCATCTTCGGATTTGGCCCGGCATTTTTGCATGCACCAGATATAATCCCATTTATTTACGGTAAGATAGTGGTACCTGTTACCACAATTGTTCCGGTTGGGGCGATTTTTCTAGCCTTCCTGGTCAACTACGGATTGATGGAGTTTATTGGTGTGTTTATGCAGCCTGTAATGAACCCCATATGGAAAACGCCAGGAAGATCTGCAATAGATGCCGTTGCATCCTTTGTGGGAAGCTATTCCCTGGGACTGCTTATTACAAATCAGGTCTATACGGAAGGAAAATACACGGGAAAGCAGGCCGCAATAATTGCAACAGGCTTCTCGACGGTTTCAGCCACATTTATGGTAATTGTTGCTAAGACACTTGGGTTGATGGAGTATTGGCTCCTGTACTTCTGGCTTACTCTTGTGATAACCTTTATTGTAACTGCAATCACATCAAGGATCTATCCCTTGAACAGAAAGCCTGATACATACTTCAACAATATGGAGGGAAGCCCGGAGCCGGTTCCATCGGGAAACAGACTTAGAAGGGCATATGAAGAGGGAATGGATGCGATGGAAAAGGCACCCACTGTTGTGGAAAGCGTATGGGATACCCTTAAAAAGGGTATCATGCTTGCCCTTTCAATTGGTCCCCTGCTGATGTCTGTTGGAGTTCTCGGGGTTGTGCTGGCAGCACACACTCCTGTTTTTGACATAATCGGGTATATCTTCTATCCATTTACATTGCTTGCACAGATACCGGAGCCACTTCTGGCTGCAAAGGCCATGGCCTTGTCCATCGCTGAAATGTTCCTGCCGGCTCTTCTTGTTACTGAGGCACCATTTATAACAAAATTCTTGGTAGGTATTGTAAGTGTATCCGAGATTCTGTTCTTCTCAGCATCAATACCTTGTATCATCGCTACTGAAATTCCTCTTACCATTAAGGACTACCTGATCATATGGGTGGAGAGGGTCGTGATTTCAATCATTATTGCAGCACCGATTCTTCATATACTGTTTTAAAGTAAAAAAGCAAAGCTAAAAATCGATACAAAAAAGCTGGCCCACTGGGTCAGCTTTTTTTGTGGTTTTCAAGAAAATACGGAAGTGAGGCCCTGACAAGGGCCCTTTCATAGGGGTCGTCAGAGTGGATTGAAAGCTTTTGGGGATCCTTGGAGATCAGCTCCCTCAAGAAGTATATAAGCTGCTTGCTGTAAAGGGTCATGCAGCCGATTGGATCCACTCCAGGCCATGCATTACAGCTTACAACGGTTCTTCTGTGGGTTGTGTCCACACCTTCGGGTATACCATCATAGGCAGGGTCATTTGGTTCAAACACCAGCTGGTCCAGGGTCCCTGTGGGGATGCCCTCGATTCCCTTAACCTGGATAGGTGATATATCCGTATTGTAGGGGTCTGCGGAGAGGTCCAGGATTACTCCGTGAGTAGGCATGTTTTCCAGCCAGCAATTTTTCACTATGTACTGGGAAGGATCTCTTCTTCTGCTTGCATCCACAAGGATATCCATTTTCTTAAGCTCTTCCTTAAGGAGCCCAGGATTTTCAGTTATGCTCCTTGGATACAGGTTTATTATCATACCAGGAGTTTTTGATTTATTGTTCAGGAAGAAGCTGTCGCTGTAATGCTTAAGGGCCTTTGCAGCTTCAAGTCCCACTGACCCAAAGCCCAGGATGCCAGCGTAAAGGGGTCTGATAGCAGGAATATCAAAGTCCTTTGTCTTCTTTTTCAGTTGGGTGAATGCAGCATCCACACCTGAGTAGGATGTCCCGCCATAATTTACAACCATCCTCCTGTCCCAATCATCCTCAATTCCATCCATGGAGAATGGGATAAGGGAAAGCTCCTGAAGAAGATTGTTCCTGCTTTCCCTGGTATCGTAATGGAGCATGGAAAAAAGGACGGAGCCAGGCTTCATCCACTTAAGCTCATCCTCTTCTGGTGTTCTCAGCACAACTATCATATCAGCATTGAAAACCTCCCTCCTTGGAAGGATCCTTATCCTGTCATTCACAAGTAGGTAATCATTTATGCCAAAGCCCATTCCAATACCGTAGTCTTCCTCCATAAGTATCTCAATATCCTGGTTCAATTGGAGCAATCTGAAAAGCAAAGGGACAAAATCCCTCTTTTCGCTTTCCTCCTTATTCATCCTTGGGAAACCGATTGATTTTATTTTCATTGAATCACCGTCCTTTGGTGTATTTCCTTAATGATACCCGAACAGGGTGTATTTCACAACCTCCAGAGTAAAATAATCCACATTGCACTGTAAAAGCAAGGAGGAATCTGATAATATTAGATAATAAGAGCATGTCATTTAGCTGGGGAGGTATTTATGAGTGTTTTCGAAATTCTTATGTTGCTTTGCTTTGGAGCGGCTTGGCCATTTTCAATATACAAGTCATATACATCCAGATCCGTTAAGGGGAAGAGTCCAATATTCCTTCTGGTCCTTATGAGTGGCTATGTATTTGGAATACTGAACAAGCTTTTCTATCACTATGACCATGTGATTTTTCTGTATATGCTGAACCTGGTCATGATTTCAACCGATTTTGGGCTGTATTTGAGAAATAAGAAGCTGGGAGAGGAATGTTAAATTAATTCACAATTCACAATTCACAATGCATACCCTCTCGATGAATTCCAGAAAAATCATAGATTGGGGATGCGGACAAAATCTTGGACAAATAGTCTAGGAGGGTGTCTATGTATTCCAGAGAAGAAAGAAACAGAGCAATACATCTATACTTAAAATACGATAAGTGTATTGCTGATGTGATAAGAGTGTTAGGATATCCAAACTATCGAACCCTAAAAGATTGGTATGCTGAATACCAGCAACAACTAATTGATGGTACAGAAAATGAACCATGTAAAGTGAAACCTAAGTTTACTGATAAAGAGGTTAGTACAGCAGTTAAGCATTATCTAGAAAACGGCAAAAACTATACGAGGACTGTCAAAACCCTGGGATATCCTTCTCGAGAAACTCTTCGTAAATGGGTAAGAGAAATTGCCCCAGAAGAGAGAAAAATAATCAAAAGTAGGATACAATACTCGCAAGAGGATAAAATAAGGGCAGTATCCGACTTCTGCTACCGAGAAGAAACAACTTCGACCGTTGCAGAAACCCACAATGTTCATCGTAGGACTTTGTATAAGTGGAAAAAGGAGCTGTTTCAAGAGGAGCTGGATATGCCAATGGACATAGACCTTGATGTAGTTAAGGAAAAGCTTGAAGACGAAGTCATAGCACTAAGAAAAGAAGTATCAAAGCTTCGAATGGAAAAAGATTTGCTGGAAGGAGCAGCTGAACTAATAAAAAAAGATCCGGGCATCAGTCTAGCTGGTCTGACAAATAAAGAAAAGACAATCCTGATTGATGCCCTAAGAAAGAGGTACCCCTTAAAAGAGCTACTCAATTCCTTGAGATTAGTAAAGAGTAGTTACTACTATCAGCGGTCTATCAAAGGTATAGACACCAAATACGACAGAATAAGAGATGAAATCATTCTCTTGTTCAATAATAACTATAAATGTTATGGTTATAGACGTATTCATAAGATTTTAAGAGACAAAGGAATTTATATTTCGGAAAAAGTAGTACGTCGTCTAATGAGGGAAGAAGATTTGGTTGTAAAAACAAAGAGAAGCAGAAAATACAACTCTTACAAGGGAGAACTCTCGCCGGCACCTGATAATATAATCCAACGCGATTTTACTGCTGATAAGCCCAACAGCAAATGGCTGACGGATATTACAGAATTTAGACTACCGGCGGGCAAAGTATATCTTTCGCCAATCATAGACTGCTTTGATGGGAAGGTAGTTCAATGGAGCATATCTAATCAGCCAGATGCTGAGATGACTACCAGCATGCTTGAATCGGCAATAAGCACTTTGGTTGAAGGAGAAACTCCAGTTATTCACTCTGATAGGGGAATCCATTATCGTTGGCCAGGTTGGATCAACTTAATAGAAAAAGCTGGACTGAAGCGATCTATGTCAAAGAAAGGCTACACACCTGATAATGCTGCTTGTGAAGGCTTTTTCGGCAGAATCAAAAACGAGATGTTCTACAATCGAAAATGGAGTAATGTTACCATTGAGGATTTTATAAGAATCCTTGATCAATATTTGAAATGGTACAACAATGATAGAGTCAAAATGAAACTTGGGGGTAAGAGCATAAATGATTACCGGCGAAGTCTTGGAATTGTCTAAAAAGAGTCCAAAAAAACATCCGCACCCCCATTTTTAGGAATTCTATCGCCGGGCACAAGCAATAGAGAAGATAATTAAGAAGTAAGAAGTAAGAAGTAAGAAGTAAGAAGTAAGAAGTAAGAAGTAAGAAGTAAGAAGTAAGAAGTAAGAAGTAATATCTAAGAGCTAAGAGTTAAAAAGCAAGAAGAAAGTTGGTCGGTTGGTCAGGAAAAGAAAGATCCCTCCGCTTAGGTCGGGATGACAGTTAGAATGTCATGTCGAGCCTGTCGAGACATCTCGGGTCAAGCTATAGGGTTCAGGACCCTTCGCAAGCCCAGGGTGACAAATTTAGGGTCATTCTTAGAGTAATGGAAGAATCTTTAGACGTGGGGACGTTTCATCTGTCTTGCGTTTGAAGGCTAGAGGCTAGCTAATCCTTTGCCTAAGGAACTTACTTGAAAGCACCCTTGGCATTAAATTGTGAACTGTGAACTGTGAATTGAGAATTAAAAGAGAGGCGGTGTTGCAATTGAAAATAGTTGTACTGGACGGATACACACTAAATCCCGGGGACCTGTCCTGGGAGGGAATATCCCAATTCGGGGAGTTGACGGTATATGACAGGACTGCATACAAGCCAGGTGGAGAGGACCTTGTGGTTGATAGGGCCAAGGATGCGGAAGCTATCCTTCTCAACAAGACCCTCCTTACCCGGGAAATGATCGAAAGGCTACCAAGGCTCAAGTATGTGGGTGTGCTTGCAACAGGCTACAACATTGTGGATATTGAAGCTGCCAAGGAGAGGGGCATCCTTGTAACCAACGTTCCAACCTACGGAACAACAGCAGTCGCCCAGATGACCTTTGCACTTCTTCTGGAGCTGTGCCACCATGTTGGAGAACACAGCAGGGCAGTCCATAAGGGAGAATGGGTCGAAAACCCGGACTGGTCATTCTGGAAGTATCCCCTTGTGGAGCTTGCAGGCAAGACAATGGGAATAATCGGATATGGAAGAATTGGAAGCGCCGTGGGAAAAATCGCCCAGGCATTTGGAATGAATGTACTGGCCATGGCAAGTACTCCAAAGCCGGAGCTTGAGACAGAAGGATTGAGGTTTGCCTCCTTGGAGGAAATACTTGAGAAGTCCGATGTGATCAGCCTTCATGTTCCACTGTTTGAATCTACAGAAGGAATGATCAACAGGGAATCAATCCATAAGATGAAAAGTAACGCAATGATAATAAACACTTCAAGAGGACCCTTGATTGTTGAGGAAGATCTTGCAGAGGCATTGAACAATGGAAGGATTGCAGGAGCTGCTTTGGATGTAGTATCATCTGAGCCCATAGATCCAGAAAATCCCCTTCTAAAGGCTGACAACTGCATAATAACCCCTCACATTGCATGGGCTCCAAAGGAATCCCGAAAAAGACTGATGGATGTAGCTGTTGAAAATCTGAAGGAATATATTTCTGGCAATCCAACAAATGTAGTAAACAAATAAAGGTGCTGGTGGACTTTAAAGTCCACCCAGCACCTTTCTGTAATAGTCCGATTCCAGCATCCAGGCTGAATAGAGAAATTTTGCATCTATTAGCTCCGAAACCGATTTCACATAGCTTTTCCTCTCCCTGCCACCGGCATTCTTTAAATCTCCCAGGGGTATGAATTCACCGGTTACTGAATTGAAAATTCCCTTGTCTGTAATAAAGCTTCTGTTTGAAAAGATCACAAGTGGAGGCTTATCCGAGAAGATGTCCCTTCCCATCATCAGCCTTGAATCGAAGTCCAGCCCCATGAGGTTTGAAAGGGTTGGCAGTATATCCAGGCTCCAGGCAGGCTCCTCTATGGTTTTGGGCTCCATTCCCCTTGAATAAAGAATGAATGAATTTCTGTAAAGTTCAAAGTTTCTTTCAATGATTCCTCCCTTAAGCTCCTCCTGTTCATCCAGGGTCAGTCCATAGGGGTAGTGGTCTGAGCTTATTGCAATAAGTGTCTTGTCTGCTTTTCCCTCAGCATCTAGTCTTTTCAGCAGGTATTCCAAGGCCTTGTCCAGCTCGATCTGACCTGCAAGATAGGCCTTGACCTTGTGGGAATAGGGAAGGTGTTCAACCAGATGCCTGTTTCTTTCTGCCATTGAGTTCTTGTCGAACCTGTAAATCATATGTCCGCTTACAGTCATATAGTAGGCGTGGAACCTTTCGGAGTCAATGTATTCTGGAATGGTATTTTCCATCATTTCAAGATCCGACTCAGGCCAGGTAGGCCCCACAAGGAGACCATTGCCAAGACCCTTGTAATCATAGCCCATGTTCTTGTGGGTAAGGTGTCTCTCGTAGTAGTCGAAGGAATGGTTGTGGTAGGCCTTTGTCAGATATCCTCTATCTTTCAGCTGGTTGCCCATTGCAAAGGGCAGGTGATTGTTCTTGGATCTTGGATAGCTCCAATCTCCCGGTTTTGGCAGAAGTCCCGTGGTTGCTACATATTCCCCATCTGTTGTGCTTACACCCCAGATAGGGGTGTAGAAGTTCTTGAAGTAAAATCCTTCGTGGACCATCTTATAAAGTGTAGGTGTCACATCCTCCCTTATGGCAAGGTGGGAAAAGCTCTCTGCTGTAATAAGGATCAGGTTGTGATCCTTGAACATACCTGTGTATTCATTCTTTCTTGAAGGTTCCATAAGGGAAAAATATCTGTGAAGCCTCTTGACCCTTTCATCGGTCTCATCCTTCTCCAAGGCCTTAAAATCCAGTGGGAGCATATTGTGGAACTGGCTTGTTATCACGGGGGGATTGTCAGTTTTGCTTGATTCAACATACTCCATTATCCCCTCCTCATCAGGGAGGTGCCTTGGGGTCCAGCCCAGCACCTGCCTCTTGAGATCCAATCGCATATAGGTCAGGAGTCCCAGATTCTCCACGGAAAATTCTGGCTGATGGATATTGTAGTAGAGATTATAGGGTGAGTTTACTGTTCTGTTTCCCTTGTTGACCAGATGGAGACCGATAACATGAAAAGCAACCCCACTTCCTATGATCAAAGACCTTTCCCAAAGGGTTGAACTGAAGGCGAAAAGTCCCTGACTGGATAATAGTGTAAAAAGGGGTAAGGGTATTAACATTGCCAGAACCTGGGCAATATTATCCCGGATTGTGCTGATTGCAATTCCTGCAAATTCCATCACGTCACCTGCATTCCCGGCAGAATAGACGATGTAGAAGGTCCTGAATATGCTGAAGTAGACAAGCTGGGATGCATAAAGGATGGATAGGATCAATACAAATACCAGTGAAATCCAGTGATTGAACCCATGGGTAAAGGTTGTTGAAGCAAGGAATAAGGCAGCTGCAAAGGGAAGACTGAAGATCAGGGGCAGCTTCATTCCATCAAGAAATGAATCCCCTTTTAGCTTTCTTCTTGTCAAGACTTCAAGATATATGATTGCAGAAAGGTAAAAAAAGAATAGAAGGTAGCCGAACATAGTACACCTCGCAGGTTTAGTCTTAACATTAGTATACCACTGTGAGCAATACTTGAATAAACATTTGGAATTTTTAAGATTGAAGGGTATATAGACTGTGTATGGTGGATAGTTGAAAGTGCAAGGAGGTAATGAATATGGCGAAGCAAACAGTTATGGTAAATGAGCTCACAAACGGTGTTCTTGACCCAAATGAACCCATGCTGGGTCCTGTAAGGGACGGGGGGACCATTATTGCAAACACCGCACCGGGATGCTGGGGGCCGATGATAACACCGGCACTTAGAGGTGGTCATGAGGTTACGAAGCCTGTATTTGTAGAGGGGGCTCAGGTTGGAGATGCAATTGCGATCTATATAAAATCCGTTGCAGTTACATCCTCTGTAGTAGCCTCGGGAAATGAGTTCACAGTTCCGGAAAACTTTGATGGAGATCCATTTGTAGCAGGTAAATGCCCCCATTGTGGAGCAAAGCATCCGGATACTGTGCTGGAGGGAATAGGGGATGCTTCAGTGAGATGTGCCCACTGCGGAGCTGAAATTGCACCCTTCAAATTCACCCATGGATATACAATGGCCTTCAATGAGGAGAAATCCGTGGGACTCACCTTGACTAAGGAAAAGGCTGAAGAGATGGCAAAAAGGGCAAAGGAGGTCATGGCGATTCCAGATGCTTCAATTCAGAATCCCATCGTAACCTTTGCACCACATGATATAACCGGGAATATATCAAGAATGAGACCCTTCATCGGTCAGCTTGGAACAACGCCATCGGTCCCAATGCCGGATTCACACAATGCAGGAGACTTTGGAGCCTTCCTCATTGGAGCACCCCATGAGTATGCAATTGACAATGAAACCCTTCAAAGGAGCAAGACTGACGGCCATATGGATATAAACAGGGTTCGTGAGGGAGCTGTTGTAATCTGTCCCGTCAAGGTCGAAGGTGGAGGAGTTTATGTGGGAGATGTCCATGGTATGCAGGGCGATGGGGAAATTGCCGGACACACCACTGACGTATCAGCGGTGGTTACCCTGAAGGTAAAGCTTTTGAAAGGCTTGAAGCTTGATGGTCCCATAATATTGCCCTTGGAGGAGGATCTGCCTCATCTGGCAAAACCCATTACCGAGGCTGAAAAGAGCAAGGCAATGAAGCTTGGGAATCATCTGGGAATGGAAAAATTTGAGGAAACAGCCCCCATATCCTTTGTGGGAACAGGTGAAAACCTGAACATTGCAATAGACAATGGTCTTGAAAGGGCTGCATCGGTACTGGGAATTACAGTTCCGGAGGTCAAGAACAGAACCACCATAAATGGTGGATTGGAAATTGGAAGGTATCCTGGGACTGCGACAATTACATTCTTGGCTCCTGTTGAACTGCTGGAAAAAGCAGGTCTTTTGGAAATGGTCAAAGACCAGTATAATATCAAGTAGCAGTAAAAATCGGATAGGCCCATGGGCCTATCCGTATACTTGAATTCGGAGGTTTATAATGAGACTTTTTATCTGCATAGATCTTGAACAGGACCAGCTTGATGCTGTCAACAGGCTTAAAACAAGCTTGAAGAAAGAGTCCAACAAGGGAAGATTCACAAAACCGGAGCACATGCATTTGACCCTCAATTTCCTTGGAGAGGTTGAGGATGAGAGGCTGGGAGATGTAATTCAAGCGATGGATACCGTTGATTTCAACAAATTTGTGCTGCATATGTCCGGACTTGGCTGGTTCCAGAAGCGGTCTGGGAAGATTTACTGGGTAGGTCTGGAGAGGAATGAGGAGCTTCAGGACCTTCAAAGGTGTCTGCATAATGCTCTTTCAGACCGTGGATTCGAACTTGAAAAAAGGGAATATACACCTCATATAACAGTTGGCAGGGATGTAAAGGTAGCTGATGACTTCAATCCCTCCAGGTATACCGAAATGGTCCAGGGAATGTCCATTAAGGTGGATAGGATCATATTGAAGAAGTCGGAAAACAAGGGCAGTGGAATTATTCATACAGTACTTTATTCCAAAACGGCAATTCCAAATTAAATTTCAGGGAGTAGAGGAATTGATCGACAGTTGTAATGCTAATTTGTGCTATAATTAGTAATATGACTTAGAAAAGTTCTGAAAAGGGTGGTAGGATGGGATTTGATTTACACAAGATTCAAAACATTGTACAGGAATATGCAAATGTAATTTCCCAAGTATCCGGTGTGGATGTGGAAGTGGTTGACAATACTCTCTTTCGTATTGCAGGAACAGGAATCTATGCAAGCGGTGTAAACATTGACATGTCGGATGAAGGGCATGTATACAAACATATTCTCAACACTGGGAAAACACAGATAATATATTGTCCAGGGGAGGACTCCCTATGCAGGGGCTGTCCCAACAGGAGCAATTGCAAGGAAACTATTGAAGTATCAATGCCCATAAAATCAGATGAAGAGATAATTGGAATAATCGGACTGGTAGGGAGTACCTTGGAGCAGAAAGAGATTATTCTAAAGAACGAAAGTCTGTATCTTGAGTTTATTAAACAGATTGCCTACTTTATTGCTGCAAAAGCAAAGGAAGCTAAGGAAAAGGAAATCAGCTACAATACAATCAGCATTCTTGACAGTGTTATAAACTTCATGGACCAGGGTGTCCTATTGATCAGCAAAGACAGTATAATAATGTCTGGAAATCAGAGTGCAAGAAAATATTTGGGAATATCTGATGTGGAAGGGAAAGAAATTAAGATTACAAGCACGGGAGACTCAATCAACAACACCTTGGAATACAAGCTGACCGTTGAAGATAAGGATATTTTCGCTATCGGGGCCATTTATCCCCTTGAGATCAAAAGTGACCTATATAATAATATTTTTATCTTTAAGAATATGAAGCAGGTTCAGGCAGATCTTTATGAGGTCACATCAACTCTAAAGACGCTGGAAACAAAAAACATAATTGGGGGTAGCGATGCTACAAATGAACTTAAATACAACATTAGAAAGGTCGCTGGTTCAAAGTCTACAGTATTGATTACAGGGGAAAGTGGTACCGGTAAGGAAATGGTGGCGACAGCCATATGGCGTGAAAGTGAAAGAAGAAATCAGAAATTTGTTGCAGTGAACTGTGCAGCCATACCAGAGTCACTACTTGAAAGTGAGTTATTTGGATATGTTAAGGGTGCATTTAGTGGTGCTGATCCAAGGGGTAGAATAGGTAAGTTTGAGCTGGCAAACCATGGAATAATCTTTCTTGATGAGATAGGAGACATGCCAATTTATTTACAGGGAAAACTGTTGCGGGTCTTGCAGGAAAAGTCAATAACCAGAATTGGATCAAACCAAGTTATCCCCATTGATGTAAGAGTAATTGCAGCAACAAACAAGGATTTGAAAGAGATGATGCTGCAGAAAAAATTCAGGGAGGATTTATACTACAGATTAAATGTCATTCCAATAAATATCCAGCCGCTAAGAGAAAGACCACAGGACATTGAAGAACTGGTCAAGTTCTTCATAGATAGGTACGTGCTACTATTGGAGAAGGAGTATAGCCATATTCAAGGCAGTACAATGAGTTTGCTTGAAAATCATTACTGGAAGGGAAACGTCCGTGAATTGGAGAATACCATTGAGTTTATGGTAAATATGATGGAGGCTGATGGAATACTTGACAACAAAACCTTGCCATCGGATTTCTTTGAGGATGTCACCAAAAAAGACAACCAGGGTCAAGATTATTATTACAGTAATGATGTGATCACACTGAAGGATCTTGAGAAAAGAGAGGTTACAAAAGCATCGATAATATTTGGAGACAGCACAGAGGGGAAGAAGCAGGCAGCAGATAGTTTAGGCATAAGCCTGGCTACTTATTACCGGAAACTTAGAGAGTATCTAGGCCAATAATTCTCAATATGAGAAATCATTTTTAAAATTGAGAACCAATATATGGAAAAACAAAGGGAACCATGAATGCATTTATAAGTAATACTTATAGATGCATTTTTTTATTTGGAAAAGTATTGTTGATATTTTGGTGTTCAAGTCAGATTCCATGAAAATGTTTTCCAGACATAGGAGGATGGGGTATTACTTGGCACACTTATTGCTTTATCTAATAGGTATATCAACAAGTATTAATCTCCATCGAAGACAAACATTAACAAGGAGGGTGTAATGAAAAAAGCTTTTAATCAAATTGATCTAACAGTAAATGAAGAAAAACTGCTAAATGCTTTGGTGCAGGCAAAAAAACAAAACTTCATAATCCCAACATTTGAGCAAATGAAAAATCCAGACCTGATTCCAGATGAAATCAAGGAAAAACTCAAGGACATTGACTTATGGGATTTGGATCCATTGAATCTATTCAGGATAAGCTGGCATAATGAGCCTAAAAAATCGGGCGGTGGGTTTTCAGATGTGAATTACCTTGAAATCCCAAGAGAAATTTCTGGAGTAAAGGCAAAAATAATTGCCATTAGTGGTAAGTGGATTCCTACAGGATCTCATAAGGTAGGTGCAGCTTTTGCCTGTCTTGTACCCCGTCTAGTGACTGGGCAATTCGATCCCACCTCCACCAAAGCAGTATGGCCTTCAACTGGAAACTACTGTCGTGGTGGTGCATATGATTC
This sequence comes from Gudongella ferriphila, assembly GCF_046224405.1. Lineage (NCBI taxonomy): Bacteria > Bacillati > Bacillota > Tissierellia > Tissierellales > Tissierellaceae > Gudongella > Gudongella ferriphila. Next base: position 331,548 of record NZ_JBJXRK010000001.1, on the reverse strand, counting down.
TGCACTATTATCCTGTGAGTCCATAGCCATCTTGCCTGAAGGTATGAGCAAGGAACGTTTTGAATGGCTTGAAAGTGTGGCAGGCGAGACGATAAAAACTGCGGGAACCGAAAGCAATGTCAAGGAAATATTCGATAAATGCTGGGAATTGAGAAATTCTGGGGAAGATCTAATGATTTTCAACCAGTTTGAGGAATTTGGAAATTACCTTTGGCATCATGAGATAACAGGCGCTGCAATTGAAAGTGTTTTGAATAAAATAAAGGGTAACTATCATGGTCTTGTAAGCTGTACAGGTTCAGGTGGGACCATAGCTGCGGGCGACTACCTTAAAAAGGTCTATCCTACCAGTAAGATTGCAGCATCTGAAGCACAGCAGTGTCCTACGATCTTTAACAACGGGTTTGGAGACCATAGGATTGAAGGTATTGGGGATAAGCATATTCCTTGGATTCACAATGTAAAAAACACTGATGTTGCCATTGCCATTGATGATGAGGCTTCAATGAACTGGATCAGAATGTTCAATGAGCCCAATGGTATTGAACTCCTAAAAGAAAAAGGGGTTGATGATGAGACCATGGATAAATTGTCCTGGGTGGGAATTTCCGGTGCAGCCAACATAATAGGTGCCATAAAGTACGCAAAGTATTTCGAGCTTACAGAAGATGATGTCATAGTTACAATACTCACCGATTCAATGGAGATGTATAAGAGCAGGCTGGATGAGCTTAATGCTGAGCGTGGTGAGTTTACAGCATTCCATGCTCATGAAGTTTTTGCCAGATATTTCATGGGTATTGACATCAGCTATTTCAAGGAACTTGGCTATTATGACAGAAAGGCAATCCATAATCTAAAATATTATACATGGGTGGAGCAACAGGGCAAGACCTATGATGAAATCATGGCACAGTGGTACGATGAAGAATATTGGACATCAATCCCTGAAAAGGCAAAAGAGCTGGATGACCTTATCATATCCTTCAATGAAAAAGTAAAAGCCCTGGAATTATAGCCCTTAACTTAGGAGGAAGTTGAAATGAGCTACTTATTAAGATGCATTACCTGTGGTGAGGAATATGAGCCAACTGAAACAAGATATACATGTGACAAATGTGGAGACTTGTATGGAACACTTGAGGTTATATACGATTATGAAAATATTAAGATTGAAAAAGAATTTGAACCCAAAGGGAGTATATTTCAATTTAAGGATCTGATTCCAGCTACATCACATACCCCTATAGACCAATCCATCGGCGGTACACCTCTCTACAAGTTCAAAGGACTCCTTGGATTTGATGAATTGATGATAAAGTTTGACGGCATTAGCTTCTCCAGTTCATACAAGGACCGTGCAAGCATTATTGCAGTAAACAAAGCCATTGAATGTGGAGCTGACACAATCTATTGCGCATCTACCGGAAACGCGGCCTCCTCCCTTGCTCTCACTGCAGCGGGTACAGCCCTTAGAACGGTGATTTTTGTTCCCAGTACGATTCCAAAAGGAAAACTTACACAGCTACTTGTTGCAGGTGCGGAAGTTATTCCAATAAACTCAACATATGATGAGGTTTTCAGCCTTTCCTTGAGAGTTGGAAGAAAGAAGGGCTGGTATTGCAGAAATTCTGCAATCAATCCATATCTTTTGGAAGGGAAAAAGACCGGAGCCTATGAAATCCTGATTCAGAATGACTATAAGGTGCCAGATTACTGTTTTGTAGGTGTTGGAGACGGTACAGTCATCAGTGGCATTTGCAAGGGCTTTAAGGAATTTTATGATTTGGGTCTTGTTGACAGTGTTCCAATTGTCATAGGTGTACAATCAGAAAAGGCAGCCACAATCAAACATGTATTTGACAAGGGAAAACCATACACACCCATAATCGAGCCGGCAAACTCGGTTGCGGATAGCATATCTGTAGGTAACCCACGAGATGTTATTAAGGCTTGCAAGTACGTAGAGTCAACTGGAGGACATTTCATTTCGGTTCGGGATGATGAAATTATCGATAGCATAAAGGAAATGTCAAGGTCCACGGGAATTTTTTCAGAGCCAGCAGGAGCAGCACCCTATGCAGGGGTAAAGAAAATGATCCGTTCAGGTGAATTGAAAAGGACCGATTCAGTATGTATTGTGGTCACAGGGAATGGACTTAAAGATACGGACGCAGTTAGATCAGGTGTTGAAGTGAAAACATATGATATCGATGAAGCGGAAGCATTGTTTTTATAGGTTGTCGTCAACAAACATAGAAAGGAGCTAGGGTATGAACTTTGAGGGAATCAAATTGGCAGCAGAAGCTTACGAGGGAAGGATGACTAAATTTTTAAGGGATTTGGTGGCTATTCCTGGAGAAAGCTGTGAGGAAGAGGGAGTAATTAAACGTATTGTTGAGGAAATGGAGAGTTTGGATTTTGACAAGGTGGAAGTGGATCCCATGGGGAATGTCTTGGGATATATGGGAAATGGAGAAAAGCTGATTGCTTATGATGCCCATATAGATACTGTGGGCCTGGGAGAGTTATCAAACTGGTCTTTTGATCCATATGAAGGCTATGAGACAGATACTGAGATAGGTGGTCGTGGAACATCAGACCAGCTGGGAGGAATTGTATCAGCTGTATATGGAGCAAGGATAATGAAGGATTTGGACCTGCTAAATGACAAATACACTGTTTTGGTAACAGGAACAGTGCAGGAAGAGGATTGTGATGGTTTATGCTGGCAATATATCATCAATGAAGACAAGGTTAAACCTGAATTTGTGGTTATAACTGAGCCCACTGATGGAAACATATACAGAGGACAAAGAGGTAGAATGGAGATTCGTGTTGAAGTCAAAGGTGTTTCATGTCACGGGTCTGCACCGGAACGCGGTGAAAATGCAATCTATAAAATGTCTGACATATTGCAGGAAGTCAGGGAGTTGAATAATCACCTGCATGATGACCCCTTTTTAGGAAAGGGTACCTTGGCAGTATCGGAAATCTTCTTTAATTCTCCTTCAAGATGTGCTGTCGCTGACATGTGTGCAATATCAGTGGATCGTAGACTAACTGACGGCGAAACCTATCAAAAAGCCTTGGAAGAAATCAGAGAGCTACCTTCAGTGAAAAAGTACAATGCAGAAGTGACAATGTACAAATACGATAGACCAAGCTACACAGGGCTGGTATACCCCACTGATTGCTACTTCCCAACATGGGTGATTCCTCAGGAGCATGCCGCAACAAATGCAGTGGTGGAAGCATATGAAGGAATGTATGGCAAGCCACTTGTAGACAAATGGACTTTCTCAACCAATGGAGTTTCAATCATGGGACGCTACGGGATTCCTTGTATTGGATTTGGACCAGGAGCGGAAGCACAGGCACATGCACCAAACGAAAAAACTTGGAAGGCAGACCTGGTTAAATGTGCTGCAGTCTATGCTGCAGTACCCAACATGTATTGCAAGTAGGTCTTATTGGTTTTAAAAATAAAACAGGAAAAGGGGTAGTATAAATGACCTTGAATCATTATATCGATAAATTGAACAAACTTGATTTTAAAGACATGTACAATTCAGATTTTTTATTGACATGGGAGAAGACCAGAGATGAGCTTGACGCAGTTTTTACTGTAGCAGATGCCCTAAGACATCTTAGGGAGAACAACATCTCAACGAGAATTTTTGACAGTGGTTTGGGAATATCATTGTTTAGAGACAATTCCACCCGTACTCGCTTCAGCTACGCTTCTGCTTGCAACATGCTGGGACTTGAAGTGCAGGATCTGGACGAGGGAAAATCCCAGATCGCACATGGTGAAACAGTTCGTGAAACTGCAAATATGGTATCCTTTATGGCTGATATTATAGGAATACGTGATGATATGTATATTGGAAAAGGTAATACATACATGCGCGAAGTTTCAGAAGCAGTTCAGCAGGGAAATAAGGATGGTATTTTGGAACAAAGACCAACCTTGGTTAACCTCCAATGCGATATAGACCATCCAACCCAGAGTATGGCGGATATGCTTCACATAATCAACCATTTTGGTGGGGTAGAGAATCTAAAGGGCAAGAAGATTGCAATGACTTGGGCATACTCTCCCTCATATGGAAAGCCTCTATCAGTTCCACAGGGAATTATTGGCTTGATGACGCGAATGGGTATGGAAGTGGTTTTGGCTCATCCAGAAGGCTACGAGGTCATGAGTGAAGTTGAAGAAATAGCTCTAAAGAATGCTGAAGAGTCAGGTGGAAGCTTCACCAGAACCAATAGCATGGCAGAAGCCTTTGAAAATGCAGATATTGTATATCCTAAGAGCTGGGCTCCTTTTACAGCTATGGAAAAACGTACTGAACTATACGGAAAGGGAGATTTTGAAGGTATAAAGGCACTTGAAAAAGAGCTTTTGGCTCAAAATGCCAACCATAAGGATTGGGAGTGCACAGAGGAACTGATGGAGACAACCAAGGATGGAAGTGCCCTCTACATGCACTGTTTGCCAGCGGACATATCTGGTGTGAGCTGCGAACAAGGGGAAGTCGCTGCTTCTGTATTCGACAGATACAGGATACCTCTGTATAAGGAAGCCAGCTACAAGCCTTATGTAATTGCTGCCATGATATTCTTGAGCAAGGTAAAGAATCCTCAGGCAATGCTAATGAGTCTTGAAAATAGAGGACATGAAAGGATTCTAGGATAAGGGTTCAATAAATTGCAGTTTGGAAACTGAATAATAGCTTTGAAACCGGAACGTTTAACAAATTGATCGCTCGGAAGTTTGGGTTTTATAGTCCTACCAAATAAATAAAGAGAGGTGTTTATATGCAAACAACTGTAACTATTATCGTTATTATGTACATGTTTGGTATGTTGGGGATTGGTTATTGGTCTTCAAGAAGAATATCTAATTCAGCGGATTTTATGGTAGCCGGCCGCAGTATGGGCCCTATCCTTATGGCGGGGACACTGGCCGCAACAGAGATAGGTGGAGGAAGCTCTTTAGGTGTTGTTGAGAAGGCAAGTAATCTAGGTTCATCCCAATGGGGGCTAAGTGCCGCTTGGTACATATTGGCGATGGGTTTGGCATTTGTCATTCTTACTTTCATAGCTCCAAAGTTCAGAGCCAGCGAAGTAAAAACAGTTCCTGAATACTTCAGAAGAAGATATGGTAAAACTGCAGGATTATTCACTTCAATTACAATGATCCTTCCCCTGATAGGATTGACTGCAGGACAATTTATGGCTTCCGCCACTGTACTAGCTGTAATGCTGGGCATAAACTGGCAGGCTTCACTTATCACAGTTGCTGTCATTGTTACAATATATGCAGTTATGGGCGGGATGTGGAGTGTTGCCATCACTGACTTTGTACAGGTTGGTCTTATCGTTCTAGGTATGTTTATAGCCATCCCCTTCTCCATAAGATTTGCAGGTGGCTGGGATAATGTAGTAGCCAATGTTCCTCCAGAGACGTGGGACCTATTCTCTGGTATCGGTGGACCTAAAGCCATCATAGCCTTGATAATCATGTATGTTGCAACCTTTACAGTAGGCCAGGAGGCTGTTGCAAGATACTACTCCGCAAGAGATCCAAAGGCTGCCATGCAGGGATCTGTTCTAGCGGCATTGGTAAATGGAATATATGCATTTATTCCTACAATTCTTGGAATCATCATGTTGTCTCTTGTAAACATGAACATAGTGACCTCAGAGAGGATTCTGGAACAGGGAGCCCGTTACTCCTTGCCGGTCCTAGCTACATTGACGATGCCTGCTATTATAGTTGGATTGCTATTCAGTGGTATAATCTCGGCAACCATGTCAAGTGCAGACTCAGACATGCTAGGGGCGGGATCTATCTTCAGCAACGATATCTACAAGCAGTATTTTAAACCTAAGGCAAGTGATAATGAAGTTATGGTAGTAACCAGGATATCCATGGTTATCGTTGGTATATTCAGCTTGTTTGTTGCCATGAATGCAACCAACATCATAAACCTTCTGATGTTCTCATTCACATTGAGAGCTGCAGGAGCATTCTTCCCATATGTTTTAGGTCATTATTGGAAAAAGGCCTCCGCAGCAGGAACTATAGCAGCTTTGATTGTTGGTAGTGTTGTTTCCTTGGTCTTTGAAAAGAATTATATTCCAGGACTGAAATTCTTTGGATGGGAACAGCAAGCTGTCATTCCAGGCTTGGTTTGTGCATTGGTAGTATTTATAATTTTCTCCTTGATAATGCCGCCAAAAGAAGAGACGCTGGAACTAAGTGTTGACGAAATTTAAGTGATAAAAGACATACCTCGAGAGGGGTATGTCTTTGCATTAACCAGGAATCTGTTTAGGATGTATCTGCAAACAACAAATTTGTACTTTTTATTGATTTAGTGGTAACTCTCTTGGTTTTACTTCCGAAAACTGCAAATATCAGATACAATTGAGTTGAGCAATTGTAGTAATTCCCTTTCCTTCTCCAATGATTGCCAGCTAGTGAAAACAGGAAAGGGATGAACCTTGGGATGGAACGGAGAGTGAGAATTATGATAAGTAAAGAGAACAAGATTCTGGACCTTGTTTCCGATTATCCACAGACAGAGGAGATATTCAAGCCCTACGACGAAATAATTGGAAAATGTGTAATGTGCAATCACCTGTTTGAAACGGTGGGGGAGTTTTCAGAAATGTATGGCTTGGATATGGAAGAGCTTCTGGAAAAGCTTAATAAAGCTGTAAAACATAGCAAAACCCAGGCGTAAACCTGGGTTTTACTATGTTTTACTAAAATCATTCTATTTCTCGTCAGTTATTACAGGGAGCCTGTAGCTTGTTTTTTCAAAATACTTCTCAAGCAGTATTGCCCCAATTATTATGAAAGGCAGTGAACCTATCAGTCTTATGGCAGTGAATTTGATTCCAAGCATGCTGGCCTCCATTATGCTCATGGGTATCATAAACAGCGAGGCTGCTGTTATATATGTTATTATGGAGCTGTATTTTGCACCCTTGTGGTACATTGAATTTGCCAGGGGGAAAGCTACGAAAGTTCCTCCCACTGTTGTTGATGCAAGCAAAACAGACCATAGAAACCTCAAAGGGTTGTTGTTGTCCCCAAAATGCTTTTCAACGGATTCCCGCTTTGCCCAAACGTCGAAAAGTCCAATCAAGACAAATGCAGGTGGTAGAATGAGGACCATGTCTCTTGCAAACACCAAAAAATTGTTCCAGATCCTTATTCCCTGATCAAAGCTTGCAATCCATGAAATCAGTGAGAATATTAGGAATGCACCAAAATAAAGGTAATTCTTATCCAGCTTTTTCATTATATAAACACCTCCCCGTAAAATACTCCCATCAATATCGCAATCAATCCAGCTACAATAAAGCTCATGACATTCCTTATTACAGTTGCCTTGGCTCCGAAGTATTTGCTCTCTAGGGGATAGGTAACTATGCCAACTAGCATCAGGGATGTCACAAAGCCCGCCACAACCATATAGGGAACTCCTCTTTCAACCAAGATTCTGGCCAGGGGATAGGCTATAAAGCCGGGCATCATGGTCACAGATCCAAGAACGAGGCTTGAAAAAAGCCCTAGCAGGATATTGTCTTGACTTAGATAATCAACAATTAAATTTTCGGTGAAGAGAAGAACAAGTGAAATGATCATCAGAAGCTTAAGATATGTGGGAAGGGTTTTTGAGAACTTCATCCAGCCTTTCCTAAGACCCTTCATGGTCTTTTCTGCATTCAACAAATAGGACACCATTAGTGCCGCAGCAGTTACAATATAAAGACTTATCATAGAATAATACCTCCAGTTTAATAATCGATAAACACCCCCTATACCGGGGGATGGTGTTATTGTATAAAAAATCTTTCATCATGTCAAGCCAATAAATAAAAGCATCAAAAATTCACTAAGTCTGTTCACTGGTAATCATGATTGAAACCTTAAATTTCAACAAAAGTAGGTGCTAAGAGCTTACATTGAAAAAGGGTACCCTCTTAGGTACCCTTAACAGCCTAATAAAGCTGCCTCTCATCATCCTCTTCATACTTTTCAAAGACTTCCAGACATTCCTCTCTGTCCATCTGAACCAGCTTGACTATTGCAAGGTGCTCCTGCTTAGGGAGGATGTCATATAGGAGCTGGTCGTCAAAGCCTATTTTAGCGGCATCCTCTTTTGTTGCACCGTAATATACAACAGGTATCCTTGACCAGTGGATTGCCGAGTAGCACATTGGACAGGGCTCACTTGTGGTGTACAGCTGGCAATCAGACAGGTCAAAGTTTTCAATTGCCTTGCTGGCTTCTCTTATGGCGACAATTTCACCATGCGCCGTTGGGTCATTTGTACCAATGACCATATTGTGGCCTTTGCCGATAATCTCCCCATTCCTCACTAGAACCGCTCCAAAGGGTCCACCGTGTCTTTTCTCAATTCCGATCTCGGCTTCTCGAATTGCTTCCTCCATGTATCTGTTCATGATATCCCTCCCCTTTCCTGATCATTTAATTTATACCCAGTATTGGGAGAAAAAATATCCGTCGTGAAGCTACTGTAAATTATTGCTATAAAGTGATATAATCTACACATTACAAGGTAAAGGAGAGGTTTGAATGAGCTTTATAAAGATTAAGGGAGTAATTCCTCCAATGATTACCCCCTTTGATGAAAACGATATGGTGGATTACGAGAAACACATCTACAACATGAAAAGATGGAACCAGTATGACCTAGCTGGATATTTGGTCCTGGGCTCCAACAGTGAAACTGTCTTTCTAAACGAAGAGGAGAAGCTCCAGCTGATCAGGCTGACCGTCAAGCATAGGGCCGAGGGTAGGCTTGTCATGGTTGGTACAGGCATGGAGTCAACCAGGGAGACTATAATCCTTACAAACAAGGCAGCAGCACTTGGAGCTGATTGTGCACTTATTGTAACGCCTTTCTACTACGGTGGCAAGATGAACGACGAGGCTTTGATTGCCTATTACTCAGAGGTTGCTGACAATACTGATATTCCAATTCTAATATATAACGTAACCAAATATACCCATGTAAACATCTCACCTAGGGCGGTGGGAATACTTTCAAGACATCCCAACATCATAGGGATGAAGGACAGCTCAGGAAGCATTCCTCAGCTTGTGGACTACAAGAGGGAGGTTGACATGAAGGAGTTCAATCTCATGGTTGGAACAGTATCCTCATGGTTTCCGGCACTTGCACTTGGTGTGGAGGGGACTGTTCAGGCCCTTGCCAACTGCTGCCCGCAGGAATGCACAGATATTCAAAGGTTCTATGATGAAGGCAGGATGGAGGATTCCAGAGACCTGTATGAGAGGGTGTTCCCTGTCAACTCAGCCGTAACAGGAGGCTTTGGCATTGCTGGCCTGAAATATGTATGCGACAAGCTGGGTTTTGCTGGAGGACAGGTACGAAAGCCACTTTTACAGTTGAAGGATGATGAAAAGGACAAGCTTGACAAAATCCTTGAGACTGCTGAAATAGTATAGAGGGGAGAGAGAGGATGAAGCTTAAAGCTGCACTTATCCAGATGAAGGTTGTTGAGGGCAAGGAGGAAAACCTGAGGACTGCGGAGAGAATGCTCCATCAGGCAGCTTCTGAAGGTGCCAGACTTCTGGTGCTTCCTGAAATGTTCAATGTTCCATACGACAATTCTTTCTTCCCCGAATACGCGGAGGAATATCCAGGCAAGACAACGGAATTTCTAAGGAGCAAGGCAATGGAACTTGATGTTTACATTGCTGGAGGATCAATCCCGGAAAGGGAGGGAGACAGGATCTACAATACCTCATATATATTTTCCCCACAGGGTGAGCTGATAGGAAAGCACAGAAAGGCCCACCTTTTCGATATTGACGTAAAGGGAGGAATAACCTTCAAGGAATCGGATGTGCTTTCTCCAGGTCAGGAATCCACATTATTTGATGTGGATGGAATTAAGGTGGGACTTATTATCTGCTATGACATAAGATTCCCGGAATTTACAAGAAAGCTCGCCCTTGGTGGAGCCCAGGTAGTTCTTGTGCCGGCGGCATTCAACATGATAACCGGTCCTGCCCATTGGCATCTTTCTGCAAGGGCCAGGGCTTTGGACAATCAGGTGTACATGCTAATGTGTTCCCAGTCAAGAAATATGGAGAGCTCCTATACAGCCTATGGCCATTCTCTGGCAGCTGGACCTTGGGGTGACCTGATTTCAGAGCTTGAGACCGATGAGGGAGTACTCCATGTAGCAATTGACACCGACAGGATAGAGAAGGTAAGAAATGAACTCCCACTCCTTAAGCACAGAAGAGAAGATTTATATTAAAAGTAAAATCAGCCCTGTTTTTCCAGGGCTGATTTTGTGTTTTATCGCTTTTTTCCTGTATCGATATTATGTATTGATGCATTGAAAAAGGGGTATATGTTAGGGGAGGAGGGGTGGATATGCTTAAGTTCAGAAATATAGTTACAGCATTCCTGATGTGGAATGACCAGGTATTATTGCTGCAACGAAGTCAGGATAAGGAAATTGCTCCGGGCGTTTGGTTTGGAGTTGGTGGGCATATGGAGCCAGAGGAAATAAATGATCCCTACAGAGCTGCATACAGGGAGATATTTGAGGAAACAGGTCTTGATAACTCAAAGATAAAGAAACTGGACCTGAAATACATTATCTACAACAGAGCTGACGATTATGAAATAGTAGTAAATCACATTTTTTTTGGAGATGTATCGGCACCCTATGTGGTCCCAAATCACGAAGGAGTGCTGCATTGGCTAAAAATGGACGAAGCCCTTGAAAGGGTGTCACATCCTGTTGCATTGAAGGTATTGAACCACTATGCCAGGGACCGCAGAAACGATATGCTGCTTGGAGTTGTTGACTGGGAAGAACCATATGTTTGGTGGTATCCCATTTAGGGAGGTTGATGGAATGACAAGGGACTTTCTCGAGGAAGTAAGAGCCCACTGGGAGAACTACATAAATTATGGGGAAATCTCTGAGGATGTTTCTCCAATGATAATAAGTTCCTGGAGGCGATGCAGGGAAGCCGGAGTGGATCCCTATGGCGGGACTGGAAGAAGGCTTGATGTGGATGAATTCAATCAAATCATGCAGGCCAACAAGGAGCTTATTGAAGTTGCCAAGCCTATAATGGAAAACTTGAACAGCCTTGTTCTGGGGACAGGGTTTGTTCTTGTGCTCACAGACAGAAATGGTATAATTCTTCACGTCATAGGGGAAAAAAGCGTTGAGGATAAAGCAAGGAGCCTAAACTTCTGTCCTGGCTCCAGCTGGGTTGAAAATGAGGTTGGGACAAATGCAATCGGGACATGTCTTGTTGTGAAAGAGCCAATACAAACAATAGGAGCAGAGCATTTCTGCATTGAGCACCACTCATGGACCTGCTCGGCAGCTCCTGTCATAGGAGATGATGGAGAGATCATAGGAGTATTGGACATGTCAGGCTATTGCCTCAGTGCCCACAAGCACACCCTTGGGATCGTGGTGGCGGCAGCCTACTCCATTCAAAACCAGCTGTCCCTTAAAAAATCCTTTGCAATACTTGATACCACAATTGAATCAATGTCCGATGGAATGATGATAGTGGACGAGAACTTCAGCATACAGAGGATAAACAAGGCGGGAGACAGGATACTGGGAATAAGGGACAGCGAACTGAACGACATTGATATAAGAGAAATCCTCGGGGAACATATATTCAGGGAAAGTGATGCCTTTACAAAAAGAGTTGATTGGGACTTCACTGTTCAGAAAAAGAAAATCCCCTGTAACGTAAAGATAGCCCCCATAGAGATTGAGAGGGGAAAAAGGGGAATGGCAATTCTTTTCAGGGAAATGAAGGATGTCCACCAGACGGTTAACGTGGTGTCTGGAAACAAGGCCATATACACCTTTGACAATATTCTTACACAAAATCCCAAAATGATCAGAGCCATAAGGGAGGCGCAGAAATTTGCAAAAACTAGAGGCTGCGTACTTCTGGAAGGTGAAAGCGGCACTGGCAAGGAGCTGTTTGCCCACGCAATACACAACCACAGCAGCAGGAGGGAGGGCCCCTTTGTGGCCATCAACTGTGCATCCCTACCCAAAGACCTGGTTGAAAGCGAGCTGTTCGGTTACGAAAAGGGTGCCTTTACTGGGGCTGTAAGGGAGGGCAAAATCGGCAAGTTCGAGCTTGCCAACGGAGGAACCCTGTTCCTGGATGAAATAGGAGAGCTTCCCTTGGACCTTCAGGCAAAGCTTTTAAGGGTCCTGGATGATTTTACAGTTACTAGGGTTGGAGGAAAGACGTCCAAAAAATTGGATGTTAGAATGATTGTTGCAACCAACAGAGACCTCTTTGAGGAAACAAGAAGGAAGACCTTCAGGGAGGACCTTTACTACAGGTTAAATGTCTTCAACGTCAAGATTCCACCCTTGAGGGAAAGGGGAGCAGATGCGGAAATCCTTGCAGAGTATTTTGTCCAACAGCTTAATCTGGCACACAGATCAGACAAGAAGATGTCAGCAGGATTCCTTAGGAGCATCCAAGGGCTTGATTGGAAGGGAAATGTACGTGAGCTTGAAAATACTATTCACCGAGCCTACCATCTCTGCGACGGAAATGCCATTGGTGAAGAGCTGCTTCCAGAGGATTTAAATGCTTATGGGGTCGTGGAGGACAGTTATGGAAGTCTCTCCATAAAGGACCAGGAAAGGGATATCATTGAAAAGGCTCTGAAAAAGGCAAACGGACACGTAATCCATGCAGGCGATATGATAGGTCTCAGTAAGTCAGCCATGTATAGAAAACTAAAGGAACATAGAATAAATCCAAAAGCTTACAAGGCTTAACAAAGAATTCCCACAATCGGGAAAAAATATTCCCGATTGTGGGAATTCTTTGTTTGGATGGAAATTTCCAAACCTTGAAGGATACTGAGCATCACAATAAAACGATAAAGTGAATTGGCACAATATTTGCAATATATAATGGTGATGTGCAAAATCACCACAGAAGGGAGGGAGTGTTTAGAAGTTCCATTATTGGAGGTGATAAAGATGAATCGTTATATCATCGAGTTTGGAATGGGTGTTGATTTTCATGGGCAGGACGTTACCAGGGCAGCAGAAAAAGCGGTTTTGGATGCAGTATCCAGAAGCTGCCTGTGTGGCCTTGAGGAGGTCATGGGAATAAACGACCTCAATGAGGGAGTCGGAGTAAAGGTTACAATTGCAGTTACAAGACCCGAGGAGGTTGACATTGAAAGGATTAAAAAATGTCTGCCTGTGGGAAAGAAGACCGTTCAAACAGTTGAAGGTGGAATGAAGGTAGCAGGCCTTTTCATTCCAGACTTCGGGGACAAGGACAGTAGCATTGAAGCAGCATTGGCGTGCGTGGAAGTAGAGATACTCTAACAAGGAGGGATTTTCTTGGATCTGACTAATGAAAAAATAGTTGAAATGTACAAGGTTATGAAGCGAATCAGGGAATTTGAAACAAATGCAAGCAGATTGTTTGCTGAAGGAAGCATTCCTGGCTTTGTTCACCTTTATCTCGGTGAGGAGGCAGTGGCAACAGGCGTATGTTCAAGTATGAATGAGGATGACTATATAACAAGCACCCATAGGGGACACGGACATATAATTGCAAAGGGCGGAGATACAAAGTACATGATGGCAGAGCTTTTCGGGAAGGAAACCGGATATTGCAAGGGCAAGGGTGGATCAATGCATATTGCCGATGCAACAAAGGGTATTCTTGGAGCCAATGGAATCGTTGGAGCAGGTCATAATATTGCAGTTGGAGCAGGACTGAGCGCAAAACAAAAGGATTCAGGACAGGTTGTTGCTTGCTTCTTTGGAGATGGATCCACAAATCAAGGTACCTTCCATGAGTCAATAAACCTTGCAAGCATCTGGAAGCTGCCGGTTGTATTTGTTTGTGAAAACAACCTTTACGGAATTTCAATGTCCCAGGCTAGACACCAGGCTATACAGGATGTTGCAGATAGAGCTGTTGCATACAACATCCCAGGTATCGTAGTTGACGGGAATGATATATTCGCAGTATATGAGGCTGCAACTGAAGCAGTTGCAAGGGCAAGAAGCGGTCAGGGTCCAACCCTTATTGAATGCAAGACCTACAGGCACAAAGGTCACTTCGAAGGAGACCCAACAACCTACAGACCATCGGATGAGGTTCAGGAATGGATGGCCAAGGATCCTATACCTAGAGCAGTTGCTTACTTAATGGATAATGAAATAATCACAGAGGAAGAGCTGAAGAAGATTGATGATGAAATAGTCAAGGAAATAGAGGAAGCCATTAAATTTGCAGAGGATAGCCCTGTGCCTTCTTTAGAGTCCATTGTTCAGGATATTTATACTGATATCGTAGAGGAGGTAAGATAGATGAAAACCATGAGTATGATGGAAGCCATCAGAGAGGCTATGAACAAGCGAATGAGAGAGGATAAGAATGTTCTGCTATTCGGCGAGGACGTGGGAGCGTTTGGAGGCTGCTTTGGAGTATCCGCAGGGATGTATGACGAGTTTGGACCTGAAAGGGTAAGGGATACCCCCATATCTGAGGGTGCGATAATAGGAACTGCAGTGGGTGCAGCAGCAACTGGCCTGAGACCCATTGCAGAGCTTATGTTCATTGACTTTGCAACAGTTGGTGCAGACCAGCTGGTAAATCAGGCAGCAAAGATGAGATATATGTTCGGTGGAAAGATTAATCTGCCAATGGTAGTGAGACTGCCACTGGGTGCTGGTATAAGCGCAGCGGCTCAGCACTCCCAGTCCCTGGAAGCATGGTTTGCCCATGTGCCAGGCTTAAAGGTTGTATATCCATCAACCCCTGCAGATGCCTATGGCCTGTTGCTCCAGTCAATAGACGATGAGAATCCTGTAATCTTCCTTGAGCATAAGGTGCTCTACGGTGCAAGCGGCGAGGTTGATGAGAACATGGCACCAATTAAGTTTGGAGTAGGGGATGTAAAGAGGGAAGGTAGTGATGTGACTATAGTTGCAACAGGAAAGATGGTCCACGAGGCTCTTGCAGCTGCTGAGAAACTATCAGCAGAGGGCATAGAGGCTGAAGTCTTCGATCCAAGGACTCTGTTCCCCTTTGACAAGGAAGGTCTTTTGAAATCACTTGAGAAGACAAACAAGGTTGTAATAGCTACAGAGGAGAACAAGAGGGGAAGCTTTGCAGGAGAAATAGCTGCAATAATAGCTGAGGAAGGCTTTGACTATCTGGATGCGCCTGTACTGAGGGTATGTGCAATGAATACGCCGGTTCCATTTTCACCGGTTCTTGAGCAGTATTATGTACCAAGTGCAGATGATATAGTGACAGCTGTCAAGAAGATGTTCTAGATGGGGGCAACAATTGTTGCCTCCCCCCAAGGGGTGATAAGATGAGTACAATAGGTATTATTGCTAATCCTGCATCGGGAAAGGACATCAGACGGCTTGTCTCCCATGCAACTGTTGTTGATAACAATGAAAAGGTGAACATAGTCAAGAGGATTATTCTGGCTGCCCAGGGAGCCGGTGTTACAGGTGTGTTAGTAATGCCTGATACATTTTTGATAGGATACAAGGCCGCTGAGGACCTTATGGGTTCAAAGGAGCTGCATATTCCTGTTGAGATACTGGACATGAGGGTCAGAGGAAGTGTGGAAGACACAATACTTGCTGCAAAGCTTATGGAGGAGAAGGTGGTAAGGTGTATCATAGCCTTGGGAGGAGATGGAACCAGCAGGGCTGTAGCCAAGTCAATCACCTGCACTCCTTTAATAAGCATTTCAACCGGGACGAATAATGTCTATCCAGAGATGCTTGAAGGTACCGTTGTTGGAATCGCTGCAGCTGCAATTTCAACTAAGGTATGCGACATGGGGGAAACCTGCAGAAGAGATAAGAGAATAGAGATTTACAAGGATGGAAAGATGGTGGATATTGCACTGGTGGATTGCGTAATTTCAAAGCAGAAATATATTGGTTCCCGGGCAATATGGAATCCAGCTGACATTCAAAGGGTTATTGTGTCAAGGGCAAACCCTGCCTCCATTGGATTTTCAACCATTGTGGGAGTCAAGAAAATAGTGAGGGAAGAGGATGATTTTGGTGCATCCATCAATGTGAATACCGGTCATAACGAGCTGGTTGCACCTATCGCAGCTGGAACCATGAAGGAAATAAGGGTGGATGAGCCGATAGTACATCCTTTGGAGGAAATGTTTTCAATGACCATGGACTACAAGGGCATCATGGCCCTTGATGGTGAAAGGGAGCTTCCCTTTAAGAAGGGTGACACCTTCCAGTTTAAGATAACAAGAGATGGGCCCTACCGGGTCAACATAAAAAGAACTATCGAATCTGCACAGATGAATGGATTTTTTAACCGGTGACACCGGAGGAGGAGGTAAAATGGCAAAGAAGATAGTGATGCCCAAGCTGGGTCTGACAATGAAAGAGGGTAAGCTTGCCAAGTGGTACAAGGCAGAGGGAGACCCAATCAAGTCTGGGGAAAAATTGTTCAGCATAGAAACTGACAAGATAACAAATGATGCTGAGGCAACGGACGATGGAGTACTTAGGAAGATAATCGTAAAGGAAGGACAGACGGTTCCTATAATGGAAGCTGTTGGGATCATTGGTGGCGCGGATGAGGACATATCTGCATTACTGACTGAAACGGCTGGTACCGAAAGTACAAAGGTGGAGGACAAGGCTCCTGAGGTTGAAAAGGAACCGGAAGTGGAGAAAAAGATTGAAAGGACAGGCAAGGTGAGGATTTCTCCTGTGGCCAGAAAGCTTGCTGAGGAGGAGGGCTTGGACCTTGAGATGGTAGAGGGAACAGGACCTGGTGGTAGAATTGTTCTGGATGATGTAAAAAGCGCAATTGAGAACAAGGGCAAGTTCAAGGCGAGCCCGACAGCTGAAAAGGTTGCAAAGGAAAAAGGTGTTGATGTTGCTGGCATATCCGGTGAAAAGCGTATTATGAAGGATGATGTTGTCCGTGCAGACAAGGATTCCCAGTATGCATCCATGGCTCAGCCTGAAGATAGAAGAATCCCACTGACCACCATGAGAAAGATTATTGGTGAAAGGATGAGTGAAAGCGCTCAAACAGCACCAACGGTTAATTTCACAATATCCGTGGATATGACAAACCTAAAGGCATTACGTGAGGAACTGAAAAGTGAACGAAGCATAACCTATACGGATCTCATTGTAAAGGTTACATCCTTGCTTCTTTTGGAGCATCCTTACCTTAATTGCTCCCTGGATGGGGATGAAATCATAATGAGAAATTATGTGAATATGGGAGTGGCAGTTGCACTGGAGGATGGACTTTTGGTTCCAGTGGTAAAGAACGCCCATGTGAAGAAACTTGGAGTAATATCAGATGAGATCAAGGACCTGTCCTATAGGGCGAAAACAAATCAGCTTATGACCGATGAGATAGAGGGTGGAACCTTCACCATCACAAACATCGGAATGTTTGGGATAGAGAGCTTTACTCCCATTATAAATCAGCCGGAATCAGCGATCCTTGGAGTAAATGCCATCATAGATACTCCGGTGTTTGCTGGAGGCTGTGTGTGTACAAGGCCTATCATGAAGCTGTCCCTTACTGCTGACCATAGAACAGTTGACGGTGCAGTTGCAGCCATGTTCCTGGCAAGGCTCAAGGAAATGCTGGAGCATCCACTGAAAATACTGCTTTAGGGGGGATATCATGAAGATTGCAATAATCGGAGGAGGCCCGGGAGGCTATGTGGCTGCTGTTAAGGCTGCTCAGCTTGGAGCCCAGGTTGTCCTTGTTGAAAAGGAATATATTGGAGGTACATGCCTTAATACAGGCTGTATTTCAACAAAGGTTCTTCTCCATTCAACAGATATCTTTCATCTTCTGAAAACCGATGCAGGATCCCTGGGATTGGAAATGGAGAACCTGAAGATAAATTGGAAAGACCTTCAAATCAGAAAAGACCTTGTGGCAACACAGCTTGTGGAAGGGGTTAAAAACCTTCTCAGGTCTGGAAATATTGAGGTTGTTGAAGGAAGTGCAAGATTTGCATCAAGAAGCAGCCTGCAGGTTGACCTTGCAGGTGGTGGAAGCAAACGGGTATCCTTTGACAGGGCCATTGTGGCCACTGGATCAAAGCCAATAGTTATTCCCGTTCCAGGTCATGACCTGGAGGGAGTTGTTACCAGCAGGGAAGCCATGAGTCTTGAGGAGATACCTAAAAGCCTCTGTATTATAGGCGGTGGTGTAATTGGTGTTGAGTTTGCCAACATATACTCAAACCTGGGCACAGAGGTAACAATAGTTGAGATGCTGCCTGACCTGGTGTCAAACATGGACAGTGAAATAGTTGAAAGTCTAGAGGGTGCATTGGCTGAAAACGGAGTAAAAATCCATAAATCAACCAAGGTGCTCAAGATAGAAAAGGCTGATGCAGGACTTATGGTATCGGCTGAAAACCATGGGGAAGCCATCGGGATTAAGGCGGAGAAGGTGCTTATGGCAACGGGAAGAAAGCCTGCCGGTGATGATTTGGGGCTTGAGGATATTGGCGTCAATGTAGAAAGAGGGGCCATTCAGGTTGACAGGTTGTTTAAGACAGATGTGGACAACATCTATGCTATAGGCGACTGCACCGGAGGAGTCCAGCTTGCTCATGTGGCCTCTGCATCAGGGTTGATGGTGGCGGAGCTCATAATGGGAAAAAGAATGGCAATGGATTTCAGGACCATACCATATGCAGTATACACAAAGCCTGAGCTTGCAGCTGTGGGAATGACCGAGAAGGAAGCCGTGGGAAAAGGCTACAGGATAAAAGTAGGCAGATTCCCAATGTATGGAAATGGCAAAGCGGTCATCACTGGAGATGTTAGAGGGCTTGTGAAGATTGTGGCTGATGAGGGGACTGGAGAGGTCCTGGGGGTTCATATAGCAGGGAGCAGTGCCACGGAGCTAATAGCTGCCGCAGCAGTTGCGATAAGGCTGGAGGCAACTGTGGATGAGCTTTTAACGACAATATATGCTCACCCGACGGTGGGAGAGTCAATACACGAAGCCGCTGAATCGGTTTTCGGAAGGGCTATCCATCTGCCAGGATAGATAATAATTCTCAATTCTCAATTCACATTTCACAGTTTACAAGATTTAATTTGAGATTAGCCAGAACATAGAAGTATTAATGTTCTGGTTTTTTCATTGCGAGTTGCATTCACCCAACAATAGGATTATCCAAACTCTAAGATTTTGATAAATTTAATTGATAAGGTAGGATTTTTTAATTTTGAATCGTGAATTTTGAATCGTGAATTGTAAGTTCATGTTATAATAAACTCAAAAGTAAATTTGGGGGGTAATCATATGAACAATTTCAATAAGGGACCAGACCCAAGATTTAGATTGGTTGTAATTTTCGCCGCACTTGGGGTGATATTCCTCCTGGCATCAATAATTGTGGGATATTTCAGCTAGTCTTGATCAGATCAGCAATATTGTAGTCAAGAATCTCAGGGAGGTCCATAACCTTTAGCTGCAGCTGAAGACCTACCTTTCCAGCATTGAAGGTAATACGGTCCAAAAGGATGATTGTTTCATCAAAAATCGTAGGATAATTCTTTTTCATTCCCAGAGGAGAGCAACCGCCCTTTACATAGCCTGTTACAGGAAGGAGCTCCTTTAGGGGCAGCATGTGCATGGATTTTTCACCACTGGCCTTGGCAGCCTTTTTAAGGTCCAGCTCGCCTGAAACCGGAATTACGAATACATAAATCTCTCCGCTTTTTCCAATTGTTACAAGGGTTTTGAATATCTCATCCTCTGACAGGCCAAGCTTTTTTGCAACGGATTTTCCATCAACATTATCGTCCTCAGTCTCATAGGGGATCAATGCATATTCAATGCCAGCATTGTCACATAGCCTAGCGGCGTTTGTTTTATCAGACATAACAATCAACTCCTTTAGTATATAATAATACAAAACATTAAAATCAGCAAAGACAAGATAGATTGGAGGCGATGCGGATGATACAGTGCAGTGTATCAAAGCTTAAGAAATACTATGGAGCCGAAATGGTTTTTGAAAACATATCCTTTGATCTGCAATCAGGTGAAAGGGTTGGCTTGATTGGACAAAATGGCTGTGGGAAAACCACTCTTATGAAAATTCTAATGGGCGAGGAGAATTATCAGGAGGGAACCCTTACATTGGGAAAGGGGGTTACCCTTGGCTATCTTCATCAGATTTTCAGCTGTCAGGAGGGAACCACCGTAAGGGAGGTTCTGGAACAGGCCTTTGAGGATATATGGGATATAAAGAAGCAGCTCCGTGATGTGGAGGTTGCAATGAAGGAACAATCGGGAAGCCAGCTGGAGAAATCAATGGCCAGGTATTCATCCCTGATTGAAAAATATGAGCTCTATGGAGGGTATGATGTTGAGGTAAACATGGATAAGGTCAGGCAGGGATTGAGAATACCTCAGGATTTTATGAACAAGCCCTTTGAACAGCTTAGCGGTGGAGAAGGGACCAGGGTCCTCTTGGCCAGGCTCCTCCTGCAGGAGCCGGATGTGATGCTTCTGGATGAGCCGACAAATCACCTGGATATGGATTCAATAGAGTGGCTGGAGGAGTTCCTGATTCAATATAGGGGAACTGTATTGATGGTTTCCCATGACAGGGTTTTTCTTGATAGGGTTGTGAACAGGGTGATCGAGCTGGAACCCACAAGAGCCAGCATTTATAATGGAAACTACTCATATTACGTGGAAGAAAAGGAAAGGCGCTTCCAGATTGAATACAGGGAATACATGAACAATCAACGGAAAATTGACATGATGGAAAGGCAGATTGAACGGTACCGAATATGGGGCGCAATGAGGGACAGCGAAAAGATGTACAAGCGGGCAAAGGAGCTTGAAAAGAGGCTGGACAAGCTTGAGGTTGTTGATAGGCCTCAGGAGGAAAAGAGAAAAATCCGTCTGGATGGTTCAGGTGTCCAAAGAACTGGGAAAATAGTCCTGGATGTGGAGGATCTTTCAAAAGCCTTCCCTGGGAAAAGGCTATTCAGGGATATTACATTTACCTTATATTATCAGGACAGACTTTGCATAATGGGTGCAAATGGGACTGGAAAAAGCACCCTGCTCAATATTATCCTTGGGAAGGATTTGCAGGATGATGGAAACATAAGATACGGTTCAAAGGTTAAAATCGGGTATCTTCCCCAGAATATAACCTTCCCCAATGAGGACATGACAATACTTGAGCACTTCACACGAACCCATGGAATCACCGAGCAGGAGGCCAGGAACGAGCTTGCTAGGCTTCTGTTCTTTGGTGACGATGTCTTCAGGAAGATCAGGGTTCTATCGGGAGGTGAGAAGTCAAGACTGAAGCTATGCTCTCTTCTATATACGAGAATCAATCTGCTGATTCTTGACGAGCCCACCAATCATCTGGATATTGACACAAGGGAGGTACTTGAAAACACCCTGCTGGACTTTGAAGGGACAATACTGTTTGTTTCCCATGACAGATATTTCGTTGAAAGGGTTTCAACCAAGATCATTGTGCTTGAGGAGGGGTACCAGATATACCCCTTTGGCTACAATGACTATATGGAAAAGCGGGAAAAGAGAAAGCTCCTTGAAAAGCAAAAGGATCCTTCGGAAAACAAAATGGCTGAGCGAAAGAAAAAGCCCGCCAGAAGACCAGACCACACACAGAAGCTGGATAGGCTTGAAATGGAAATCAGGGACAAGGAGGGGCAGCTGGAGGAATTGACAAGGCTGATGGAGGAATACAACAATAATCCAGAGGAGCTAATGGAGCTTTATCGGAAAAAGGAAGAGATGGAGAAGGAAATAATCAAGGTTATGGAAGAATGGGAAAGCCTGCAGGAGGCCCAAAGGAGGTAAATGATGGATTATACCACTGTAATTACAGCAGTTGAGGAAATGATCGGAACCATTACACTTAACAGACCAGAAGCCAACAATACTTTCAACATTCCCATGGCGGAGGAGTTGAACAGTGCCTTAAGGGAAATGGACGAAAATGATGAGGTCAATGTTGTTGTAATAAATGCAAATGGAAGAAACTTCTGTACGGGAATAGATGTAAACTACGTGGATGGCAAGGACATGGACCAGTATCTCCAATGGGTACGGCTTATGGAGCAGATGAACATGACCATCGCCAGGATGAAGAAGCCTGTGGTTGCATCTGTTCACAAGATAGCAGTGGCAAATGGAATTGGTCTTGTGGCAGCCTGTGACCTGGCAATTGCTGCAGACAATGCCCTGTTTGGAGCTACGGCGATAAATGTCGGATTGTTTTGCATGGGTCCTGCAGTTCCACTGTATAAAAGTCTTGGTAGAAAAAGAACACTTGAATTGATAATGACAGGAGACCTTATAGGAGCTGAGGAAGCACTTGGGATAGGACTTGTGAACAGGGTTGTCAAGGCCGAGGATCTGGAGGAGGAAACCAGGAAATATGCGGCTAAGCTTGCAGCTAAAAGTCCCCTGGCTATGCAGCTGGGTAAAAGCTCATTCTATCAGATGGAGGACATGAGGTTTGAGGATGCACTTGAACTTACAAACTATCATTTTGCAACCCTATGCACCACCGAAGAAGGGCAGGAGGGAGTGAGGGCATTCCTGGAAAAAAGGAAGCCCAACTTTAAGAAATAGTAGCATTTCAGCAATCAAAACCCTTTCTGGAAAGTACACCCTTTGTGTAGTAATGCTTGATTTCCTGCATATCCGTGACAAGGTCGGCCATTTGGATCAGCTTATTGGAAGCATACCGGCCCGTCAGGACAACCTCTACATTGGGATGCTTACCTGAAACCACTTCAATTACATGGTCTTCATCCAGAAGTCCCAGATATATTGCAATTATAACCTCATCCAGGATTACCAGATCATATTGGTTGCTTTTTAGGATCCCTGAGCATTTGTGGAGGGATTCCTTTGCTTTTTCGATGTCCTCCTGGCTTGGCTTGGAATAGATGTAGCAGCCATTGCCAAGCTGTTCTATCACTATGTTCTTCAGGTAATCTGAAATCCCTGTTTCGCTGTATTTCATGTCCTTTACAAACTGACCGATATAGACCTTTTTATCAGCCAGTGCAGCCCTTACGGCCAGGCCAAAGGCTGCGGTTGTCTTACCCTTGCCGTTTCCAGTGTAAATGTTAATGAATCCTTTTTCCATTTTCAAACCTCCCCCTGATGCCTTTTAGGTACCTATACCCTCTATTTTAGAATTTCTAAAGGTTTGACAGTGAATTATTTGTTGGTTATACTGAACAAGATAAAATATGATGACAGGGTGAGAGAATGGAAGCAATAGTTAAAAATCTTATAGAATTCCTATCCATTGAGCTGACGGTTATGCTGACGGCTGCAATGCCCATAATAGAGCTTAGAGGGGCAATACCGGTGGGGATATCCCTGGGACTTAGTCCGCTGCATGCCACAATAATAAGCTTTATTGGAAGCATGATACCGGTGCCATTTATTCTGTTTACAATAAGGCCAATCTTCAACCATCTGAAGAAGACAAAGACCTTCAGAAAGCTGGTGAACCATCTTACTGACAGGTCCATAAACAACAATGGTCACAGAATCCAGAAATACGGTGCATGGGCACTGGTTGTAATAGTTGCGATTCCCTTGCCTGGAACTGGTGTCTGGAGCGGAAGCCTTGCTGCAGCCCTTCTGGACATGAGATTCAAGTGGGCATTTCCAGCAATTCTTGTGGGAAACCTTATTGCCGCAGCAATAATTGTAAGCATCAGCAAGGGATTTATGAATATCATGGCATGAAAAAAGGAGCTGCTATCTTTAAAATTGATATGCAGCTCCTGATTTTTTTCTTAACCCTTTGCCTCTTCATTTGCTGAAAATTCCTCAGTCACCTTGTTAGCCTGTGACTTGAACTCTCCAAGGGCCTTTCCAAGGGATTTCCCAATTTCCGGCAGCTTAGAGGGTCCAAATATAACAAGAGCGATTGCAAGAATAAGAATCAGCTCAGGTGCACCTAGTCTACCCATTATGCCAACGTCTCGTTAAGAAGCTCTACCATTTTCTTGGCTACGTCAGCTGTAGTACCAGCACATCTGCTCTTTCTTTCAGGATCTCCATAAGCAACTCCTGATGCCTCCATGAAGTTACCTACTGAGTCCTCACAAAGTGTTGATTCTGCAACAGTTGTTGGAAGATTAAGCCCCTCTGGCTGGTACATTGGGAATTCAGCTTCCTTGTACCATTTTGAAAGATCTGCAAGCAATTTCTTTGAAGTGTCTGCATCACATACTGTACCTATACATGCCGCTGCAACTCCTATACATCCACAAAGGCTTGCCTGTCCGTATCCGCTTGCTGCAGAAACGAATGCCATTGGTGGAATGTGGTCATATGGATATCCAACTACGTCTGCCATTTCGCCGAAGAACCCTTCAGCAACGCCAACGCCTCAGCCACCCATTTCTTTATAGCCCTTGAAAGCTCTTGCCTCTACTTTAGCTGGGTCAAGCTTCTTGTATGGAAATGGCCATTCTGGAGCAGTAGTTGTATCTGCTGCTGCCTCTGGTGCTGCACATCCAGTTAGTAATCCTCCAAGACCTCCTGTCACTGCAACTCCTGCTACAGTAACACCTACGCCCTTCATAAAGTCCTTACGTGAAATTTGTTTGTTTTCTGACATTATGTATCCTCCCTTAGATAAATTGAAATGTATGTATCTAACACTGATAAGATTTTAACATATGATATTAAAGATGGCAACCTATAATGTAAAAAAAATAACGAAATTTATAAAAAAAAAAATAATAATGGGAGGATGGTCCCATATCCATCCTCCCATTATTAAAGCTTATGCTTCCTTTTTATCCTCTGTTGAAAACTCCTCTGTAACCTTGTTGGCCTGTGACTTGAACTCTCCAAGTGCCCTTCCCAGGGATTTCCCTATTTCAGGCAGCTTTGCAGGCCCAAATATAACCAATGCTATTGCGAGAATGAGTATAAGCTCAGGCGCGCCCAGTCTACCCATTATGCAAGCTCCGCATTAAGCATTTCTACAATCTTGCCTGTAACATCAGCTGCAGTACCTGCACATCTTGCCTTTCTTTCAGTTGAGCCGTATTCAAATCCCGTAGCCTCCATGAACTCTCCTACTGATACGTCGCACATTACTGATCCTGCAACTGTAGTCTGAAGGTCATGCTCTGGCTGGTACATTGGAAATTCAGCATTCTTGTACCACTTTGAAATCTCTGCAAGCAATTTCTTTGAAGTGTCTGCATCGCATACTGATCCAATACATGCCGCTGCAACACCTACTGTACCGCAAAGACTAGCCTGTCCGTATCCGCCTGCTGCAGTTATGAAAGCCTGAGGTGGGATGTGGTCGAATGGATATCCAACCTTTTCTGCCAATTCACCGAAGAACCCTTCGGAAACTGCAATACCTCAGCCACCCTTTTCGAAATATGCATTGTAGGCTCTCTCTCTTACTGCATCAGCATCAAGCTTCTGATAGGGTAGTGGCCACTCTGGAGCAGTAGTGGTGTCTGCTGCTGCCTCTGGTGCCGCACAGCCTGTTAGCAGTCCACCAAGTCCTCCAGTTACTGCAACCCCAGCTACAGTAACACCAACGCCCTTCATAAAGTCCTTACGGGAAATCTGTTTGTTCTCTGCCATTATGTAACCTCCTTGAAATATGTATTATGTAACAAATTACTCAACGGGTTTATTTTACCACTATGTTAAACACATATCAAGAGGTATCAATGCAAATACAAATCGCGAAATGGCTAAAAATGGACACTGGATAAAGTTTGGGACAAAAGTCCTAAACATATGTCAATAAGTGTGTCTGAGAAATAACAAACAAACCACCGTGAACTAACGCACAAATTCGGTACTGGAAGCTATAATTATGGGCTTTGTGGGTAAATATCCTAAAATGCAGGATATTTAGTATATACTAAAAAATAATGTGACATACTATATAATCCTGTGCTATAATCATCCATATTGGTAATTTTAAATTTAGGGATCAATGCTGTATTGAGACTGTCTTAGAAAAACAAGGGGGGAATGACATGGGAAACAAGTATGTTTATAGTTTCAGTGAAGGTTCAAAGGAAATGAAGAATTTGTTGGGTGGCAAGGGATCAAACCTTGCGGAGATGACAAATATAGGATTGCCGGTACCTCCAGGCTTCACCATATCTACGGACGCCTGTACCAGGTTTTATGAAGAGGGAGAAAAGCTGTGGCCTGAACTTATTGAGGAAATTCACAGCCATCTGGAGGAAGTTGAAAAGACTCTGGGCAAGAGATTCTCTGACGAAAGCAACCCACTGCTGGTATCGGTAAGGTCAGGGGCGGTATTTTCAATGCCGGGGATGATGGATACAATCCTAAACCTTGGACTTAATGACAAGTCTGTTGTAGGCTTGATAAATTCAACGGGGAACGAGAGATTCGCATATGACAGCTACAGAAGATTCATCCAGATGTTCTCTGACATAGCAATGGGGATACCCAAGAGAAGGTTTGACTCTGAAATGGAAGCTCTGAAGCACAAAAAGGGGGTTGAGCTGGACACTGAACTGGATGCGGAGGACCTTAAGGGACTTGTGGAGAGTTTCAAGAAAATCTACAAGGAGGAGAAGGGACAACCATTCCCACAAGATCCAATAGATCAGCTTCAATTGGCAATAGAAGCGGTATTTTCATCCTGGAATAACCCAAGAGCTGTAATATATAGGAGGCTTCACGACATTCCATCGAATCTTGGAACTGCTGTAAACGTACAATCAATGGTATATGGAAATATGGGAGACACTTCAGGAACGGGAGTTGCATTTACAAGAAACCCAGCCAATGGAGAAAACAAGATATACGGAGAATTTTTGATGAATGCTCAGGGTGAGGATGTTGTAGCAGGTATAAGAACACCTAAGGCCATATCTGAGCTTGAGGATATTATGCCTGAGGTATTTGAGGAATTTGCCAA
Source organism: Gudongella ferriphila (assembly GCF_046224405.1). Classification (NCBI taxonomy): domain Bacteria; kingdom Bacillati; phylum Bacillota; class Tissierellia; order Tissierellales; family Tissierellaceae; genus Gudongella; species Gudongella ferriphila. The sequence continues at coordinate 304,453 of NZ_JBJXRK010000001.1, read as the reverse complement.
GGTTACAGAAATACTGGAAAGCCACTACAAGGACATGCAGGATATTGAGTTTACAATAGAAAAAGGTAAGCTTTTCATGCTTCAGACCAGAACTGGAAAGAGAACTGCACATGCGGCAATCAATGTTGCGGTGGATCTTGTTAAGGATGGAATCATAACAAAGGAAGAGGCTATACTTAGAATCGAGCCAAACCAGCTTAATCAGCTGCTACATCCAACCTTTGACCAAAAGGCTCTTGGTGAGGCCACTGTTATTGCCAAGGGACTTCCTGCATCCCCAGGTGCAGCATCAGGCAAGGTGTACTTCCATGCCAAGGATGTGGTGGAAGCAAAGGCCAGGGGGGAGAAGACCCTTCTTGTAAGACAGGAGACATCACCTGAGGATATTGAAGGAATGGTAGGTGCTGAGGGAATTCTCACTGCAAGAGGTGGAATGACATCCCATGCGGCTGTTGTGGCAAGGGGCATGGGCAAGTGCTGCGTTGCAGGCTGCAGTGAAATAAGAGTGGATGAGGAGTCAAAGGTCATCAAGGCAGGAGAACTGACACTTCATGAAGGAGACTACCTGTCACTGGACGGTACCACAGGTACGGTTTACACAGGAGAAATAGCAAAGGTCCAGCCTGAGCTTTCTGGTCAATTCGGTGAGTTCATGTCATGGGTTGATGAAGTGAGAAGAATGAAGGTAAGAACAAATGCAGACACCCCAAGGGATGCTGCAGCGGCCGTGAAATTCGGAGCTGAAGGGATTGGACTTTGCAGAACGGAGCATATGTTCTTTGATGAGGATAGAATTCCTGCTGTTAGAAGAATGATAGTTTCCAACAATGAGAGCCAGAGACAAAAGGCATTGGATGTGCTTCTTCCACTGCAAAGAAAGGATTTCTATGAGATATATCAGGTAATGGAATGGAGACCTGTAACCATAAGACTATTGGATCCACCACTACATGAGTTCCTGCCAAGCAAGAAGGAGGACATTGAAAGCCTTGCGGAATCAATGAACATATCCTTCGAAGACCTTAAGGATACCATCAACGATCTTGCAGAGGTAAATCCAATGATGGGTCATAGAGGGTGCAGGCTTGCAGTAACCTATCCGGAAATTGCCAAGATGCAAACCAGAGCGATTATAGAGGCGGCCTTGGACTACAAGGTAAAGGATGGAATGGAGATCGTACCTGAAATTATGATTCCGCTTATTGGGGATGCCAAGGAGCTTGCCTATGTTAAAAAGCAGGTGCTGGAGGAGATAGAGGCTGTTTTCACTGAGAGAAATGACTCAATCAAGTACCTGATAGGAACAATGATTGAGATTCCGAGAGCGGCCATAACTGCTGATGAGATTGCCGAGGAAGCTGAATTCTTCAGCTTCGGTACAAATGACCTTACCCAGATGGGATTTGGATTCTCAAGGGATGATTCTGGAAAATTCCTCAATGAATATGTTGAGAAGGGAATATTCGACAAGAGTCCATTTGAGGTGATTGACCAGAAGGGTATCGGCAAGATGATGGAAATAGCCGTGGAGCTTGGAAGAAAGACCAGAGAAAACATTAAGCTGGGGATATGTGGAGAGCATGGAGGAGAACCAAGTTCAGTAGAATTCTGCCATAGAATAGGATTGGATTATGTTTCCTGTTCACCATTCAGGGTTCCCATAGCAAGACTTGCGGCAGCACAGGCGGTACTGAAGGAAAAAATGAGCATTCATATGGACAAGTAAGATTTTGGGCTCCGGTTATCCGGAGCCCTTTTGCCTAGGAAGGAATATTTTCATTTTCCATTGGCGGTGCAAACGTTTACCTGGTATAATGAAGGTATAAAGAGCGGAGGAGGAAAAGCTAATGATATCAAAGGAGATGTATGAGCTGGGTTCAAAAAGGTCGGCCATAAGGGAGCTGTTTGAATACGGAAAAAAGCAGGCTGAAATAGTTGGAAGTGAAAATGTATTTGATTTCAGCATCGGAAACCCGACAGTACCGGCACCTGAATGTGTAAAGGAAGCAATAATTGAGTTGCTTCAAACTTCCAAATCATCTGAAATTCATGGATATACCTCGGCACAGGGGGATGTCCATGTAAGGAAAGGACTTGCTGAGCAGATGAACAGTACATATAACACCAGCCTTGGGGCTGATAACTTTTATATGACATGTGGTGCTGCAGCCTCCCTTACAATTACTTTAAAGGCTCTGGTTTCAGATTCAGAGGATGAAGTTATCATAATAGCACCCTATTTTCCGGAGTACAAGGTATTCATAAGAAATGCTGGTGCAAGGATTGTAGAGGTGCCTGCAGATACAAAGACCTTCCAGATTGATTTGGAAAAGCTTGAGGAAGCAATCACACCAAAAACCAAGGCGGTAATAATAAACACACCAAATAATCCCTCAGGGGTGGTTTATTCAAGAGAGACAATCAGGTCCATTTCAGAGCTTTTAAAAAGCAAGTCTGAGGAGTATGGCAGCACTGTATATCTGATATCGGATGAACCCTACAGAGAAATCGTGTACGATGGAGTAGAGGTGCCATTTGTCCCAAATTACTATGACAATACGATTGTTTGTTACTCCTACAGCAAGTCCTTGTCTCTTCCAGGTGAGAGAATAGGGTATATAATGGTTCCGGACAGCCTTGTAAATGCAAAGGAGGTTTACGCTGCAGTGAATGGGGCAGGCCGTTCTCTTGGATATGTATGTGCTCCAAGCATGTTCCAGAAGGTCATTCTGAAATGTATGGGAAAGACATCGGATATTGACCTTTATGATGCCAACAGAAAGCTCCTCTATGAAGGCTTGACCGAAATTGGATATAATTGCGTCAAGCCCGATGGAGCATTTTATCTATTTGTGGAGGCTCTGGAGGAGAATTCAAGGAACTTCGCAGAAGAGGCTAAAAAGCTTAACCTTTTAATTGTGCCGGCTGATGATTTTGGATGCCCGGGATATGTGAGAATTTCATATTGTGTGGATCCTCAAATGATAAAGAGATCCTTCGGAGCCTTCGAGAAGCTCTATAATTTGTATGGATAGGAAGATGACCCCGGTTGACCGGGGTTTGTTTTTTTCTCTTATTCACTTTTAGGGTGCAAAGTGTCGCAGAATTTGATATAATTACTGACATAACTCAATTAATAGGAGGTATGCCATGTTTAATAGGATTTTACATAGATACAAAGACCTGGACCAGGTACGTAAACGGTACCTGGGTTTTGGTGCTGGCCTTTTTCTGGTTTTTGCAATTATTGTGGCGGGAATATTCACAGAAAGAATAAACAGCTTGGGTGAAACCTACGCTGAGTATACCAGAAATGAGATTATCAACATCAAGAAAGACTTCCTTAAGGATACAGTTGCAAATACTATCCAGGCCGTAGATAAAATAAGAAGCAGACAGGAAGGGATTCTTGAGACCAAGCTGGACCGTATTGTCGGTTATTTCCAAGCATATCCAGACCTTGAACTAGATGATATGGTCAGATACTTCTCACAGCCTGATAATAGCCATCTGCTGGATATAGTCATAGAGGATGCTTCCGGGAATATTGTTTTCTCAAGCCCCGAAGGCCTGCCTTTCTCGATACAGATCAAGGAAGAGGAAATCATCGAGTTCAGCAGGGAGCTTCAATACGGACGGTATATAATATCCTTGTTTGTCCTAAGGGATACCGTAAAAGGTCAGATTGAGCTGGAACTTAGGGAGAAGGTCTACAGGGAGATTTATTTCCAGGAGGCCTACCTGTGGGTAAATGAGATTTTGGATTACAATGGAGGAGATAAGTACGCCAAAAGGCTGATCCATCCAAATCTCAAGGAAACGGAGGGAACTCTCCTTTCAACAAGCACGGAGGACATAGCAGGGAATCTTCCCTACCTGGAAGAGCTCGAGGGTATCAGGGAGGACGGAGAGGTTTTCTTCACATATAACTTCAAGAAGCTTGAATCTGATGAGATAGGTGAGAAATTATCCTATGCCAGACTTTACCAAGACTATGACTGGATTATTGCAATGGGAATTTACTACGATACAATAGATGCATACTATGAAAGTGCAAGAGAGGCCAGCGAGAGAGAGGTAAGGAAGTCAATGGTGGTTCTGCTTGGGTCTGGACTGGTGATCTTAGCAATTGGAATGGTCTGGTTCCTTATACTTGAGGAAAGATATTTCAGGATGTCAAACATGGAGCTGAAGGAAGAGCTGGCTACGGACGAATTGACATCTGCAAAAAGCAGACGTGCAGGTATGCAGAGGCTAAAGGAGAGATTCAACAGGTTCAGCAGCGGTGGAGGAGAATGTGCAATTTTGTTGATGGATCTTGATGACTTCAAGCATATCAACGATACCTATGGACATGATGCAGGAGACAGGGTTCTTGTTGAAGTGGTCAATAGCATCAGGGACTCAATACGGGAGACCGATACCATTTACAGATGGGGCGGTGAGGAGTTTGTCATTCTGTTGGATGGAATGAACCCCGATTCAATCCAGACGGTAATATCAAAGGTTCTTGAAGCAGTAAAAAGCGTTGAAATTGAACTTGAACATGCAAAAGTAAGTGTAACAACATCCATCGGTGCAACATTTTTCAGGGAAGGTGACAAGAGCTTTGAGGATGGCTTGAAAAGAGCTGACCTGGCTTTGTATGAATCGAAGAAGGGTGGTAAGGGAATCGGTACAATCAGATTATAGACAAGGGAGATGTAATTATGACAGATTCAATGAAAGTAATGGAAATGGCAGAAAGACTTCAGGAAAAACTTGTCCAGAACAGGAGGCATCTTCATAGCAATCCTGAGCTTTTTATGGAGCTGCCAATGACGGTCAAGTTTGTTCAGGAAAAGCTGGCGGAATTGGGAATAGAGTCCCAGAATGTAGGTGGCGGAGTTGTTGCCAATATTGGAGATCCTGGAAAAGGAAAGACAATACTCCTTAGAGCTGACATGGATGCACTTCCCATTGAGGAAGAAACGGGACTTCCATTTTCAGCCCGGGGAAAGGCTATGCATGCATGTGGACATGACGTTCATACCAGTCTTTTGCTTGGAGCGGCAGAAATACTAAAATCAATGGAGAACGAAATACCAGGCAATGTAAAGTTAATGTTTCAGCCTGGTGAAGAGGTCCTCTCAGGAGCAAAGGCAATGGTAGAGGAAGGGGTTCTTGAAAATCCGGAGGTCCAAGGAGCCATGATGATTCATGTTTTTTCAGGTTTGGATGTTGAGCCTGGGAAAGTACTGGTTCCAAAAGAGGGTGCAGCTTCTATGGCACCCGATGAATTCCATATAAACATTCAAGGGAAAGGCGGCCATGGAGCCATGCCACACACTGCGGTGGATCCCTTGAACATTGCAGCCCACACCCATATAGCCCTGCAGGAAATGATCAGTCGTGAAATCAAACCTGGAGAAAAGGCTCTTTGCGTTATTGGACACATGTCTGGAGGGGATGCGGGCAATGTTGTTCCCGACAAGGCCAAGATAATTGGAGTCATTAGGACTATGAATCCTGAAACAAGGGAATTTTTAAAGGACAGGTTGGTCCAGATAAGCAAGGGTGTTGCCTCAACCTTCAGAGGGGAGGCGGATGTTCAGTACACAATCCAATGCCCGTCGGTTATCAACGACCCTGATATGAGACAAAATGGAATTGACTATGCAAAAGAACTGTTTGGCGGGGAAAATGTCCTTCCTCTTGATGGATACATGGATGATGGGATGCTAAGCGGATCTGAGGATTTTTCTTTTGTCAGTGAAAAAGTGCCATCCTTTATGACCATTATGTCAATGGGCAGTGCGAAAGATGGATATACCTATTCGCATCACCATCCAAAGACTGACTTTGACGAGACGATGTTTTATCGAGGAGCGGCCTACTATGCGTATTACGCAATAAGATGGCTTCAGGGATAATTGGATCCTAGGTATTTGTTATCCAGTATGGTATAATCTATCCTGAGATGAATTTGAAGGGGAGAGATTATGAGAAATTGGCTGCAGAAGTTTATGAGGGGAAGGTACGGGGTTGACCAGCTTTCCAACCTTATGGTTACAATAGGTGTGATACTTATCCTGGCGAGTATACTTACCGGATATTCCATACTGAACACCGCTGGCTTGATTGTCATTGGACTGAGCTATTTCAGGATTTTCTCAAGAGATATCAACAGGAGATACATGGAGAATCAGAAGTTCCTGAAATCCTACCAGCCCATTAAGAACAAGCTATTCAAGCTTAAAAACAGGACAAAGAATTCAAAGGATTATAAATATTTCAAATGCCCAAATTGCGGGCAGGAGTTGAGGGTTCCAAGGAAGAAGGGAAGAGTCAATATAAAGTGTCCAAAATGCAAGACTTCCTTTGTTAGAAGGACTTAAAAAGAAACTGAAAGGTTTCTTTTTTTTTGCGTATTAATGTGTTATATTGTTATCAGGAGGGATGCTTTAATGGATAAAACCATAGGATTTATTGGATCGGGTAATATGGGACAGGCGATGATAAATGGATTGCTTAAATCAGGCATCGTTGGAAACGAAAATGTAATTGCTTCTGCAAAAACTGAAGACACAATAAAGAAAGTAAGTGAGAGGTACGGAATAAAGGTCTACAGTGATAATAATGAGCTGGCAAAAAGGTCAGATTATTTGATTCTTTCAGTCAAACCCCACAAGCATCTGGAGGTAATGGAAGATATCAAGGACAATCTGAAGAAGGGGATTGTCGTAATAACCGTAGGGGCGGGAATAACCCTGGAGTTTCTTAAGCGAAACCTTCCAGAGGGAACAAGATATGTGAAGGCAATGCCAAACACGCCTGCCATGGTTGGAGAGGGAATGACTGCAATTGCAGTTGACCAGGATTTTGGGAAAGAGGAAATGGAGGAGATACTCAGCATCTTCAGAACCTTTGGTAGGGCGGAGATAGTTGAGGAGGCTCAGATGGATGGAGTCACAGCCGTAGCGGGGTCTTCCCCAGCTTATGTATATATGCTCATAGAGGCGATGGCAGATGCTGCGGTGCTTCAAGGAATCCAGAGAAAGCAGGCGTATACCTTTGCGGCTCAGGCGGTTATGGGAGCAGCAAGGATGGTTCTTGAAACGGGAGTGCATCCGGGAGAACTGAAGGATAAGGTTTGCTCACCTGGAGGGACAACAATCGAGGCTGTAACAACCTTGGAGAAGGAAGGCTTCAGGTCTGCAGTGATGGAAGCAATGAGAAGCTGTGCGGATAAAAGTAGAAGCATGAGCAAGTGAGGAGAGGATTGATATGAGAGGTAGGTATCTGGTAGGTATATTGTTGATTCTTGTAGGCGCTGGATTTTTGATGGATCAGTTTGGAATGGTCTCATTTGGAAAACTTGTAAGCACATATTGGCCCAGCATACTTATTCTGGTAGGACTTTTGGGACTTCTGGACAGACATTCATCCACCTTTGGCAACCTTATTATACTTTCATTGGGAGTCATATTTCAGCTGAACAGACTGGATATGCTGGATGGGGATATTTTCAGGTATATTTTCCCGGTTATCCTGATATTTGTGGGATTGAACCTTTTGATTACAAAGGGAGGAAAAAAGGAGTACTATGAATATCACCGAGATACAAACCCAGATGAGGAAGGAACCAGGGAAAAGGGCGACTGGACGTTGAGCAGTGAGGATTTCATGGACCGTACGGTATTGATGTCTGGAGTTGACACCATTAACAGCTCCCAGAACTTCAAGGGCGCAAGATTGACAGCCATCATGGGAGGAATCAAGCTAGACCTGACCGGAGCAAATATGGCCGGGGACCATTGCCAAATAGAGGCAACGGCAATTGCTGGTGGAATTGATATAATTGTTCCAAGACATTGGAGGGTAGAAATGCGAGGGACCCCAATCATGGGAGGATATTCAAACAGAACCGGCGTTGTTGATGATCCATCAGCTCCTGTGTTGGTAATAAAGGGAGCGGCAATTATGGGTGGCGTGGAGATCAAGTGGTAAGGATAAAAAAAATTTCAAAAATCCATTGACAGTATTATAACCCTAGTGTACTATGTAACTAATACACCAGGGTTGTTAATTTTTGTCTGGAGGTGAAGATGTGAATTTTGATAGTGGACTTCCAATTTATATTCAGATTGTGGAGATAATAAAGACTAGGATAGCAACGGGAATTCTAAAGAGAGGTGAAAAGCTTCCATCGGTTCGGGATATGGCCACGGAGCTTAAGGTCAATCCCAATACAATTCAAAGAAGCTATGGCGAGCTTGAGCGGGAGAATGTTGTATTTACCCAAAGGGGCATGGGTACTTTTGTCACGGAGGAGGAATCCATACTGGAGGAGCTTAAGGGTAACATGGCTAGAGAGAAGATCATCTCTTTTATGGAGGACATGGAAAGGCTTGGCTACAACAGAGATGAGATACCGGCAATAATAAAAGAAACAATATTGGAGGGGAAATGATGGAGAACATAGTTGAGATAAAGGGACTAAACAAGAGATATGACAGAAAAGAGGCTCTTAGGAATATTGACCTATCAATAGAGAAAGGCAAGGTGGTTGGTATTCTTGGGCCAAATGGAAGCGGAAAGACAACCTTGATAAAGCTTCTCATGGGACTTCTTCACCCAAATACCGGAGAAATAAGAATCGATGGGCAAAGCCCTGGGGTGCATACAAAGTCAGTCATATCTTATTTGCCTGATAGAAACCCACTGTATAGCTGGATGAGTGTTAAGGATGCTATTCAGATGTTCCAGGAATTCTACCAGGACTTTGATGAGAAAAAAGCTGAAGGACTCCTCCAGTTCATGAAGCTTGACAGGACCATGAAGGTCAGCAACATGTCCAAGGGAATGAAGGAAAAGCTTAACCTGGCACTTGTACTCTCCAGAAGAGCAAAGGTATATATTCTGGACGAGCCGATTGCAGGGGTGGACCCTGTTGCTAGGGACCAGATACTGGATGCAATAATAGACAATTACAAAGAGGATAGCGCAATGATAATAACAACACATCTTGTAAGGGATATGGAGAACATATTCGATCAGGTGGTTTTTCTGGGGGATGGAGAAATAATCCTTTCCGGGGAAGCGGAGCGTTTAAGGGAAGACAGGAACATGCAGATTGACGGCCTGTACAAGGAAATATTTGGCTAGGGGGAATAGGAATGTTTAAATATGCAAAATACGAATTGAGGGGGACCATGAAGTTCCTCATGGGAGCAATAATACTGGCCTTGGGAGCCTCAACAGGGATTCAGCTTTTTATCAGGAGAGAGGCGGGAAACACATTGAGATATCTTGGGGGAATGCCCAGGGAATCTGAACTTATAGCATTTCTTGTTGTGGCATTGGTATTTGTACTGATAGGCTCCATTATTGGAGGAATGGTATATCTGATATCATCATACAGAAGGGAGCTTTACGAAGACAGAGGATACCTGACCTTTTCCCTGCCATTAAGTGGCGGCCAGCTTCTTGGGTCCAAGCTCATTGTAGCACTATTCTGGGGAACGGTAATGGGCATATCAATAATCATATACAACCTGATTTTGGCCCAGATGTTGATTGGGTACAACCTATTCGGGGAGCTGTGGAAGATAGCAGCACAGATTGACAATTTTGGATTCTTGTTTGCGGGCTCAGTTATTACATCCTTGATGGAGAGTGCTGTTACCCTCCTTCTGGTATACTTTGCCATAACCGTAAGCAGGGTCAGCATAAAAAGCAGAAAGATAGGAAGCCTATGGTTTATTCTGTTTATTGTCCTTACAAGCATTGTAACCTATATTCAGGAGTTCATTGCAAAGCAGCTGCCAATGTATCTCGACCTTTCCAGGATGGAAATGATTGGCCAGAAGGAAGCCTACATCATGGGAATAGATTCACAGTTTGGAGGTACACTGTCAATACAGGGAGTGGTTTCAATACCGGGGCTCCTGTTCCAGATTGTTCTCATAGCAGGAGCCTTCATCGCAACCGCCTATATGCTGGAGAGGAAAATAGATATAGTCTAAAAGAATAGTTGAACACCCCTTATTATGGTACAATAAAGGAGAAAAGAACCATAGTCGGGGGTGTTTTTATGAGCAGAAGACTAATAGCCACAATGATAGTGTTTTTCATATTGCTGGGATTGTTTGTGTTTGCAGTAATAAGGGAAGAGCATAGAAATATGGAGCAGCTAAGGAAGGAATATCCCGAGCTTTCACAGGATGCCTTCAATCTGAGAAGTGATGCCTTGAAGCTTTGGGCAATTAGATTGCCCCTTGTATTCATTTTGCCTCTCTTGCTTCTATTCACTGGCTTTGCCCAGAGGGTTAGCGTTTTTGCAGGTGAAAGGTTTGGGATGGCAATCTCCGGCCTGGTTGTGGGACTTGCAATATTTGGAGTTGTTTACCTGATAAACTTGCCTTTAAGCTTCTACAGCTCATTTATTCTAAGACACAGGTATGGTCTGACGGATCAGACTCTTCTCAGATGGTTGGAACTGAGCCTTAAGGGTTTTCTCATAAACAAAGGGATTCTTGCACTTTTCATATGGATACCCTATATGATAATTCAATGGAGGCCTGATGGATGGTGGCTGCCCATGGGAGTTCTGGCGGTGCCCGTAGCAATCTTTATGGTTTTCATATCACCAATTGTCATCGATCCAGTATTCAATAACTATTCCCAACTGCCCCAGGGACAATTGAGGGAGGACATGGAGTTTCTGCTCCAAAGAGGGGGAATCGGTGATGCGGAAATCTATGTTGTGGATAAAAGCAGGGATACAAATACCATGAATGCATATATGACTGGAATCCTTTCTGGTAAGAGGATTGTATTTTGGGATACCACCCTGAACAACCTGCAGGAGGAGGAAGTCCTTAGCATAGCGGCCCATGAGATGGGGCACTATATCAGGGGGCATATCTGGAAGGGAATCCTTGCAGGCTCAGCGGGGATATTTCTCGTTCTGTATTTGATGAACATTTCGGCAAACTGGATTCTAGGAGCATCAGGAGGTGTCTTTGGCTTCAGGAACATTTATAACTATGCATCCTTACCACTATTGCTGCTTCTTTTGAACCTCTTCCTTTTCCTTGGAAATCCTGTGACAAATGGCATTTCAAGGTATTTTGAAAGGGAGGCGGACCTTTACCAGATATCACTTGCACAGGACCGGGAATCCGCAGTGACCGCCATGACAAAACTGTATGAAAAAAGTCTTGGACTGCCGAGACCATCGGAGTTGTACAAATTCTGGTACAGCTCACATCCGCCCATTGAGGAGAGAATAGATTTTTATAGAACTGAGGAGTTTATAACCTTTGGAGGTGAGGAATCATGATTTTTATTCCTGTACTTTTAGCAGCTGTCCTTCTGGGAGTTTTGGCATATAAAATCGGGCATAGGAGAAATGGCAATAAGGGAAGGTCCTGGGCAATAACCCTGATGTCGGTTATCTTTGGGGTGACCGTGTTGGTTGCTGGGGTCCTCCTTGTGGTGGTTCTGGATCCGGATGTCCAGGTAGAGGGTGACAGAATTCAGGTAAGCGGACTGTACAAAAGGGACATACATCTTGAGGATGTTGAGGATGTAGGTATTCAGGAAGAGCTACCTGGAATAGAAGACCAGGTAAATGGACTCAGTATGGGCAACACCTTAAGGGGAACTTTCAGGATAGAGGGAGGAGAAATCTCAACCATGTTTGTGCAGAAAAACACCCCGCCCTTTATCTACATCAGGACAGGGGAGAGGCTCTTTGTGATTAATTTCAGGGACAGTCAGAGGACAGAGGACCTTTATGAGGAGATTTTGGAAAGATTGGAGTAGGCAAAAAATCCTCAATTCACGATTCTCAATTCACAATGAAAAGGATTTAGATTTAACCAGGACATGTGTAACACTTTTGATTCAAGACATGGGTTACACATGTCCTTTCTTTTTGTCTCTAGATGATAGGTAAAAATTATCTATCTTAACCAACTATTTTTCATTTCTTTCTTGAATCTCTTTAAAAATTGTGATCTGTGAATTGTGATCTGTGAATTAAGGGTAACAAACAGAAGCATAATTTATTACAAAGCATATATACAATGAAAATTGATTATTAAATTTTAAATAAGAACCATTTGCAGGTAAGGATCTCATACTTAAGCTCAAAAACCTTGTTGAGCTCCTGAACAACACCCTCGCACCTGTAAACAACCATCCTGTTCCCCGCAAGCTTCTCCTCCTCCTGGAAGAGGATGCGGTCTATCTTTATCACAAGATTTGACCCGTCCTCGGCCTGTAGCCTGAACCGTAAGGGCACAGGGAACTTCTCGCCGTTGAACCAGGCAATCATTTCTATTGGTTTCATCAGAACTTTCATGGCAAATGCCTCCTAAAGATAGCTGGACATCATGGGGTAGCTCTCCTCCATGACAACGCCGCCGATTACAGGGTCAATTCCAGAATGGAGAAAGCAGGATCTATATATTGAATTCTGACCAAATTTCGACCTTAAAGAGTCAATGGTCCTGTCCAGGCTTCTGTTTTTCTTGTCAAAGGGCTCCAGCATGGAAATCTGGAAGAATTCACTGGACTGGAGCTGCGAAAGACTTATGGAAAGGTGTCGCAAAGGCTCCCCATCCCAAAGCTCATCAAACAAAAGAGCAGCATATTTGTAGATTGTTGAAGTTGCATCCGTTGGAGCTGTGAGCTTCTTCTGATGTGAACAGGAGTAGAAGAGGTGATTCTTGATGGATACGGAAATAACCCATCCGCACATTTCAAGATCCCTTGCCCTCATGCCTATCATTTCAGATATTGCCAGGAGAACCTTGTGAGCTTCCTCCCGGGTCTCCACGTCAAAGGGGAGGGTGGTTGAATTCCCCACGGACTTTATGGGTGTACCTCCGCTTCTTACCTCTGAATTTTCAATTCCGTTGGCATACTCCCAGATGAGAAGACCTGGCTTTTTAAGCCAGGAATGTATATATTCCCTGTCCAGGGAAGCAAGATGACCTATTGTGAATATGCCCCTTCCGTTTAACTTCCTTGCAGTTCTGGATCCCACCATAAACAGGTCCTGAACGGGAAGATTCCACATTTTTTCTTCCAGCTGGTGGTGGAAAAGTGTATGGATTTTATTTGGCTTGGAAAAGTCCGAAGCCATTTTTGCGAGAAGCTTGTTGGGACCAATCCCTATGTTCACCGTAAAGCCCAGCTCATTCTCTATCTTTTTGGACATTTCCCCTGCTGCATCCATAAAGGGGATGTCCATATTCGAATAGTCCAGAAAAACCTCATCTATTGAATAACGCTGAATCAGGGGAGAGTAATCCTTAAGGAGATTCACCATGGCATCACTGGCCATTATATACCTGTAATAGTTTGGAGGCACCATAACAAGACCAGGGCATTTTTCCCTTGCGGAATGGATTGTCTCCCCTGTTATTATGCCGAATTTTTTTGCAGGTATGGATTTGGCAAGGACTATTCCGTGCCTTTTTTCCTGGTCTCCCCCCACAATTGAGGGAATGTTCCTAAGGTCAGTCTGAGACCCGTGCTGGAGCCTATAGGCAGCCTCCCAGGAGAGATATGCTGAATTTACGTCTATATGGAAAATGATTCTATCTGACATGGAAAACACCTCTTATGTATTTCTGTGATTCAATAATACCAGAACAAATGTTCGAAGTCAAGAAGGATAATTTTACATGAAAATATGAAAAAATTGCTAAAATCCTGTATAATGGAGAAAAGATATATAAAAGGGAGTTGAATGGGATGAAGGTGCTGTTTATAAGACCGGGAATAAGCAGAAGGAGAAAAATGCTTTTGCCTTTGAGACTGCAGGAGCCGCTGGAGCTTGCATACCTTGCAAATCAACTGCAGGATTCCATGCAGGACAAGGTGGAGATTGTATTTCTGGATATGGAGCTGGAAAGAGGATCCTTCAAGAGGCAGCTTCTTGAAATGGAGCCATCCCTTGTGGTACTTTGGGGTGAGCAGGGGCAGGAAGACCTTGTACATGAACAGGCGTCAATGGTCAAGGATATAGTCCCCGGAGCATATGTGGCACTGGCTGGTGAGCTTTCAGAAGGGGAGGGCTCTCCATATGTGGATTTCCTTTTCAGAAAGAATCCGGTGGAGGCATTTAATGAAACGGTTCTTGGAATAATAACTGAAAGAAGCCTCCAGGAGATAAACAGAAATGTTAATACAATTCAGAACGAGACCATTCAGGAGCCCTTAAGGGAAGCGGATAGGGGAATCTTCAGGAAATATCAGGATAGATACTATTTCCTTCAGTATGGAGGGACTGTGGAGGTAACCAGTCAGCAGAGACTGGAATTTGATGAAATGGGTCTTGTTGGGAAGAAAGACAACCCATTGAGACCATTGGAGGATGTTGTAAAGGATGTGGAATCCCTTGTGGGTGCATCTGTGTATCTTAAAGATAGGGATATTTGGGATGATCCAAAGAGATTGAAGAAATTTTTGGAGCTGTTGAAGGAGAAAGAGCTTCAAAGATCATACATATCCGTGGGCAGCTGGGAGACTATACTTGAAAATGAGTCTCTTCTGGAGGAGTTCGCAGGTATGGGGCTTAAGGTTCTACTGATGGAAATGGATTTTCCAAAGGATGAGGATGACTGGATCTACAGGGGCGAGGTTCTAAGGATGCTAAGAAAGCACGGAGTCGAGCCTGCCGTAGTAATAGGGGAGAAGATGGCCCAGGAGGACCAGGATGCGCTTTCATTCTGGCTTAAGGACAGGAAGGAAGGGCTTGTTGTCCTTCAAGGTGAAGCTTTTGAAGAGAATAGACCAATATACACCCATGTGAGCATAAGCACCTGGGCCTTCCTCAAGTGGACCAAGGACCATGGTCTTGGTGAAGCCAGGAGAAGACAAAAAGAGTACAAAAATACTCTTCTGATTTGATCAGAAGAGTATTTTCATGTAGCTTATTCTTCAACAACTATATCATAGGTTACAGGAGCCGCCTTCTGGAGCATTGCAGTAACTCCACAGTATTTTTCCTGTGAAAGCCTTACGGCCTTTTCCAGCTTGTCCATGGGAAGGTCCTTTCCTTTGAAGGTAAAGGTAAGGTGTATATCGGTATAAACCTTAGGGTGATCCTCCGCTGCTTCGGCTTCTGCAGATATTCTCATATCCTCAAGCTCCACCTTCATCTTATCAAGAATCATCTTTACATCAATTCCAGTACATCCTATGAGCCCTGCCAAAAGAAGAGCCTTCGGTCTGGGACCCTTGTCATTTCCACCGGTTTCAATGGCTGAGTCCGTGATGAAATGGTGGCCATTGATATCCATTTCCCAGCCCATATTTCCAGTGATATTAGCATCCAGTCTTGTCTTTGCCAAATTGATCATCTCCTTCTATTAAGTCAATGGGATAATACCCATAACTCCTAGGCAATAATCCTTTCAGCAAGCTTTGCCTTGTAAATATCCAGAAGCTCTTTTTCTGAAACATCTGCACTTGGCTTATCCAGTACTATCTTTCCCTTGTCCAGCATAATGATTCTTTGTGAGTATTTCAAGGCGTCTCCCATATGGTGTGAGACCATCATTGTGGTTATATTATGCTTTTCCAGGAGCTCTCGGGTCTTTTCCATGACCACGTGTGATGTCTTGGGATCAAGGGCTGCCGTATGCTCATCCAGAAGAAGCAGGTCAGGATGCTTCATTGCCGCCATAATAAGGGAAAGGCTTTGGCGCTGCCCACCGGAGAGGTATTTAACCTGGGTATGAAGCTTGTCCTCAAGACCCAGGTCAAGATCCTTAAGCATGGAGATGAAGGTCTCCAGATTTTTTTTCTTGACCAGTCCCCTTAGGGAAAAGCTTTCACCTTTTTTGCTGGCCAGGGATAGGTTTTCAAGAATGGTAAGGCTCGGGGATACTCCCATGGAGGGACTCTGGTGTACACGACCAAGCTTTAGGGCCCTTTTTTCCTCAGGGAGGGTAGTTATGTCCTCTCCGTTGAGAAGGATCTGTCCCTTGTCAACAGGCAGACTTCCACTTACCAGGTTTAGGAGAGTGCTTTTTCCACATCCGTTTGGCCCGATTATTGCGGTACATTTGTTTTTTTCGATATCCAGGCTAAAGCCTCTGAAGACATCAATCTGAAAATCAGTATCTGAATTAAAGCTCTTCCAAAGGTCTCTTACTTCTAACACGGGCCCTACCTCCTTGCTTTTTTAGTGATTTTATAAACGGGCTTGAAAAATTGTTGTAGCTTATAAATACTATTACAATTATGGCACTTATTGCTCTCAGGTCAGATGGACTTAGTCCGAGGTCTATTGCGATTCCACCTATTAGCTTATAGGAAACCGCACCTATTATGGCTCTGGTTGTTATGGATAGGAAGGAGGAGCTTTTACTGACCGTCTCTCCTATGATAATTGATGCCAGAGCAACAACTATGATTGAAGCACCCATGGTTATATCCACAAAGCCCTGGTACTGAGCCATGAGGGATCCGCTTAGTGCGACCAATCCGTTGGCCAGCATCAAGCCAATTATTTTGTACTTGTTGCTGTTTTCACCAAGTGACCGGACTAGAGCTTCATTGTCCCCAGTTGCAATGAGAAGGTAGCCGATTTCAGTTTTCAGGAACAGGTCCATCAGAAGCTTTATTCCCACTACAACTGCCACCATAAGAAGGAGGGCGGAAATATCCGAAAACATTGAGTCATAGTTAAAAAGTGGGATATTGGCCTTGCCATTGAGCCTAAGGTTGAAGGAATACAGCATGGTCATCGTCAGAATTCCTGCAAGAAGAGGACGTATTCTAAGCTTTACAAACAATAGTGCCGTGATAAGTCCTGCCACTGCTCCATATCCAAAGGCAAAGAGGGATGATATGACCGGGGAGAACCCAGCCATTGCAAACTTTGCAAATACAAAGGCTCCCAATGGAAATGTACCCTCTACGGAAAGATCCGCTATATCCAGTATCTTGTATGTTATGGTGACCCCCATGGCAAGGACTGCAAATATCAGTCCCTGCTCAATGGAAGTAAGAATAAGTGTGTTCATTTTGACCTCCTATGTCTGTTCTATTGGCCTACGGCCTCTGCTCCCTTGAATACCTCGTGATCAGGGTCGAAGCCTAGCTGTTCAAGTGTCTGCTGATTAAATACCGTGGTGGTTGTACCTGCTTTCTCAGCAGGGATTTCTGCTGGAGTCATCCCATCCACCAAAATCTTTCTTGCCATTTCACCAGCCTGCTTGCCAAGCTCAAAGTAGCTTATTCCATTGGATATAAGGAGTCCACCTTCAACCATTGAGCCTTCCGCTGCTATGGACGGGATACCCGCAGCATTGACCTTGTCTGCCACAATGGCGATTGCTGATGCCACCATATTGTCTGTTATTGCATACAATCCATCTATGTCATTGATTATGGAATCCACAGCCTGTGGTATCTCATTGATGTTTGAAATCCCAACCCCAACTATTTCAAGGCCAAGCTCCTGTGCGAATTCCTTGGCTCTTTCCACCTGTATCTCTGAATTGCTTTCTGATGTATTGAAGATTATGCCTATTTTGGTGAAGCTGGGGTCAAGCTGCTTGAACATTGCCAGCTGCTCCTTCATAGGCGTTGCATCACTTGCTCCTGTAACATTTCCCCCAGGACTTTCCATTGAATCCACCAGCCCTGAAGCCACTGGATCTGTGACTGCACTGAAAAGTACCGGTATATCACTTGTAGCCTGTTTTGAGCTTTGTGCTGCAGGTGTTGCAATCGCATATATAAGGTCAACCTGATCCTTAACAAAGCCCTGTGCGATTGCCAAGGATGTAGGGATGTCCCCTTGGGCGTTCTGGTATTTCACTTCAACGTCCACTCCGGCTTCCTCCAAGGCCTCCACGAATCCGTCTCTAGCTGCATCCAGTGCCGGATGCTCAGCCAGCTGGTTGATTCCTATGACGAACCTTTCTCCCTCTTCAGCAGGTGCTTCCCCGCCGGTTCCTCCAGATGCCGCACACCCTGACAGGATAACCATACTTAGAATAACTGAAATGATCTTGAATAAATTGCTCTTTTTCATTTTGCTACCTCCTTGTTTTTTTAAAATAAGAAAAGCATCGATCAAATTATCAATGAAGCTTTTCTTGATACTCATGAACGGAAAGTTCTTGATTTGGAATATTGTTGGAACTTTTCCATTCGTAATAAAAAAATCTCCCGTCACTGGAATCGTTACGATTCACAGGGACGAGAGATTATTCTCACGCGGTACCACCCAGATTATGACAAAAAGTCATCGCTCAATCAGACCTGACAGTCCTATCCCTTTTAACGGCGGGCCTCCGAATTCACCTACTTGCCATACCTTTTGGCGAACCTGCTCGGGAGTGTATATGTCACATCCAGCTATTGTCAGTTTCCACCCTTCCTGACTCTCTATAAATATACTCGGATGCGTTTCTCTCCTTCAACGCTTTTATGTATTAAATACATCTTAGTGGGTTATGGAGTAAATGTCAACACCTTTTTTGGAAATAATATTATAAATATAAAGAATACGTTTGCATGAGATGTGTTGAAAGCAGGGTTTAAGCCAGCTGCTGAAAGTATCCAGATTACCATGAAGGAAAGTAACGATAGCCGGCCGAACACATGGATAGGTCCCTGATTTTGAATCAGAGAGAGGGTATCTGACTTTCCCAAATGGAAGAAATAATTTGAACCTGAATAAATTGCATTAGCATTAGAACAACCAAAGCCTAAAAGAAAACAAAATTCAAAATATATGTTAAAATAACCTTAATAGTATATTGAGAGGAGCAATGACAATGGATAAAAGAATACTGAAGGACATGGAATTTATTGTGGAGCTGGACAGGATGAAGACAATCCTGAGACAAACCAGCCTGATAACTGAGGATAGAAGAGAGGATGATGCTCAGCATTCCTGGCATATAGCGGTCATGACCATGGTTCTTTCTGACTACTCCAATGATGATATCGATGTCAACAAGGTAATAAAGATGCTGCTGATCCACGACCTTGTTGAACTTTATGCAGGAGATACCTTCTGCTATGATCAAGAAGGAAACAAGGATAAGCGGGAAAGGGAAGTAAAGGCTGCAGAGAAGATATTTGGAATGCTTGAATCAAAAAAAGCCACTGAATTTAGGGCGCTGTGGGATGAATTCGAGGAGATGGAATCACCGGAGGCACTTTTTGCCGCATCCATGGACAGGCTTCAGCCAATGCTCAACAATTATTACAATGGTGGAGGAACCTGGAAGAAGCATGGGGTTGCCCAATCGGACATATATAAGCGAATAAGTCCCGTTAAAAGCTCTTCGGACAAGCTTTGGGAATTTGTGGAGCATATGCTGGAGGATGCATACAATAGGGGATTGATTTTGAAGAAATAGGACAGGGGTGATTTGATTGACTTTGGAAAGTGTGAAAAAGCATATTGAAGACGAAAATCTTGGTATTGAAGTATATGAAATGGAAGACAGTACGGCAACGGTTGAACTTGCAGCCGAAGCTCTGGGGGTTGAGCCTGGAAGGATTGCCAAGTCCATGGCAATAAGGCTAAAGGAGAGGGATATTCTGATACTGGCCAAGGGGGATGTGAGACTTGACAACAGAAAGTTCAAGGACACCTTTAAACAGAAAGCTCGATTCATAAGCGGAGAGGATATTTTTGAGGCCACAGGACATCCCGTAGGAGGGGTTTGTCCCTTTGGTCTGAGCAAGCCCATGGATATTTACCTTGATGTATCACTTAAGGTCTACGATTATGTATATCCTGCCGCAGGGAGTCCAAATGCCTGCATGAAGATTGACCTGGATCATCTGAAGGAGGTTGTTCAGGGCGAATGGGTTGATGTGTGTAGATAATTCACAGTTCACAGATCATACCCTCTCGATGAATTCCAGAAAAATCATAGATTTTTAGGAATTTCATCGCCGGGCACAAGCAATTCACAATGAAAAGATTTAAGGGTTAAACCGGGACATGGACAACTTATTCTGGCTTACTTTCACTCTCAGGTCTTTGACCACAGTTCTTGATTCAAGTCCGAGAAAAACCATCAGCTCGTTTTTTCCATTGACCCCTATGCCGCTTCGCTTGGAGGAATCAAAGCATTCCAAAATCCTCGCTGGATTTTTCAGTCGTTCTTTCATATGAACTGCTTGTCAAAGTACCATTCGAGTGAATTTATTTGTCAGCCTGAGTGAAATGAAGGATCCTAGAGCTTTAAGCTGGACATGAATATCATCTCGAGCTTGTCGAGAGATCTCTTTCTTAATATATGAATTGAGAATTGCATCTGGCTTGATTAGTGGTATAATTAACTTGATAATACTTTAACGTGAAATTGATAAATGGGAGTGAGAACGTGAAGAGACGATGGAAGATTCTATTGGGGATACTGGCTGTTTTTGTACTTGCAGCAGTTGGAATGATGATGTATCTGCAGACAAATCTCAATAAACTAATATATGAGGAAATAGTAGAGGTTGATCTTCAAGATGTCCAGGATGGTGAGTACATAGGAGAATATTCTTCACCACCTGTAAATGCAAAGGTTCAGGTTGAGGTTAAGGATGGTAAAATCACAGATATTGTAATACTTGACCACGGGCATGGAAAGGGCGAACCGGCAGAGGTCATTGTTGAGGATGTAATTTCTCAGCAAAGGATTGATGTGGACTCAATATCAGGTGCAACCTACAGTAGCAGGGTCATTTTGAAGGCTATTGAGGATGCCTTGGTGGATAAATAAAGGGGGGTTAAGGATGAAAATTGGTATAATTATACACTCTATGACCGGAAACACTTCTCTTGTTGCAGAAAGGATAAAGAACAGACTGGAAAATGAGGGGCATGAGCTCTCCCTTGAAAGACTGGCAATAATTGGCGGCGAGGATCAGAACCAGTCGGATCCCCAGAAAATATCCATAGAGCCATTGAGTACCAACATTGAGGAATTGGATTTGTTGATACTGGGGGGACCAGTCAGGGGATTCCAGGCTTCTCCAGCCATGAAGGCTTTTTTAGGTGGTATTGATAAGCTTGGGGGTAAGGATACCATGATATTTGTAACCCATGCCTTTCCCTTTAACTGGATGGGAGGAAACAGCGCAATCAAACAGATGAGAAACATCTGCACTGAAAAGGGTGCCAATATTATTTTTACGGGAATCATTGACTGGAAGAATTCAAAAAGGGAGATACAGATTGACAGCCTGGCAGCAGGCGTAGCAAGAAAAGCAACAAAAGCTGCATCCTAGATAACAATATAACGTTCAAAATCTCACATTGTAACTGCATTGAAATATTAAAACCCTAGAAAAAGGGTAGGAATAAGATAAATATAAAAAGGATGTGAGATTATGACCGGTAAAGGCAAGCTATGGACCGTTTTAATATTGGTAATGGCAATATCCTTGGCAGGCTGTGCAGGAGGTACACCTGTAGAAAATCCGTCACAGGATAGTCCAGGGCTGGAGGCATTGCAGCAGCAGATAGAGGACAAGGATACTGAGATTGAGAGCTTGAATTCAGAAATAGCACAATTGAAGGAGGAAGTTGAAGAGCTGAAGGCAGCACCTCCCGAGGACCCGGTACCAATGTCAACTGGGCCGACACCAGGGGCATCATTGCTGACAACTGCAATGGAGGCAATTGACCTTATAGAGGACATGGCAATGTCGGACCTGGATGTTTATGTTCATCCCGCAAAGGGGGTAAGGTTCAGTCCATATGACTATGTGGACCTTCAGAATGATATTGTTATACAGGCCGCGCAATTTCAGAATCTGGTGAACAGTCCTGTTGTTTACAACTGGGGAGAATTTGACGGAACAGGGGACCCAATCAACATGACCTTTGACGATTACTTTGACAGATTCATATATGATGTTGATTTTGCAAACCCTGAGATGATAGGAAACAACTACAAGATTGGAATGGGAAATATCATTAACAACGTTGATACGGAGTATCCAAACGGACAGTTTGTGGAATTCCATTTCACAGGATTTGACCCCCAGTATCAGGGAATGGACTGGAGAAGTTTGAAGCTGGTATTTGAAGATCATAACGGAGCCTGGTATCTGGTTGGAATTATTCATGGTGAATGGACCATTTAATGGATTTATCCTTAAAAATCTGTTATCATAGGAGAGGATAAACTGTTTAGGGGGAGTGAGTATGTTAGGAGGACTTGTAGTAGGATTGGTCGTCGGCTGGATAGTATCTTTATTTGGAGGAGATGTTCTCATAATGAATGGCATACGGGAGCTTACGGGAAATTCTGTCTCCAGTGCCGGCTATTACACCATATTTGCAATAATAGGGCTTCTCGGAGGAGTCTTTAAAAAATAGTTAAATAGAAAGATACCGGATTCTCAGCTGAGAATCCGGTATCTTTTTCTTAATGTCTATCTCTGATCCATATCCTTTGCAAGGTAGAAAAGTGTCTTTACCGGAACACCCGTAGCTCCCTTGGGAAGATATCCGGCTTCCTTGTCAAGGAATGCTGTTCCTGCTATATCCATGTGAACCCAGGGAGTGTCGTTGACAAATTCCTGTAGGAACATTCCTGCAGTGATTGCACCGGCACCACGGCCTCCTGTATTCTTAAGGTCAGCGAAGTGACTCTTGAAAAGCTCCTTGTACTCCTCGTTGTTTGGAAGCTGCCATACAGGCTCACCTGCAAGCTTTGCAGCCGAATTAACTGCATCCATAAGCTCTTCATCATTGGCAATTGCTCCTGTGTTGATGCTTCCAAGGGCTACGACACATGCTCCTGTAAGGGTTGCAAGGTCAACTATCTTATCGGCCTTTTCAACGGTTGCTGCATACCAAAGGGCATCCGCAAGAGTAAGTCTTCCCTCCGCGTCGGTATTTTCAACCTCGATTGTCTTTCCTGACATGGAACCAATAATATCACCTGTCTTGTATGCATCTCCTGAAACCATGTTCTCACAAGCTGCAACTATTGCAACAACATTTTTCCTGAGCTTGTTGGCTGCGATGGAGTACATGGCCCCTATAACTGAAGCACTCCCTGCCATATCCGAGTGCATGGTCGCCATCCCTGCAGCAGACTTAAGGGAGTATCCACCTGAGTCATAGGTAAGACCCTTCCCAACAAGGGCCAGCTTTTCCTGGCTGTCTGGGTTGCCTTTGTAGGTCATGACAATGAATTTTGGTTCCTTGGAGGATCCTCTTGCAACCGAAAGGAATGCCTCCATCTTCAGATCCTGGATTTCCTTCCTTCCAAGAACCTTAACATCAATTCCAACTGGGGCAAGCCTGTCCACCGCTTCCTTGGCCAGAACCTCAGGGTACATGTTCATGGCCGGTTCATTTACAAGGTCTCTGGCAAGGAAGACTCCATCCATAAGCAGCTGGGTTTCCTCAATTACGCTTTCGACCTTCTCAGCTTCACCTTCGACAATGTCAAGGTAGACATCCTGGAGAAGAACCTTGAGTTTTTTCTCGCTTTTGAACTTATCGAAATCATATTGGGATTGTAGCAGACCCTCCCAAATGGCCTTGTTGGTTTTTCCATAGCATCTGTCCCCGAACCTGGGCACTGTTAGGCCAATACTATTAACTTTTTTCTTCTGCAGTTCAATCCCAAGTGAGAAGAAGCCCCTCCTTAGGGTTTCATACTGTAGCTTTTCCTCCTCGCCCAGCCCAAGGAAAACAACTGAAGCCCCTTCATGGGAAATATGTGAGTAAACCTCACCGGAATCTCCCTTGAAAATCTCCTTCTCCTTCAGAAAACCGAATAGGTCATTGAAGCTCTCAACTCTGGCTGTATCCTTGAAGGCCAATACTACCTTAACTTCTCCACCTTTTTCCAGATAATACTTCATCCGTACACCTCCTGATATATTTAGACTCTCTTAACATATTATACCATTGTCCCATGTAGACCAAACAATATTGATTTCCTGAACAGATATTTTTTGAGGAAACAAGGTGCTTTTGGGTATACAGGTAGGGAAAGACCTGGATTGGAAGGAGGAGTAGAATGAAATTTGCAATATTTGACCTGGATGGGACCTTGCTGGATTCAATGTGGGTATGGGAGACCTTGGCCTACGATTATTTGATATCAAGAGGAATAGAAGCTCCGGAGGATATAAGGGATAAGCTCAGGGAGTACAGTCTCAGGGAAGCATCGGATGTGCTTAAGGAAATGTATGACCTTCCCGAAAGGGGGGAAGAGATAAATGACCAGATGGAGAAGGTGCTTGAAAAATACTATTTTGATAAAATACAGCTGAAGGAAGGCGCCAGGGAGGTCCTTCAAGCCATGAAGGACAAGGGAATAAAAATGTGCGCTGCAACGGCAACGGCAGACCATCTGGCAAAGGCAGCCATGGTAAGGCTGGAGATTGATGAATACTTTGAATTTCTTCAGACCTGCAAAAGCACCGGAATAGAAAAATACAAGCCGGAATTTTATCAGTTGATCCTGGACAGGGTGGGTGAGAGTACAGAAGACATATGGGTTTTCGAGGATGCCCTGCATTCCATGGAGGCAGCCAAGAAGCTTGGAATCAAGGTAGCTGCAATCAGGGACCAATCAGCCAAAATTGACTGGCAAGAGATTGAGGAGGTTGCAGATATTGTCTTTGACAGCTTTCCGGAATACCTTGAAAAAACATCCCAATAACCACCAAAAATTATTGACTTTAATATCTCCCTGTGATACCTTTAGGTAAATAAATACCTTTAAATCGATCCCGTGAGATCGGAAAGGAGAGCGTATAAGTAGGATACTTGTGCCTTCCTTTGTGGAGGGCATTTTTAATGCGCTGTTCCTTGAGGTTTATTTAAACTAAAAGGAGGAATATTTATGCTAAAAGGAAGACACTTGGTAGATCCCCAGGATTTTTCAATCCAGGAACTGGAAAGTATTTTTGAATTGACACAAGAGATTATCAACAAGCCTGAGGATTTCAATTCCATTTGCCATGGAAAGATTCTCAGTACATTGTTCTATGAGCCCAGCACTAGAACCAGATTTAGCTTTGAAGCCGCGATGTTGAGATTAGGTGGAGGAGTAATCGGGTTTTCAGAGCCGGGCTCTAGTTCTGTAGCCAAGGGGGAAAGTCTCGCAGATACCCTTAGGACGGTTGCAGCCTATGCGGACATAATTGCAATGAGACATCCAAATGAGGGAGCTCCCAAGCACGGAATAAAGTACTGCCCTGTTCCGCTGATCAATGGAGGGGACGGAGGGCACCAACACCCCACACAGACACTTACAGACCTCTTCACCATACTTGAGTCCAAGGGAAGACTGGATAATCTTACAATAGGCTGCTGTGGTGACCTGAAGTTTGGAAGGACGGTCCATTCCCTTATAAAGGCAATGTCACGGTATGAGAATGTGAAGTTCATACTTGTATCACCAAAGGAGCTCCAGGTTCCAGACTATATCAGAACTGAAATCCTTGAGCAGAGGAACATACAGTTCCAGGAGGTTGAAAGACTGGAAGAGGTGATAGACCAGATGGATATCCTGTACATGACAAGGGTCCAGAAGGAAAGGTTCTTCAACGAGGCTGACTATGTAAGGCTTAAGGACAGCTACATTGTTGATCTGAAAAAGCTGAAGGATGCCAAGGAGGATCTGGCCATACTCCATCCCCTGCCAAGGGTGAATGAAATAGCCATCGAGGTGGATGAGGACCCAAGGGCCTGGTACTTCAGACAGGTAAAGAACGGTATGTTTGTGAGAATGGGACTTATTCTAAAACTTTTGGGGGTGAAGTAGATGTTGAATATAACAAGCATTAAAAAGGGACTGGTAATTGACCATATAAGACCTGGAATGGGACTTAAGATATTCGAGTATCTGAAGCTTGGAAAGGCTGATTTCACAGTTGCCCTCATCATGAATGCAACAAGCAACAAGATGGGTAGGAAGGATATCATAAAGATTGAGGATGTAATTGATGTGGACTTTGCAATGCTTGGATTCCTGGATGCAAACATCACGGTGAACGTTATCGAAGACGAGGTGATCACTGAGAAGATTAACCTTTCATTGCCTGAAAGGGTCCAGGACATCATAAAATGCAAGAATCCAAGATGCATTACCACTGTGGAAAGAGACATAACCCATAAATTTGTACTTCTGGACCAGGAGAAGGGTATATATAAATGTGAGTATTGTGACCATATATATTCCTGGGAGGGTTAGAATGGAGCTTTTAATAAAGGGTGCACATCTTATTGATGGGCACCATGCTTTTAATAGGGACATTTACATGAAGGACGGCAAGATAGAGGAAATCGGGGAGGACCTTGAATATGATTGTCATTGGGTGGATGCAGATGGGCTGGTCCTGCTCCCTGCTTTCGTTGACATTCATGCACATTTCAGGGATCCTGGTTTTACCCACAAGGAGGACCTTATGACAGGAGGCATGGCAGCCCTTAAGGGAGGCTTCACCTTTGTCAATCTCATGGGAAATACAAACCCTGTTTGCTCAAATATGGAGACCATAAGGTACGTCAGGGACAAGGCAAGGGATCTTGACCTGGTCCAGGTTCATCAATGTGCATCAATCACCGATAGCTTTGATGGGAAAACCCTGGCTCACCTTGATGACCTTGATAATGATGTAATTATGATAACTGACGACGGAAAGGGAGTCACATCACCCCTGACCATGTACAGGGCCATGGAGAAGGCAAGGGATAAGGGTAGAATTGTAATGGCCCATGCTGAGGAGATGGAACTTACGGAAATCGACTATCGCCTTTCCGAAAACCTTGAAACAGTGAGGGACATATATTTGGCAAAGCATACGGGAGCAAGGCTGCACCTTACCCATGTGAGCACCAGGGAGGCTATGGATGAAATAAGAAGAGCCAAGGCAGGTGGTGCGGATAACATAACCTGTGATGTTACACCTCATCATATTTCCCTGTGGGACAATGACTACAGGGTCAATCCGCCAATAAGGGAGAAGGAAGATGTTGAGGCCCTGATTGAAGGCATAAGGGATGGAACCGTGGATGCCATCGGAACAGACCATGCACCTCATACACAGGAGGACAAGAAGGAGGGGAGTCCCGGTATTTCTGGGATAGAGACTGCATTTGGGATTTGCCACACCTACCTGGTTAAGGCTGGACATATTGACATGGGACAGCTTGTGAAGTTGATGTCTGAGAATCCTGCGAGGATACTGGGCTTGAACAAGGGTAGGCTTCAAAGTGGCTATGATGGTGATGTGGTTCTTGTGGACCTGGAGAAGGAAATGGAAATCAATGGTGACGATTTTGTCTCCAAGGGTAAGAACACTCCTTTTTCTGGAATGAAGGTCAAGGGTGAAATCCTTATGACCATAAGGGGTGGCAGCATAAAATACTTGACCAAGGAATACGGGAAGGAGAGAGTGTATGATAATAGATAAACTCCATAAAAGGGTCCAGGATAAAGGGATGGTATGCGTGGGCCTGGATTCAAGCCTGGATTATATTCCACAGGAAATGAAGGAGAAATATCAGGATACTGACCAGATAATATTTCAATTCAACAAAAGGATTATAGATGCCACAGGAGACATAACGGCTATCTACAAGCCACAGATCGCTTTCTACGAGGCCTATGGAATAAAGGGGTTGATTGCATACAGCAGGACCCTTGCCTACCTCAGATCGGAAGGACACCTGTCCATAGGGGACATCAAAAGGGGGGACATCTCCTCCACGGCCAAAATGTACGGCAAGGGACACTTTGAGGGGGATTTTGAAACAGATTTCATCACCATAAACCCCTATATGGGCTTTGACAGCATAACACCATACCTGCCATATGTGGAATCTGGCAAGAAGGGCCTGTTCGTCCTCTTGAGGACCTCGAATCCAGGTGCCAGGGACATTGAATATCTGGAATCTGAGGGCAAGAAGGTATATTACCATGTTGGGGACAAGCTTGCCCAGATGGCAGAGGATTTTATGGGCGAATGCGGATACTCCTCCATTGCTGCTGTGGTGGGTGGAACCCATGTGGATGAGGCGGTGGAAATAAGGGAACGATACAGAAGACTCTATTTCCTTATTCCCGGATACGGAGCCCAAGGGGCAAGGGGTGAGGATGTGAGGATGTACCTTAAGGATAACAATGGAGGGGTTGTGAATTCCTCCAGGGGAATCATCACGGCATATAAGAAGCATGAGGATGGATATGAAAACTTTGACCGATACACCAGAGAAGCGGTACTTGGGATGAGGGAGGATATAGGCTTTGAAGGATAGCTACAGAGAAGGAAAAATCATTATTAATGAAGAGGTTGCAAAGGGAGTTTTCAAGTTGATTCTTGAGGGCAATTTCACTGGAGCTCCAGGTCAGTTCTATATGCTTAGAGGCTGGAATGGCCTTGATCCATTCTTGCCACGGCCCATAAGCATAGCGGATATTGAGGATGGAAGGCTGACACTTTTATACGAGGTGAGAGGAAAAGGGACCCATATAATATCAAAGCTCTCCCCAGGAGACAGCCTAAGCTTACTGGGACCCTTGGGAAATGGGTTCGGCAAGATCAACGGTGATAGGATGGCCCTTGTTTCAGGGGGAATAGGAATAGCCCCCCTGCTTTACCTTGCCAAGGAGATGGATGCTCAGGTGGACCTTTATTCAGGCTTTAGAAATGGCCCCTATTTCATGGAGGAGTTCAAACCATTTGTGAATGAAATCAAGGTCTCCACCGAGGATGGCACCTTTGGGCACAAGGGCTTTGTAACTGAGCTTCTAATCCCTGAAAACTACGATGCTGTAATTTCATGCGGACCCATGCCCATGATGGAGGCTCTTAAGGACCAGTGCAGGGACAAGACTGAGCTTATGCTTTCAATGGAAAGCCATATGGCCTGTGGAATAGGTGCTTGCCTGGGATGTACAATCCAGACCATACGTGGAATGGAAAGGGTGTGCAAGGAAGGACCAGTATTCAATGCCAGGGAGGTGATTTTCCATGACTAGGGTGAATTTCTGCGGTGTTGAGTTTAAGAATCCTGTTGTAGCAGCATCCGGAACCTTTGGATTTGGAAGGGAGTTCCAGGACTACTTCGACATATCAAAGCTTGGGGGAATATCATCAAAGGGACTTACCCTTAACAAAAAAGAAGGCAACAAGGGTAGGAGAATCCATGAAACCCCTGCGGGGCTAATGAACAGCATAGGTCTCCAGAATCCAGGAGTGGAAGGTTTTATTCAGGATGAGTGGCCCTTCATGAAAGGTCTGGATACGGTAGTAATGGCCAACCTTGGAGGTGGAACGGTAGAGGAGTACGTTGAGGGAGCCAGGCTTCTGGATAAGACCGACGTACCCATAATTGAGCTTAACATTTCCTGTCCCAATGTGAAGGAGGGCGGGATGGCCTTTGGAATCCAGTGTACACCGGCTTCCATTGTCGTGGAGGCCGTAAGAGAGGTAACCGAAAAACCCTTGGTTGTGAAGCTGTCACCCAATGCAGAGAACATAGTGGAAATGGCTCTTGCCTGTGTGGATGCGGGAGCTGACGCCCTTTCCCTTGTGAACACCTTCAATGCCCTGGCAATTGACATAAGAAAAAGAAGGCCGGTATTTAACAACATGACCGCTGGCCTGTCAGGCCCTGCTATCAAGCCAATAGCCCTTAGGATGGTGTATGAGGTTTCCCGGGCTGTAGAGGTTCCCATCATAGGAATAGGTGGGATCATGAACTGGGAGGATGCCATTGAATACATAATGGCTGGAGCAAGCCTTGTACAGGTTGGAAGTGCAAACTTCAGAAAGCCGGATATTTGCCTGGATATCATTAGGGGTATAGATGAATATATGGAGCTGGAAGGTATAGGGGATCTGGAAGAAATAAGAGGAATCATCGGGAGGTAGAGTATGATTATTGATTTGTTAAAGGAATCTGAAGCGCTTCTTGAGGGACATTTTCTATTGTCCTCAGGTAGACACAGCAATAGGTACATTCAGTGCGCAAAGCTTCTGCAGTATCCGGACAAGGCGGAAAAGGCCGTGAAGCTTATTGTCGGGAAGGTAAGGGACCTTGATATTGATGTGGTTGTGGGACCTGCAATGGGCGGGATAATAGTTGCCTATGAGCTTGGGAGGCAGCTTGGAAAGCCTGCCTTCTTCACTGAAAGGGATGAGGGCCAGATGAAGCTTAAAAGGGGCTTCTTTATCGGCAAGGGCCAGAAGGTACTTATTGCCGAGGACGTTGTTACAACAGGGAAGTCCTCATATGAGGCAATCAAGGTTGTGGAGGAGTACGGTGGAGAGGTTGTTGGCATAGCCGCCCTGATCGACAGGAGTTCAGGGGAGCTGGACCATACTGTATATGCAGCAGGCAAGCTTCACATTGATACCTACGACAAGGATGAATGCCCACTTTGCAAGGAAGGTTTGCCCATTGTGAAGCCTGGCAGCAGGAAAATAAAATAGTTAAAAAATCCTCCTAAGGGTATTTAGCAAGCTTGTAGGAGGATTTTTTTAATTCACAATTTGAAGATCGCTCGTGATAAAATAATGGTCCAGAAACCTTAATTTTACTTGCGTTACAAAGTATAGCACCAGTGTATAGTGGAGACATCCAGAATTTATTATTGATTTCCACTCTTCATATTTCTTAGATATTACCTACTACCTGTTATTTGAAATTCCATGTCCTGGTTAAATCTTTTCATTGTGAATTGAGAATTGTGATCTGCGAATTATCTTTTCCTTTCCACCAACTACTAAAAACTAACCAACAAACCCCATGCTCTAATTAAATCATTGTAACTGCCCACTGTGAAATATTAACAGAGTATGTTATCATATAAGATGAAAAAATCTATTTTAAGGATGATTTTATGGGGATCAAAACAGGCGTGGACATTGTGTCCAACAGAAGAATTGAAAAGCTGATGGAAACAAAAAGGGACAGCTTCTACCGAAGGCTTTTCAACGCTTCCGAAATTGAGTATCTGGAGTCCAAAAATCACTCGGCAGGAACTGTAGCAGGACTTTATTCAGCAAAGGAGGCTGTATCAAAGGTTTTGGGTACGGGTATCGGCAAGATTGGCTGGAAGGATATTTGGATTTTGCACGAGGCTGGGGGAAGACCCTATCTGGGATACAGTGAAAAAATGAGAAGCTTTATGGATACGGAAGGAATCAGTTATATTGATATATCAATTTCAAACGAGGAGGAATACAGTATGTCTATTGCAGTAGGGGAAACTACCAAAAAATATCAGGTGCCTGACAATATGGAATTCAGGCTGCCCAAAAGACCCTTGGACACCCATAAGGGTGACTTCGGAAGAATTGGAGTAATCGGAGGAAGCCAGGGAATGCTGGGAGCTGTATATCTGGCAACCTATGGAGCCTTGAGAAGCGGGGCGGGCCTTGTGCATGCAATACTTGAGCCGGAGCTTGCAAGGGACTTCGGCCTGAAGGTTATTGAGGTCATGGTAAGGGAAGCCAGTGACATATATGCCTACAGAAAGGCACAGGAAGGACTGAGCTCACTTGTACTTGGACCGGGTTATGGTCTTGGGCACAAGCAGAAGGGAAATATTGAGGACTGCCTGCTTAATTTTGAGAAGCCAATTGTTCTGGATGCAGACGGACTTAACAATCTATCTGACAATCCTACAATAATAAGACACAGAAAAGGAAAGACCATAATAACACCACACCCTGGAGAAATGGGAAGGCTGTTGAAAATGTCAACGGCTGAGGTTCAAAATGACCGTGAGGGTGCCGCAAGAGAGTTTGCCAAGGTCTACGGAGTGGTGACGGTCCTAAAGGGACACAACACAATAGTAACTGACGGTGAAAGAATATATGTTAACAGATCAGGAAATCCTGGCATGGCAACAGCAGGAAGCGGAGATATACTTTCAGGTGTAGCGGGAGCATTCCTTGCCCAGGTGGAGGATCCCTTCCAGGCAGCAGTGATGGCAGTATATGTACACGGACTTGCAGGAGATATGGCCAAAGAGGAAAAGGGTGAATACGGAATGATTGCAACTGATATTGTTGAGAATCTTCCAAGAGCGGTTAATCTGATTGTTGAATAGAATCAGTTGATATAATATTGTCACAAATAATACAAGGAGGTACCCATGGATAGATTCTATGATGTAAGACCCACATATGTGGAGATAAACCTGGATAACCTTTCTCACAACTTCAGGGAAATTCAGAAGATGGTAAAGGAAGGTACTATTGTGATGCCTGTCATCAAGGCAAACGGCTATGGGCATGGATCAGTTGAACTGGGGAGGATGTACAGGGAACTAGGGGCTGATAGGGTGGCAGTGTCCCTTTTGAATGAAGGAATAGAGCTAAGAAGAGCTGGGCTTGACCTTCCCATTCTCATACTTAACTACACTCCCGGTGAGCAGATGAAGGAGGTTGCAGCCTATGATTTGACACAGGCAATCTATAGGTACGAGGATGCAAAGGCTCTTTCCCATGCAGCAAAAGAGATGGGGAAAACTGCAAAGCTGCACATAAAGATAGACACTGGAATGGGAAGACTGGGATTTCAGCCAACAGAGGAATCTGTGGAGGAGATACTTAAGTTGAAGGACCTTGAGAACATAGACGTGGAGGGAATATTCACCCACTTCGCCAAGGCGGATGAACTGGACAAGTCTGTTACCAGGGAACAGTACAGGAAGTATACCTGGATCCTAGAGGAGCTTGAAAAGAATGGCTTCAGCCCCCCCATCAAGCACGTTTCAAATTCAGCTGCCATAATCGACCTTCCTGAATACAATCTTGATATGGTAAGGCCTGGCATAATGCTTTATGGCTACTATCCATCTGAGGAAGTGGACAAGTCAAGAATAAAGCTGAAGCCTGCAATGACCCTTAAGGCAGTAGTTTCAAACATAAAGACAGTGCCTGAGGGAACCGGCATCAGCTATGGTCATCTCTACAAGGCACCAAGGGAATCCATAATTGCAACAGTTCCAATTGGCTATGCAGATGGCTATACCAGAATGCTTACAGGAAAGGCTGAAGCCTATGTAGGTGGTGGGATAGCTCCTGTTGCTGGTAAGATATGCATGGACCAGCTTATGCTGGATGTCACCCATATTCCAGATGTGGAAATTGGTGATGAGGTAATCTTCTTTGGAGAAGGCAGGGAGGACTATCCTAGCGTGGAGCAGGTGGCCCATAAGTTGGGCACAGTAAACTACGAAATCATATGCATGATGAGCAGAAGGCTTCCAAGGGTATATAAAAAAGAGGGAAAGGTAATTAAGACCCTTGATTATTTGCTGGGATAGACAATGAATCATTGACATGGTTTTTATTATAGCGATATAATTAAAATACACTGATATTTCTCTAAGTACACATGAAAGGGGGGGTTAACCGAATGAGCGAAAGAGACGATTGTCTCCCTATGGTTATAGAAGATAACTTGGAGCTTTTTGACAAAGTGGTTGCCCTATGCAATCACAGCGAGTTCCACTGCAAAAAATACCGAGAGTTTATGAGAGGGTATCTCGAGGTAAACCAGTTAAACATAACCCTCGCTGAAATGGGTCTTGAGGAAGACATTTCTGACCTGATGGGATATGAATCTTCACTGGAGTATGAAAAGCTATGATAGTGAAGAGAGGAGACATATATTATGCCGACCTGAGCCCGGTTATTGGTTCTGAGCAGGGTGGTGTACGGCCGATTCTGGTAGTACAGAATGATGTGGGGAACAAGTACAGTCCCACAATCATCATTGCCGCCATCACCTCTCAGATCAATAAGGCCAGACTCCCGACCCACGTTGAAATAACAGCACAGGATTTCGGTCTTCCAAAGGATTCGGTGGTGCTGCTTGAGCAGATTAGGACCATTGACAAAAAAAGGCTTAGAGAGAAGATTGGTAAGTTTGATGAGGATATGATGAGAAAGGTCGACCAGGCACTTAAAATCAGTGTTGGCCTTGGAAACTAGAAGGATCCTCCTACATATTATATTCATGGACGGGAATCACCCCTTGGCAATATTGCCTATATGGATTCCAGCATGGATAAAAAGCAGCTTCGGAGTTTTGTAATTCCGGAGCTGCTTTTTTAATCCAATGGTAAAACAGCAACACAGCCGCAAAGATTTAATTGATTAATGCATCATAGCTTGATAGAATCACTATGAAACGGTGTATTGCAGAACAGAACTAAAATAATTATGGTAGGTGATAAGTATGATTCAAAGGATCAATACCCTGACCAGAATATGGGAGGCAGGAATTGTTGCGGTGGTAAGGGCTGACAATTGGGAAACTGCAGAAAAAATAGCAAGAGCATGCATTGCCGGAGGAATACCCGCTATCGAAATTACTTTTACGGTACCGGGAGCTGCCAAGGTGATTGAGGAATTGAGAAGGTCAATCCCCAAGGAAGAATTGATAATTGGAGCCGGAACGGTTCTTGACAGTGAAACAGCAAGAATTGCAATACTTGCAGGTGCTGAGTATATTGTAAGCCCTGGGTTTGACAAGGATACCGCAAGACTCTGCAACAGATACCAGATTCCCTACATGCCAGGGTGCATGACCATTACTGAGATAATAAGAGCCATGGAAGCAGGGGCAGATGTTATCAAGGTATTCCCTGGAAGTGTTGTTGGGCCGGATTATATAAAGGCAGTCAAGGGACCTTTGCCACAAGCTTCTTTGATGCCAACCGGGGGAGTGAACCTTGAGAATGTGGACCAGTGGATCAGTAATGGTTGTATAGCTGTTGGAGTGGGTGGAGAGCTTACATCAGGTGCCAAGACCGGAGATTATGACAAGGTTACGAAGACGGCAATTGAGTTTGTTAAAAAAATAAAGGCAGCCAGAGCTGAAAAAGGGGGGAATCTGCAATGAAAAGGGTGGTTACCTTAGGTGAGATAATGTTAAGGCTTTCTACGCCGGGCTTTAACAGGTTTGTCCAATCAGACAGCTTTGATGTAAACTACGGGGGTGGAGAGGCCAATGTGTGCGTATCCCTTGCAAATTATGGTCTGGAAGCCAGGTTTGTGACAAAGGTCCCGGACAACGAAATAGGGCAGAGTGCAATTAATTCCCTTAGAAGGTATGGAGTCGTCACCGACCATATAGCAATGGGAGGCGACAGGCTGGGAATATATTTTCTGGAAAGTGGTGCTTCCCAGAGGCCGTCAAAGGTGATCTATGATAGAAGGTACTCGTCAATTTCACAGGCTGATCCGTCAGACTTCAATTGGGAGGAAATCTTCAATGGGGCAGACTGGTTTCATTTCACTGGGATAACACCTGCCCTTGGTGACAAGGCGGCAGCATTGACACTGGAGGCTTGCAGGATGGCCAACGAAATGGGATTGACAGTGTCTGTGGATCTTAACTTCAGAAAGAAGCTGTGGACCTCAGAGAAGGCAAATGAGGTAATGTCAGGGCTTATGAAGTATGTCCATGTCTGCATAGGAAATGAGGAGGATGCTGAAAAGGTATTTGAAATCAAGGCAAGCGGTACAGATGTGAACTCAGGGATAATAGACCATTTGGAATATGAAGGGGTTGCCAAACAGCTGATGGAGAGGTTCGGCTTTAAATATGTGGCATCAACCCTAAGGGAAAGCCATTCAGCATCAGACAACGGGTGGTCTGCAACCATATTTGACGGAGAAAAATCCTACCTTTCAAAGAAATACCATGTACATATTGTGGACAGGGTTGGTGGAGGAGACTCCTTTGCAAGTGGACTCATATACGGAATGGTTACTGAAAAACCAATTCAGGAGGCCCTTGAGTTTGCAGTGGCGGCTTCGGCATTGAAGCATACAATACCCGGAGACTTCAATCTGGTTAGTCCATCTGAGGTAAAAGCCCTTATGGGTGGAGACGGGTCGGGTCGAGTACAAAGATAGTGTAACCTAATGACGGGGGCAGAATTCTGCCCCCGTCAATTTAAGCTAAAGTTATTTTTTCAAAGACTCCATAAATCTATTAATTCGTTTAAAGGCTTCTCGCAGGTCATTATCAGACCCTGCAAATACAATCCTTACATAGCCTTCTCCCATGGAGCCAAAGGCCGATCCGGGAACCACAAGAACCTGCTCCTGAACAACCAGCCTCTCCGCAAATTCCTGTGAAGTCATTCCTGAGCTTTTTATGTTTACAAATGCATAGAAGCTTCCTGGGGATCCCTTGTATTCAAGACCTTTTATGCCGTTAATCTCCTCAATGACAATGTCTCTTTTTCTGGAGTATTCCTCCTGCATGTATTTCACAGATTCTCCACTGTTTTCAATGGCCTCCACTGCAGCATCCTGAATAAAATGAGAAACGCAGGAGGCGATGCCCTCCTGGATTTTAGGCATTGAGCCAATGATTTTTTGGCAGCCTACAACATAGCCTATTCGCCAGCCTGTCATTGCATATGTTTTTGACAAGCTGTTGATCACCAGGACATTTTCTCTAATCTCGGGAAACTGAGAGATGCTGTGGTGCCTATGGCCATCGAATATGATTTCTTCGTAAACTTCATCGGAAATTACAAATAGATCATATTTTTTTACGACCTCCGCTATTTCTGCCAGATCGTCTCTTGACAGGACAGAGCCCAGCGGATTGCTAGGTGAATTAAGTATCAATACCTTAGTCTTTTCGGTGATTGCATTTTCGATGTCCTTTGCCTGGATATTGAAGCTATGCTTCTCATAGATGGGAACCTTTACGGCCTTGGCCCCCAGAATCACTGTTTGTCCCTCGTAATTGGGATATCCTGGATCAGGAATCAGAACCTCGTCACCGGGATTCACAGTTGCCAATAAAGCCAGGAATATTGCTTCCATCCCGCCAATTGCAACCATAACATTATCATGGGTGTAATGCTCTCCAATCAGCCTGTTGTATTTTTCTGCAATTGCCTTTCTCAGTTCTGGGATACCTGCATTTGATACATAGTGAGTATTATTGTTGTCCAATGACATTTTTGCAGCATTCTTGATGTTTGCAGGTGTGTCAAATGCAGGCTCACCAACTGTAAGGCTTATTACATTGTCATACTTCCCTGCAAGCTCAAACATCTTTCTGATTCCAGATGCAGGGTAGTTCTGCGTTACCTTGGATAGCTCCTTCAATAAAATCCCTCCCATACAATAATTCCACATAATAAGCACACAATGGCCAGATGTGGGTGACATTTACCGTCTATTTATAGTATAATGTAATTTGGCTAACTATGAAACGAAAAACCAATCCAAATTATGCGAGGAGTGTTTATATGAAATTTAAAAAGACAATTGTGACTCTGGGAGTGGCAGGACTATTGCTTGGATCAACCGTTGTATTTTCCGAGCCGGGAAGTGAATCAGATCCCATAGTATCCTTAAGCTATCTGAATATAAAGCTTGAGGAAATAAGGGATTACATAGATGAAAAGCTTGATGACAGAACTGAAGCGCCAGTGGCGGGGGATGCTCTTGTGGTTGTTGAGCTTCAAAGCGGACAGGTCCTTGAAGGGGAGGCTGGAACCGAGATCATAAAGAGAAGTGGAGAGGCTGTTGCCATAGCTTCAAGACTTGGGGGACTTTCAGATGTTACTGCTGGTACTGACATTGCAGATGGCGGCAATGTTCCAACAAACCATATGTTGATAGTACCCAGAAGTGATGGTAGGGGAATATTTGTAACCAAGGACAAGACATTTGTCATGGTCCGTGGAGCATATAATATTAGATAGGTCCATGGAAGGACCAATTTGGAGGTATATTTATGAAAGATAAGAGAGTAACAATCGTAGGGCTTGGTTACATTGGACTTCCCACAGCTGCAGTAATGGCAAGGGCTGGAATGGACGTACTGGGCTATGACCTTAACAAGAGGGTCATTAATGCCCTGAACGAAGGAGAGATAATAATTGAGGAACCAGGCTTGTCAGACCTTGTTAATGAAATGGTAAGTGCGGGAAGGCTAAGGGGAATATCCTCCCTTGAGGAATCCGATGTCTTCATAATCGCTGTACCAACTCCAATTACCGAGGATAAAAAGGCAGATATGAGCTATGTGGAGAGTGCAGCTGAGGAAATTGCACCTCACCTGAAGCCTGGGAACATAGTGGTTCTTGAATCCACATCGCCACCGGGAGCAACTGAGGAAATGGTGGCTCCCATACTTGCCAGGTCAGGGCTAAAGATAGGAGAGGAAATATTTGTGGCTCACTCTCCTGAAAGGGTACTTCCCGGAAAGATCATCCAGGAGCTGGTACAGAATGACAGGATTATAGGGGGAATAAATCCTGAATCCACAGAGGCAGTAAAGGAGATTTACAGGACCTTTGTAAAGGGTGAAATCTATACCACGGATTCCAAGACTGCAGAAATGTGCAAATTGATGGAGAACACCTTCAGGGATGTGAACATAGCACTTGCAAACGAGCTTGCAATCCTCGCTGAGAACATGGGAATAGACGCCTGGGAGGTAATCAGGTTTGCAAACAAGCATCCAAGGGTCAACCTTCATCAGCCAGGTCCAGGGGTAGGAGGCCATTGTATAGCAGTTGACCCATGGTTTGTCATAGAGAACCATCCTGAAGGAAGGCTTATCAGACAGGCCAGGGACATAAATGATGGAATGCCTGACAAGGTACTCCACAGGATCCTCCAGCTTGTTCAGGATGAGGAAGCAAAGGTTGCAATACTTGGGGTGACATACAAGCCGGATGTTGACGATACAAGGGAAAGTCCAATCCTTAAGCTGGTGGATGGATTGCTTCAAAGGACCAAGCTGCAGGTTGCTATTCACGATCCACACGTTGACAGGGAGGTATTCCCCTACAGCGGAAGACTTTATGACAAAATTGAGGATACTGTAAAGGATGCAGACCTGATAGTGTTGGGTGTAAATCATTTCGAATACAGCACACTTGATTTTTCGGAGCTTGGTAAGCTTATGAAGAGTAAAAAGGTTTATGATACGAGGAACTACCTGAATCAAAAGGAACTTGCCCAGGGAGGGTTTCAGGTAACGGTATTAGGCAGGGGTAACTGATGGAGAAGGTATTGATAATAGCAAATGAGTTCCCTCCAATGGGAGGAGCCGGGGTTCAGAGAACAACAAAATTCGTCAAGTATCTTGGGGATTTCGACTTTGAACCGGTAGTGGTTACAAAGGAACATGTGGCTGACCTAAGTGATTGGAGCCTTTTGGAGGACATTCCAGATAATGTTGAAATAAAGAGACTCAAGCCCTATGACACCGTAAACAGGAAAGGGATCTTAAGGCTGCCCATGAAATTTTTGGGCACGAGAATAATGTCCCCAGATTCTGAATATTTTTGGTATCTGCTCAATAGGGACAAGGTGCTTGATATGGTGAAAGAGGAGGGAATCAAGCTGGTCTATTCCACATCCTTTCCATATTCATCCCATCTATTGGGCTTGTATTTAAGGAGGAATCTGACAGACATAAAATGGGTCGCAGACTTCAGGGATGAATGGACCAACAATCCCTACCACAGGGACAGCATCTATAAAAGGATCAAGTTCAAGGGAGAAAAGAGAATGGAGCTTCAGGTAACTGAGGGATGTGACTATTTCATTACCAACACCCCCCTGATGCTCGAGAATTTTGTCGCAGACAACAGCTCTCTTCTGGGAAGATCCACCTTTATCCCAAACGGGTATGATGAGGAAGACTTTCAAGGCCTTAAAAATGAAAGGGACGGCGGAAATAAATTTGTTGTGACCTATACCGGGTCACTTTATGGCAGACGAAACCTTGACGAATTCATGGATGGCCTGAAGCTTGCCATCCAAAAGGGAGAAATTGAAAGGAAGGATCTGGAAATACGGATTGTTGGGAATATATACGATTCCGTTATAGACGCCTATGCAGCAAAATATGATCTGGAAGGGCAGATAAAATCCTATGGATATCTCCCACACAAGGAGAGCATACAGATGCTTTTCAATTCAGACATAATTCTTCTGGTAATAGGCAAGGGCAAGGGCTCAAGAAACTTCTACACAGGTAAGATATTTGAGTATATACGCTCTGACCGTCCTGTGCTGGCAATCGTTCCAGAGGATGGAGTTGCTGCCCAGGTCATCAGGGAAACCAAGACAGGGACTGTTGTGGATCCTGAGGATATATCAGGGGTTGCAGAAACATTAGTGGAGTATTACAGCCAGTGGAAGCAGGGTAATATTGAACACAGCCCTGATTGGGATAATGTCAGGAAATACAGCAGGAAATCCCAGACTGGAAAACTTGCGGAAATATTTTTGGAGCAACTCCAAGAGAAGAGGTAGAAAGGGGCAAATTATGAAGAGAAAGTGGAATTGGATCGATACGGTGGTTGTGGTCCTGGTGATTGCAGCAGCGGTATTGTTCCTTAACAGGGAGAGGTTAACTGGAGGAATTTCAGCCGGACCATCCAACACAAGGGATATTGTAATGACTGTTGAGGTTGATGAACTGAAGCCTGATATGGTTACAGACCTTAAGGTGGGGGACCAGATATTTTCCCAATATAGAATTCAGAATGCAACAATAAGAGAGATAGATACCAGACCCATGGAAATAAAGGCAGTTAACAGCCAGGGGGAGGCTCAGGTTTTTGAAAGTCAGGATCTGGTAACCCTTCGGGCGGTAATTGATGCCCAGGTTGTAACCAGCGGACCGTACATGGACCTTGGTGGCCAGGAAGTCAAGGTAGGTCTTACATTTGTGCTCAAAACCACAGAGTTTGAGGCAATGAGCGACATAAAGAGTATTGAGGTGGGACAATGAAGATAATAAATAAAGAGGGTAAGGTATTTAACAGGATAAATATTTTGGATTTGATATTTGTCGCAGCCATTGTACTGCTTTTGTTTTTGTCTGCAATAAAAATCATGGGCAAGGACATCGAGGACATAGGGTCATCGGCTGAATCAGTACAGGTCAGATTTGTTGCATCCATACCATATGAAAAGGGATACCTTGATTCCATCAACATTGGAGACACTATTGGTGAAACAAAGCAGTACCTTCAGGCAGAGGTTGTCCATGTTGAGATAGTGCCAGTCTATGAAACCAATCTGGACTGGGAGGGTAATCCGGTAAGGTCAGTTGATCCAACAATGGAGGAGGCAAGGGTGACGATAGAGGGAACCCTTCCCTATGAGAGTATGAGCTATAAGCTTGGTGCCCAGGAAATAAGACAGGGCAAGATAATTTTCATTGAAAGTGACTTCTATAGACTTAAGGGGCAGATAGAGACCATAGAGGTTGTGAATTAGTATGGGAATCAAAGATACCTTAAAAAACAGCTTTTTTATAGGCTTGCTTATGAAAATTAAATATTTTGCGGAAAACAGCTTCATATTCAGCATGGAGCTGAACAAGGATGGGAATGCCGCCAGGAAGGAGCACAAATCCTGGATATACAGCAGTCTCTTCTACAGATTGCTTGCGAGGCTTGATAACCTTGCAAGGATGATTGAAGAAAAGATTCATACAGGGGTAAAAGGGAGCAAACTCCTTGGTTGGTCACTGAAGGAAGATAAATCCCTGGCCAGACCATCAGAAGCTGGAGGGATACTGGGAAACAGTTTAATCTACAAAGGCTTCTCTGCGGCCTTTAACTCACCCAAGTGGTCGGACCTGCTGATGCTGCTGCCGGTTCTCTATGTGGCGGTGGATTATGTTGTAAGAAGGCTTCCAGTAATCAATATGCTTGGATCCGTGTGGGATGAGCTGCTTCTTCTGTTTATGGCAGGAGTTTTCATACTCAAGAGAATTGCCAGCGGTGGAAGGATAAGGTACAATTTTGGTCCCATGGACCTTCCTGTCATAATCTACATCATCCTCGGGGTTAGCCACGTTCTCATCAAGGCTCCTGATCTCGGGATTGCCATTGAGGGTTTCAGGTCAGTGTTCCAGCACATTCTGTGGTACTTCATAGCAACTCAGTATATCAGGACCATAAGGGATTCAGAAAGAGTAATGAATGTTATGATGGCTCTTGGTCTGTTTCTGGGGCTGCATGCGATTTATCAATACCTTGTTAAGGTACCCATGCCTGGAAACTGGGTTGATACGGCTGAAAACATTACAACCAGGGCATTTTCCATAATTGGTAGCCCCAATATACTTGGAGTGATCTTTGTTCTTTATATACCAATTGGAGTGGCTATGGCACTTGCTGCAGAAACTATCATGGGGAAGGTCTACTATGGAGGGGTTTCCCTTGTAATGATTGCGGGACTTCTGTTCACAATGTCCAGAGGTGCTTGGCTTGCATTTGCCTTCGCAGCGGGAATATTCGTAATAATACTTGTTCCCAAGCTGATAATTCCATTTGCAGGTCTTGGAGGGGCATTCGTGTTGTTTGGAGGAGCATTATCCGACAGACTCCTCTATATGCTGTCTCCTGTGTACCTTATGAAATCGGCAGCCGGTGGAAGGCTCTACAGGTGGAACATAGGACTGGAGATATGGAGAAGGGACACAACCTTTGGAATGGGTCTTGGGAGATACGGTGGAGCCGTCGCCATGAACAATAACCTTACACCCTTCTACCTGGACAACTATTACCTGAAGACCTTGACTGAGATGGGAATCTATGGAATAGGGGCACTACTGTTCGTGATTATTTCGTTTATTGCATCCACAGCAAGAATAATCAGAAGTCAGACTGTTCTTAGGTATAAGATTATGGTGATTGGACTTTTTGCAGGGGCAATGGGAGTGCTTGCACAGAACTTTGTTGAAAA
Source organism: Gudongella ferriphila (assembly GCF_046224405.1). Classification (NCBI taxonomy): domain Bacteria; kingdom Bacillati; phylum Bacillota; class Tissierellia; order Tissierellales; family Tissierellaceae; genus Gudongella; species Gudongella ferriphila. The sequence continues at coordinate 261,724 of NZ_JBJXRK010000001.1, read as the reverse complement.
TATTTTTGAGGTTCCTGCAATGATAGCGTACTTCTGGATAACAGTGGCACTAATTAATACCTACAGTCCTAGCGGAGAGGCTGAATAGGATGAAAGGAGAATACCATTGAAGGTACTTCACTTAATAAGCGGTGGCGATACAGGTGGTGCTAAGACACATATTATAGCCCTGCTAAAAGGATTGAACAAGGAAATTGATGCACAGATAATTTGCTTTATTGAAGACACCTTTTACGATGACGTGGTAAAGGCGGGAATACCTATCAAGGTATTCAAGCAAAAGAGCAGGTCCGACCTGACCATCATCAGCAGATTGGTGGATGAGATCCAGGAGAAGGGCTATGATCTGATCCATTGCCATGGGGCAAGGGCAAATTTCATTGCACAGTTTCTTAAAGGCAAGGTAAAGAAACCATTTATCACAACAATCCATAGCGACTACAAGCTTGACTTCAAGGACAACTTTTACAAAAGGCTTGTATATACGACCCTGAACACAATAGCTTTGAGACGCTTTGACTACTATATAGGGGTGTCAGACCTGTTCAGAAAGATGCTGGTGGACAGGGGCTTCAGGCGGGACAGGATTTTTGTTACCTATAACGGCATTGACTGTGATTCCCAGGAAAGCTACGTACCCAGGGAAGAATTTCTGGCAAGATACGGCATTGAGAACAGAGGGCAAACCTTTGTTGGCATTGCTGCAAGGCTTGACAAGGTGAAGGATCACGTGACCTTTATTGAGGCTGCCAAGCTTGTTCTTCAGGAGGAGGACGCCACCTTCCTAATTGCCGGTGAAGGTGGGGAGACGGAGTATCTTCAGGAGCTTACAAGAAGGTATGGAATCCAGGATAAGGTTAAATTCCTGGGCTATGTGCAGGATCCATATTCCTTCTTCAATGCAATTGACATAAATACCCTTACCTCCGTCAGCGAAAGCTTCCCCTATGTTATACTTGAAGGTGCAAAAATGATGAAGCCAGTTGTCACCACCCAGGTGGGAGGAGTCCATATGCTTGTTGAAAACGGTGAGAACGGCTACCTGGTTCCCGTTGGAAACGAGGTTATACTAAGGGACCGCCTACTGAAGCTCATCAGGGATGAAGAACTAAGGGAGGAAATGGGCAGAAAGCTTTTTATGGCTGTAAGAAGAAAGTTCTCATACGCCGCCATGGCTGAGTCTCATATAAGAATTTATGAGAAAATACTTCATGGTGGCCCCAATGTGGTCATGAGCGGTTATTTTGGCTTTGACAACAGCGGAGATGATGCCATACTAAAGGCAATAGTGAAGGATATGAAGGAATACAACAGACTTGTGAGGATAAATGTCCTCTCGAAGGATCCTGACAAAACTGAAAGCATATGTCCGGTGGTTTCCTCAGACCGGTTCAAGATAAGGGATGTCTACAAGTCCCTCAGGGATTCTGATATCCTTATCAGCGGTGGAGGAAGTCTGCTTCAGGATGTCACATCAACAAGGTCACTCTTGTACTATCTTGCACTGATGAGGCTGGCATTTCTGTTGAAAAAGCCGGTAATGGTCTATGCCAATGGGATAGGACCTGTGAATAAGCCATTTAACCGTTTCCTGACAAAGAACACACTGAACAGGGTCCAGCAGATTACCTTAAGGGACAGGGGGTCTCTTGAGTACATTGAAAGGATGGGTGTAACAAACAGGAATGTTAAGGTCACAGCCGACCCGGTGTTCACATTGGAGGCTGCAGACAACAACAGGGTTAACCAGATATTTGTAAATGAAGGGATATATCCCAAAAAGCCTCTTGTGGGGGTCTCAGTCAGGTACTGGAAGGATGACAGAAATCTAGCCCGGGAAATTAGCAAGGGACTTCAGGAAATCATAGATGAAAAGAATGTTGAGGTTCTTCTTATCCCAATGCATTACCCGGAAGATCTGGAAATATGTCAAAGAATAAGGGGAGCGGTTGACAGGGAGGACTGCCATATCCTCCAGGCCAAATACACAGCTGAGGAAATCATGGGCATCATCGGGAAATTGGAGATGATGGTTGCAATGAGGCTACATTCCCTTATTTATGCTGCCACAAGAAAGGTGCCCATGATGGGACTCATATATGATCCCAAGGTGGAAGGGCTGCTTAGGGAGCTGGAGATACCCTATTCATTGTCAGTTGACAACCTGGATGCTGATAGCTTCAAGGAAGTATTTGATGCAGCCTGGAATGATCTGGACAACATGAGGGAAAACATCAGTGAAAAAGAGGAAAGACTCAAGGGGCTGGCCCAGGAAAACATTGAGCTGGCTTTTAGAATAACAGGCAGGTGATTGGATGGATAGAGCTGATAAAGTTGATATATTTGGGGTAGAAATACAGAATACAACCCTTTCAGAGTTGGTCGACAATCTGGAGGAGTCACTTGCAAGGGGAAGGTTCTGCAAGGTGTTCACCCCAAACACTGAAATAGTAATGGCTGCGAAAAAGTCCGAAAGTCTAAAAGCTGAGCTCAACAAGGGAACCCATGTGATTCCTGACGGAATAGGTCTTATCTACGGTGCAAAAATGAGGGGGATAACCCTGAAGGAACGGGTTACAGGCTATGACACATCAATGGAGTTGCTCCGTATTGCTGACCAGAATAAATATGGGCTGTATCTTCTTGGAGGCAGGGAAGGTATTGCTGAGGAGGCAAAACGGCAGCTTCAAAAGGATTATCCTGGAATCAGGGTAACGGGCTGTCATCACGGATACTTCAAGGGAAGCCACACAGGTTATGGATTCACACCACAGGAGCAGGAGATAATCAAGGAAATAAAGGACTCTGGAACTGATATTCTGTTTGTTGGATTTGGTTTTCCCAGACAGGAAATCTGGATTAACACCCATGGTGAAAATCTTGGGGTGAAGGTGGCAATTGGAAACGGAGGAGTCATTGATATCCTTGCGGGGCAGGCTAGAAGAGCTCCGGATATCTTCATAAAGTTGGGACTTGAATGGTTTTATCGTCTTGTGACAAATCCTTCAAGAATAAAGAGACAAGTGGTTCTTCCACTTTTTCTGGTGGAGGTAGCCCTTAACGGAAAATCGATTCATAAAATTAGTAAGGAGGACAAGCAATGAATATTGATCAGTTAAGTATTGATACCATAAGGATGCTTTCAGCGGAGGGGGTGGAAAAGGCAAATTCAGGTCATCCCGGACTTCCTTTGGGAGCTGCACCCATGGCATATACACTATGGAGCAAGGTGATGAACCACAACGGAAAGAACCCAGACTGGACAAACAGGGACAGGTTTATCCTTTCGGCAGGCCATGGGTCCATGCTGCTGTATTCACTTCTGCATCTTTTCCAGTATGGGCTTCAAATGGAGGATATAAAAGATTTCAGACAGCTGGACAGCAAGACACCAGGACACCCTGAGTACGGCCATACACAAGGTGTTGAATCCACAACCGGACCACTTGGCCAGGGAATTGCAACTGCAGTTGGAATGGCCATGGCAGAGGCTCATCTTGCGGCTAACTTCAACACTGATGACATGAAGGTAATTGACCATTACACATATGTTTTGGCAGGAGATGGAGACCTGATGGAGGGGATAAGCAATGAAGCTTCATCTCTGGCGGGCACACTTGGACTTGGAAAGCTAATAGTCCTTTACGATTCAAACTCAATCTCAATAGAGGGAAGCACCGACCTTGCATTCACTGAGAACGTAAGAGGAAGATATGAAGCCCTTGGGTGGGATACCATACTTGTTCAGGATGGGACAGACATTGATGCGATTGAAAAGGCAATCAGGGAAGCCAAGGAGAATCTCCATAAGCCTACACTGATTGAGGTTATTACAAACATTGGCTATGGAACTGAGAAGCAGGACACTGCAAAGGCCCATGGGGAACCTCTTGGAGAACACAATATGGAGGTGCTTAAGAAGAACCTGAAGTGGGAGTATGAACCCTTCTTTGTACCTGAGGAAGTAAAATCACACATGGAGGACCTTGTCTCAGAAGGTCAGGAAAAGGAAGCTCAGTGGAATCAGCTACTTGAGGAGTATGGGAAATCATACCCCGAAAAGGCCAAGGAACTTCAGGGATGGCTTTCAGGGAAGGTTCCTGAGGAGTATCTTGAATCAGATGAGTTCTGGTCCTTTGACAAGGCAGTTGCAACCAGAGCAGCATCTGGTACTATTATAAACAGGCTTGCGGAAAAAATGCCCAATCTATTTGGTGGATCAGCAGATCTGGCGCCTTCAAACAAGACAAACATGAGCTCACGGGAAGTATTCTCAAAGGATAGCTACGCAGGATCAAATATTCATTTTGGAGTGAGGGAGCACGGCATGGGTGCAGCCCTCAATGGAATGGCCCTTCATGGGGGGGTTAAGCCATATGGAGGAACCTTCTTCATATTCACTGATTATATGAAGCCAGCTATGAGACTTGCATCCCTCATGGAGCTTCCAGTGACCTATGTCCTCACCCATGACAGCATCGGCGTTGGAGAGGATGGTCCCACCCATCAGCCAGTTGAGCAGTTGGCAGTCTTCAGGGCCCAGCCAAACTTTATTGATTTCAGACCTGCAGATGCAAGAGAGACAGCTGCCGGATGGTATGTTGCAATGAAAAGCGAAAGGACACCAGTTGGACTGATTCTAACCAGACAGGGACTTCCGCTACTTGAAGGAACAGGAAAGGAAGCGATTAAGGGAGGGTACGTCCTTAAGAAGGAGAAGAAGGAGCTACAGCTGATCCTAATGGCATCCGGTTCTGAAACCAGCCTTGTTTACCAAGCGGCTGACAAGCTGGAAGAAGAAGGAATAGGAACAAGGGTTGTAAGCATGCCTTCCTGGGAATTGTTTGAGCAGCAGACGGAGGATTACAGGAAAGAGGTACTGCCATCTTACGTGCGTGCAAGACTTGCAGTGGAGGCAGGGAGCTCATTGGGCTGGCACAAATACACCGGTTTGGACGGAGATGTGATTTCTCTTGATAGATTTGGTGGATCAGCCCCTGCAGACCAGCTGTTCGAAAAGTTTGGTTTCACAGTTGAAAATGTAGTTGAAAAGGCAAAGGCACTTGTGAAATAGCAAAAAACAAAGAAGCAGCTAGAAAATTTTCTAGCTGCTTCTTTTAAGGTCTTGTCTCATACAATCCTTCTGAGCAAGGAGTTACACCCTTTTCAGTAATGGTCATGTCCACCGGTATATCGAAGCTTTCTCTTGGGACCCTGTCCACAAGCTGCATTCCAAATCCCACCGCAATCTTTGGAACCGTTCTTGCGATTGAGTGGAGGAATCTGTCATAGTAGCCGCCGCCATAGCCAACCCTGTAACCAAACGGGTCAAATACAACTCCCGGAACTACAACCAGATCTATTTCCGATTGCTCAACAGGTCTTATGAACTCCTTCTTGGGGGTAAGGATATTGTAGTAGCCAGGCTCAAGCTCGCTGAAATCCTTGAGCTCTGAAGGAATAAGCTCCTTTGTGTCCTGAACGGTAATAGGTACGATTACCCTCTTTCCCTCTGAAAGTGCTTCCTTAATGAACTGGTGTGTATCCAGCTCGTCGTTGAAGCTTACAAAGCACATGACTACCTCGGCTTCCTTGTAATATTTTGTGGCCTTAAGTAAATCTATGATTTTTCTACTATGGGATCTGTGCGCTGATTCACTTAACTGGGATCTTTCCTGTAAAATCTGTTTTCTGATAGTTTTTTTGTCCAATTAAATCACCTCAAACAGTTTATTTATATGCAATCTTGTAATATAATAACTATGATACCATGAAAAAGAAATATGTCAAAACTAAAATTACATGGGAAGGATTTTGAGGTGAGAAAGTGATTAAACTTGTAAATATTTCCAAGGAGTACCGAAACGGTGTTACTGCCTTGTACGATATAAATATTGAGATTCAAAAAGGGGAGTTTGTCTTTCTGGTAGGTTCAAGTGGAGCCGGGAAGTCAACCCTTATAAAGATGTTGTTGAAGGAGGAGGGAATCACAAGGGGAAGGATGTACCTTGATGGAGCAGATATAACCAGGGTTCCCAATAGGCGGATACCCTATATAAGAAGAAAGGTCGGGGTGGTCTTTCAGGATTTTAGACTGCTTCCAAATAAGACAGTCTATGAAAATGTTGCATTTGCAATGGAGATAATAGGAGCAAAGCCAAGGGAAATCAGAAGAAGGGTTCCCCTTATTTTGAGTATGGTGGATCTTAGCAGGAAGGCATCCAGCTTTCCCGATCAGCTTTCAGGCGGGGAACAGCAGAGGGTATCAATTGCAAGGTCTATAGTCAACAACCCCCCTGTACTAATTGCAGATGAACCAACGGGTAATCTTGATCCGGATACGGCAGAGGAGATAATGAAGGTTCTGGTGGACATTAACAATAGGGGAACCACAATAGTCATGGCTACACATGCCAGGGACATTGTAAACAAAATGAAAAAAAGGGTAATCGCCCTTGAAGACGGGAGATTGGTAAGGGACGAAGAGAAGGGTGGTTATAGCATTGAAATTCCGAATATTTAAGAATGTCATCAAGCAGGGATTTCAGAGCATGTGGCGTAACCGCGGCATGGGGATTGCATCCATAACAAGCATATCAGCTGTTCTTATGATTTTGGGTGTTGTTCTTATTCTTGTTTTGAGTATAAATAATGCAGTTCTGGATACAAAGCTGAAATTCGATGAAGTAGAGGTTTTCCTGGTGGATGAGCTACCAAACCAATCCATGGACAGGATAGAGGAAACTGTTAGGGAGCACCCTGGAGTTATTTCCATCATATTCAGGTCAAAGGAGCAGGCTCTTGAGATAATGAAGGAGGAATGGGCGGATGAGGCCTACCTGCTTGAGGGTCTTGAGACAAATCCTCTGCCGGACTCATATATAATCAAGGTAAATGACATAGAATACGCTGATGTGCTGGTAAATGACGTAAAAACACTTGACGGCGTGGAAGAAGTGAAATATTATAAAGATGTAATAGATAAATTGTTGATATTTGCAGGATACATCCAATTTGGGGGTATTTTGATAATTGGAATACTTGTATTCATATCCGTATTCATAATTTCAAACACCATAAAGATAACAGTATCCTCAAGAAGAAGAGAAATTAACATCATGAAGTATGTGGGAGCTACAAATGGCTATATAAGAGGACCCTTCATCATGGAGGGGATATTCCTGGGAATGATTGGAGCCCTTATATCAATAGTAATAGTATATTTTGGCTATCAGTACTTCTACAAATCAATGAATGAAAAACTGTACGACCTTTTCACATTCTATCTGGTTGACCCAAAATTGATATTTGCTGATCTTGCAATAATGTTCGGTACAATTGGCTCCGGAATAGGAGCACTGGGTAGTCTCGTGTCATTAAAGAGATTCCTTAACGTATAGGGGGTAAATATATGAAGGGAAGAAGAATACTGATTCTGTTTACAGCTTTTCTTATGGTTTTAGGGACCGTAATTCAGGCAAGCGGACAGTCTGTTGATGATTTGAGAAAGCAGCAGGAACAGATTCAAAATCAGATTGAAGAGACTAAAAAAGAGATTCAGAATATGCAGAACCAGACAAAGGACATTGACAACCAGATCAAGGAATTGGATTTAAGAGTTGCCAATGCAGCATTGGAGCTGGAAAGCGTCGAGAAGGAAATCGAAGCAATAAATAACAATATTGATATTACCGAGGAAGAGCTTGCAATAGCTAAAAACAACATAGAAGAAAAGATTGATACCTTCAATCAGCGACTTAGGGTAATGTATAAGAACGGCAACACAGGATATCTTGAAGTACTGCTATCAGCAGGGAACATAAAGGACTTTTTATCCAGGCAGGAAATGATTCAGTCAATTGCAGAATACGATAAAGAGCTTATCAAGTACATGAAGGAGCAGCGGGACATCATAGAGGAAAAGAAGGTCCAGCTGGAAGGTCAAAGGGCATCCCTTGAGGTGACAAGATCAAAGGTGGAATCTAGAAAAAGGGACCTTGAGCAGGCAAGTAGGGCGAAAGAGCAGCTTATGGGCAAGCTCCAGCAGGACATAAAGTCATTTGAGGCAGAGTATGACAAGCTCAACGATTTTGCCAAGGAAATTGAAAGTAAGATCGTAAAGCTCCAGAGAAATTCGGGACCGTATTCCGGAGGAAAAATGGATTGGCCTGTACCGGGCCACACCAGAATAAGTTCTCCATATGGATATAGGATTCACCCCATATTCAAGGTCAAGAAGCTTCACACAGGTATAGATATACCCGCACCTACGGGAACTCCAATAACAGCAGCCGCTGCAGGAACTGTAATATACAGCGACTGGCTGGGAGGATACGGAAAGGTGGTAATGCTGGACCATGGTGGAGGAATAGTAACGCTGTACGCTCATAACTCAGCCTTGATTGTTTCTGAAGGACAGACTGTGGCAAGGGGAGCGACAATATCCAAAGCTGGAAGTACAGGAAATTCTACTGGACCACATTTGCATTTCGAGGTCAGGAAAAACGGTTCTTACGTGGATCCAATTCCTTGGTTGAGAGGAAATTAATGGGAGGAGAGAAATCTCCTCTTTTTGAATTAGATAAAATTTGTGTAGGAATACACTCTTAGAAATAGAGGTGCGGAAATGTCAAAAAGAAAAATGGTGGTAATCTTTGTTGCATTACTTCTGATTACCAATTTAGGTACTCTAGTAGTGGGTAACTTTGTGTCTGTAATGGTTGGAAACAGAGTTATATTGGCAAGGAGTGAATATGAAGAGTTAAATGATGTGTACAGAAGCAATGCAAAAATTCAACAGGTAAAGAAGGTCATTGAGGAGATGTACCTTCGGGAATATGACGAGGAGGACCTTTATGAGGGACAGCTAAAGGGCATGGTGGAAGCTCTTGGTGACCCATATTCAGTCTATATGACCAAGGATGAATACGAACGCTTCAACATGGAGACAGATGGCATATATGGAGGGATAGGAATTATAGTAACTCCGGGAGAAGACGACCTGATCACAGTGGTATCCCCAATAGAGGATACTCCTGGGGAAAGGGCAGGAATCAGGACGGGGGACAAAATAATAAAGGTTGAGGGTAAGGAATATTTTTCATCCACAATGGACGAGGCAGTCAGTTTAATGCGTGGAGAACCAAACACCGAGGTACGGATAACAATCATGAGGAGAGACAAGGAAGGAAATACGGAATCCTTCGACCTGAACATCACCAGAGAAATAATCAGGCTCCAGTCAGTAAAAAGTGGAGTTATCCAGGATGACATAGGATATATACGCCTTACGGCATTTGATAACCTGACATATGAGGACTTTATGAAGGCCTTGATGGGGATACAGTCAGAGAATGTAAAGGGAATAGTCCTTGACCTTAGAAGCAATCCAGGAGGGCTGCTCAATGTAAGTGTGGATATTGCTGATGAACTTCTTGGAGAGGGCACTGTGGTCTACACTGAGGATAAGTATGAAAGAAGACAATATGAGGAATCAGACAGTAAGATGGTGGATCTGCCATTGGTTGTTCTTGTAAATGAGGGTAGTGCCAGTGCATCGGAAATTCTGGCAGGTGCAATCAGGGACCTTGACAGGGGAACCTTGGTGGGTACAACCACATTTGGAAAGGGACTTGTTCAGAGGATAAGGGACCTTCCTGATGGTTCAGGAATAAAGGTTACCGTGTCGGAATACTTTACCCCTGACGGGATAAATATTCACGGTACAGGGATCCAACCGGACGTGATAGTTGAACTGAATGAGGATGTGGAAGGGATAGGCCTGGACTACCTGGACCAGGACAATCAGCTGCAGAAGGCAATAGAGGTACTAAGGGAAAAGCTTTAGGTAGAAAAAGCAACCTGAGCAGGAATTCTATATTCATCAAAAGAGATAGCCAAGTTGGCTATCTCTTTTTAAGGTTCTTCAGACTCAAAGCATAGATTATATCTTTCGCTTCTGCTTCATAGGCAAGGGAATCATTTGCATAGATGGTATCCGTAGCCCTGTCCAAATATATTTTGCTGGTATTGGTGCTTCCCAGTGAGGTTATTTCCTTAGTCACAAAATTAAATATATGCAGACCAAAGCTGCTTTTTCCAGGTAGTCTTTCCACAACCAGAAGCTCGTCCTGGGAGATTCTGTCGGCTTTGACCACATCAAAATCCAATTCGTATTCATTTTCAAGGGTCTTCAGATTGAAAAGGTGAAGCCTGTTCTCAGTTGTATTATCCTGGTTTACAAGGTGCATACCCAGTTCTTCAGTCAGTATCTGTGGCCGGAATCCAATATCTACGAACTGCAGACCCTTTCTTCCATCTGAAAGGAGGATCCTATTGTTGGTTTCCTTATCAGTAAACTGGGAGGCCAGCATAACATCTTCCATCACGCTGAAGGTGACCAGGTCCATCATAAAGCTGTGAGTGTTCGTTAGGATGTTGTCTGCTGTATTGTAGGTCAGTATTTTTGTCTGATTGTCAGAATAGCTTGTCAGAATCTGTATTTCAGTATCGCTCATCCAGGAAATACTCTCAGGTCTGATTCCTGCCTCAGAACCTATGCGAATGGCCTTTTTATTCTCCAAGGCTATTGTGAAGGCAGAAGCGTTATCTCCTTCTCTTTCAAGCAGTGCAACTGCAGAGCCGCTTTGGTTGAGCCGGGCGGAGGATATTTGGGAAAAGGTTCTGTAGAGGTCTGTTTTTTCACCGGTTACTAAATTTTGATGTCTCAATATGTTGCTTTCATTCTCAAGGTCCTTAAGAGAGTAGAGAATTCCTGCCCCGGGCTTAAAATCCAATACAGTCCCATGGTCAACATAGGCTGAAATCAGGCTCTTTGTGGACTCTACAACCTCTCCAGTATTTGCATTTACCTTCAATCTAAGATTGATAAGCGGTATTTCCAGATTGGTCTTGTCGTAGATGCTTTCATAATCAATCACCCATATTGTCATTTCCTCATCCTTAACCAGCTTTATGCTGGGGTATCCATCAGAAGATATCTTATAATCTGAACGGACCTTTTTCAGGACATCAACTATCCCGTAGCTTACGGATATCGGGGTGTAGTTTTCATTGACAATTTTGAACTTCAACGATCCAGCCTCGGCCTGGGTGACATTTGAAAGCAAAATGGTTATTTGGGGTATAACTAATTCTGCAGAGGAGTAGGAGCTGTTGACAAGGTATATGTTATAAACATCATCTATCTTCTCAATTTTAGAAACTTCAATACCGGTGCTCTGAAGTATTCCTGGAGAAACAATCAATTTTGTCTGGCTGTTTTTACGCACCAGTTCAACTCTGGGGTTTGTGTTCTGGAAGCCCTGTGAAAGCACCACCTGTTCCACAGTGAACTCAGGCTCATTTTCAGGAGTCTTTCCAGGGTTGACTGAAGATTCCCTTAGCATTGGCAAGGAACAGCCGGTTAAAATCATTGTTGCTATTATTATCAGCAAAAGTCTGCTGGTATGCTTCATCGTGGCATCGCCTCCTAAGGATAATTTTACATTATAGGGGTGTTTTCCACAAGTTAATAATTAAGGTGGATTTTTTCAGACAAAAATTATATCATATATAGGGAACAAGTGTTCAGGAACGAGGTGGATATATATGAACAAGTTTAGAATAGAATCATCATACAAGCCCACGGGAGATCAGCCGGAGGCAATTAAATCACTGGTTAGAGGCCTGGAAAAAGGAAACAAACACCAGGTGCTGCTTGGGGTTACGGGATCAGGAAAGACTTTTACAATGGCAAATGTTATTGAGAAGGTTCAGAAGCCAACTCTTGTAATTGCCCACAATAAGACCCTTGCCTATCAGCTGGCAAGTGAATTCAAGGAATTCTTTCCCGACAATGCCGTTGAATATTTTGTAAGCTACTATGACTATTACCAGCCGGAGGCATATGTGCCACAGACGGACACATATATTGAAAAGGATTCATCAATAAACGATGAAATAGATAAGCTTAGACACTCGGCCACAATGTCCCTTTTTGAGAGAAGGGATGTAATAATTGTTGCCTCGGTTTCATGCATATATGGTCTTGGAGACCCCATTGACTATGAAAACCTTGTGGTTTCCCTGCGACCGGGCATGATCAAGGACAGGGACCAGATAATGCGAAAGCTTATTGATATTCAATATATGAGAAACGACATCAACTTTGAAAGGGGAACCTTTAGGGTGAGGGGAGATGTTTTGGAGATATTTCCAGCTTCGTCATCGGAAAACACCCTCAGGGTGGAGTTTTTTGGAGATGAGATAGACAGGATCACCGAAGTGAACCATCTGACTGGTGAGGTGATTGGCTATAGGAATCATGTTTCGATTTTTCCGGCATCGCACTTCGCTACAACATCTGAAAAGGTAGAGAAAGCGATTGTCAGGATTGAAGAGGAGCTGGAGGAAAGACTAAAGGAACTGAGGGACAAGGACAAGCTTGTGGAGGCTCAAAGACTTGAACAGAGAACCAGATATGATCTGGAAATGCTTATGGAAATGGGATTTTGTTCAGGAATAGAGAATTATTCAAGACACCTTAGCGACAGACCGGCTGGAAGCAAGCCATACACCCTGATCGATTACTTTCCGGATGATTTTCTGATCATCGTTGACGAGTCCCACGTCACTGTACCTCAGATAAGGGGGATGTATGCTGGAGACAGGTCAAGAAAGACAACCCTTGTGGATTACGGCTTCAGGCTCCCATCAGCCCTTGACAACAGACCCTTGAGATTTGACGAGTTCGAGAAGATGGTCAATCAGATAATATACACATCCGCAACTCCGGGACCTTACGAGCTGGAAAGGACCGAGCAGATTGTCGAGCAGATTATCCGTCCGACAGGATTGCTGGATCCGGTCATAGAAGTCAGACCCACCGAACATCAGATTGACGATCTTCTGTCTGAAATAAGGAAGGTGTCAGCCAGAGGGGAAAGAACCCTTGTCACAACCTTGACCAAAAGAATGGCGGAGGATCTGACGGATTACTTCAAGGAGGTTGGAATCAAGGTTACCTACCTCCACTCTGATGTGGACACAATTGAAAGAATGGAGATAATTAGGGACCTTAGACTTGGTAAATACGATGTACTTGTTGGGATAAACCTTCTACGGGAGGGTCTTGACCTGCCGGAGGTTTCACTGGTTGCAATTCTTGATGCTGACAAGGAGGGCTTCCTGAGAAGTGAGACCTCAATGATTCAGACAATAGGTAGAGCTGCAAGACACCTGGAAGGAAAGGTAATAATGTATGCAGACAGGATAACAGGCTCCATGAGACGAGCAATCCATGAGACTGAAAGACGTAGGGAGATTCAGGCGGAATACAATGAGAAGCATGGGATTACCCCTAAATCGATCATCAAGGATGTCAGGAAGATAATTGAAGCCACCCTTGTGGCAGAGGACCAGATAGAATACGACGAAGACCTGTCAGCGGAGGAGCTGGATGCAATAGTTCTGGGCATGGAAAGTGCAATGCTCCAAGCGGCTGAATCACTGGAGTTCGAAAGGGCTGCCGAGCTGAGAGACAAAATAATTCAAATGAAGAAGAGGTATGGAGGAAAGAATTGAAATGGCTAAAAACAAGATAGTAATAAAGGGAGCAAAGGTTCACAACCTAAAGAATGTAAGCCTTGAGCTTCCAAGAGATAAATTTATAGTTTTCACTGGATTGAGCGGTTCGGGTAAGTCCTCCCTGGCATTTGACACAATCTATGCCGAAGGTCAAAGGAGATATGTGGAATCGCTGTCCAGCTATGCTAGGCAGTTTTTAGGTCAGATGGACAAACCGGATGTAGAGTACATCGAGGGACTTTCTCCGTCCATATCCATAGACCAGAAGACTACCTCTAGGAATCCAAGGTCCACAGTTGGAACAGTAACTGAGATCTATGACTATTTGAGACTCCTTTTTGCAAGGATTGGAACTCCCTATTGTCCACACTGTGGAAAGGAAATAACGAGCCAAACTGTTGACCAGATGGTGGACCATGTTATGGAGCTGCCTGAAAGGACCAGGATTCAGGTTCTTGCACCTGTCATAAGAGGGAAGAAGGGAGAGCACTCAAAGCTGATAAATCAGATTAAAAAAGATGGTTTTGTGAGAATGATGATCGACGGTGAAATGGTTGACCTTGATGATGATATAAAGCTTGATAAGAACAAGCACCACACCCTGGAGGTTGTGGTGGACAGACTGATTGTGAGGGAAGGTATCGAAGGAAGACTTTCCGATTCAATCGAGGCAGCCCTAAAGCTTGGGGAAGGACTCCTGAACATTGATGTAATTGATGGAGATAGGCTGACCTTCAGTCAGAAGCTTTCATGTCCCGACTGCAACATCTCAATAGAGGAGATATCACCAAGGATGTTCTCCTTCAACAGCCCCTTCGGGATGTGTCCTGTATGCAACGGTCTGGGTTTTCACAAGGAGATAGACGTGGACCTTGTGATTCCCAACATGAACCTAAGTGTGAATGAAGGTGCCCTTGCACCATATGGAAACATAAGTGAAGACACCTATTACTATCAGATTTTCAAGACACTGGCAAAGGACAATGACTTCAATCTGGACAGGCCCTTGACTGAAGCTCCAAAAAAATTCATGGATGAGCTTCTGTACGGAACCAAGAGGAAGATCAAGTTTGCTTTCCTTAGCCATTTTGATGACTCAGGAAAAAGAGAGTACGAGGGTAAATTTGAAGGCGTCCTGAATAATCTGGAGAGAAGGTACAATGAAACTCATTCTGACTATATGAGAAACAAGCTGGATGAGTACATGGCCGAGAGTCCATGCTCAGCTTGTGGAGGCAAGAGGCTGAAGGATGAGGTTCTATCAATCAGGATAAATGGACTGAACATAGCTGAGGTCACAGACATGCCGGTTGTAAAATCATTGGAGTTTTTTGAGCATATTGAACTGACCCAGAAGCAACAGGCCATTGGCGAACAGATCCTAAAGGAGGTCAAGGAGAGGCTTCTATTTTTGAAAAACGTCGGTCTTGAGTACCTTACCCTGTCCAGGATGGCTGGAACCCTTTCGGGAGGAGAGTCCCAGAGGATCAGGCTGGCCACCCAGATTGGATCCAGCCTTGTAGGGGTTGTATACGTCCTTGACGAGCCCAGCATAGGTCTTCACCAAAGGGACAACAGCAAGCTCCTGGCAGCACTGAGGGACCTGACTGATGTTGGAAACACCCTTATTGTGGTGGAGCATGACGAGGATACCATGCATATGGCGGACCATATAGTGGACATCGGCCCTGGAGCTGGAATTCACGGTGGGGAGATCATAGCCCAGGGAACAGCAAGGGATATAATGGACAATCCAAGGTCAATAACCGGAAAATACCTCTCAGGAAAGCTTAAGATAGAGGTTCCGGAGACCAGAAAGCCCACCAATGGAAAATGGCTCCAGGTAAAGGGCGCAGAGGTGAACAACCTTAAGAATATAGACGTGAGCATTCCACTGGGTGTCATGACCTGTGTAACTGGGGTGTCAGGCTCGGGGAAGAGTTCACTGGTTAATGAAATAATATACAAGAATCTTGCCACCAAGCTGAACAGGGCCAAGATCAGACCGGGTAGGCACGGTGAGATGCTGGGTCTTGAGTATTTGGACAAGGTCATTGAAATTGACCAGAAACCAATCGGAAGAACCCCCAGGTCAAACCCTGCAACCTATACGGGTGTTTTCGACCATATCAGGGATGTGTTTGCAATGACCAACGAAGCCAAGATGAGGGGCTACAAGAAGGGTAGGTTCAGCTTCAATGTAAAGGGAGGAAGGTGTGAAGCCTGCAAGGGGGACGGAATCCTGAAGGTTGAGATGCATTTTCTACCGGATGTATACGTTCCCTGCGAGGTCTGCAAGGGAAAAAGGTACAACAGGGAGACACTTCAGGTAAAGTACAAGGGAAAGACAATTTCAGATGTCCTTGATATGACGGTTGAGGAAGGAGTTGAGTTCTTCAAGAACCTCCCAAAGATAAAGAGGAAGCTGGAAACCTTGAATGATGTGGGGCTTGGTTATATAAAAATCGGGCAGCCCTCCACAGAGCTGTCAGGTGGTGAGGCCCAAAGGGTCAAGCTGGCAACCGAACTGTCCAAAAGGGCCACAGGAAAGACAGTCTATATTCTTGACGAGCCTACAACCGGACTCCATTCCGCCGACATACACAAGCTGGTGAAGGTACTGAATCAGCTTGTGGAGGGTGACAATACCGTTATAATCATTGAACACAATCTGGATGTAATAAAGACAGCAGACCACATCATAGATCTTGGACCTGAAGGTGGAGACAAGGGAGGCTACGTAGTTGCTACCGGTACGCCAGAGGAGGTCAGTCAGTGTCAGAAATCCTATACTGGCCAGTTCCTCAAGAAGATATTGTCCTGAGAGGAGAGAGAGTATGTGTGGAAGATATGCCCTTGACGCAGATATAGATGAATTGATCGAAAGATACAAGGCAATTGTTGCGGAACGTGAAACCGGAAGCTCCAAGGAGGTTTTTCCCACCAACACCCAGGCGATAGTTGTTGATGAAGGGAAGCGGGAGATCAGGGCAGCAGTATGGGGCTTTGCTCCTCATTATGCTAAGCGCCCCCTGATCAATGCCAGAGGAGAGACGGTCCATCAGAAGCCCACCTTCAGCAAGGCATTCTTCACAAGTAGGTGCATTGTTCCAGCCACAAGCTTTTTTGAGTGGGAGAAGTCTGAGGATGGGAAAATAAAAAGAAGGATTTCCGTAGAGGGTCAAAGGATTTTTTCAATGGCCGGCCTGGTGAGCCTCTTCAAGGACAAGGAAGGCAAGTCCTTCCAGGCATATACCATCATAACAATTTCCGCCAATGACCAGATGGAGCATATTCATGATAGAATGCCTGTTATACTGAAGCCGGAAGATGAGGATATATGGCTGAATAGCAGTAATGCCAACCTTGAGGAACTGAAGGGATTGCTGGTTCCAACAAATCAAAATCTAAATATTATGTAAACTTAATGAAATTTATCTTGCATTATTTCAATTAAACGAATATAATGAATTTTATATTAAAAAGCATCAAAGGATGCATTTAATCAAATTCAATAAAGGAGGTCTTAATCTTGATGATATTAAATCAGATCAAGAGCCAACGGAAGTTTGGTTCACTAAACATGGACAAGACTTCCAAAGGACTAAGGAGTTCCTCACTATTATAATCCAAGAAACTTAAATAATAATAGGAGGAATAAAAATGAAAAAAATAATAGCACTTATGTTGACAATGGTAATGATGGTAGGTTTATTGGCAGGATGTACTTCAGGAGCCTCAGAGGCGACCTCTAAGGTAGAGCAGATCAAGTCAGCGGGCAAGATTGTACTAGGCACGGCTGCGGATTATCCACCTTATGAATTCCATAAGGAAATTGATGGTAAGGACCAGATAGTGGGCTTTGACATTGAAATTGCAAAGGTAATTGCAGATGAGCTGGGAGTGGAGCTGGAAATCGTGGATATGAAGTTCGAAGGACTTTTACCGGCACTTGTAACTGATGACATTGATTTTATAATCGCTGGCATGGTTGCAAAAGAGGAGAGAAAGAAATCCGTTGATTTCTCAATACCATATTATCAGGCACAGCAGAGAATGATCGTTAAGGGTAGTGATGCAGAGACCTTGAAAACTCCGGCGGATTTTGACGGATTGAAGATCGGTGCTCAGAAATCAACCATTCAGGAAGACATTGCACTTGATAAGTTTGCCTCGGCAGAGTATGTAGGTCTAAGCAAGATTACGGACCTGGTTCTTGAGCTTAAGAACGGAAAGGTTGACGGTGTGATACTGGTTGAACCGGTTGCAAAGGCTTATGTGAATCAAAACGACGACCTTTTCCTGGCAGATGAGATTCTGGGTCAGGAGGACGGAGTTGCTGTAGCCATCAACAAAGGAAATGAGGATTTGGTCCAGGAGATTGACAAGATATTGCAAAAGCTAATGGACGAAGGCATGATTGAGAAATTTATCGCCGATGCAACAGCGTTGGCAGAAGAATAAGATATTCCCCGGCAAAAGAGAGTTCGCTTTCTTTTGCCTTTTCTATTAAGGAAATCATGGGGTATCCATTAAGGAGGAAAAGGATTGGGAATCTTTGATCTGGAATTTATTGCACAATATTACAAGTATTTTTTAAGGGGTACAGGAGTTACACTTAGCGTCAGCTTCTTTGGAGTGGTTTTTGGAACCATGGTGGGAGTTGTATTGAGCCTGATGAAGCTTTCAAACAACAAATTGGCAAAGGGATTGTCAACTGCATATATCGAGGTTGTACGTGGAACGCCACTTCTTGTACAGCTATTTATTGTGTATTACGGATTCCCGTTGTTTCTGCCATTTGAAATGAGCAGAATCGCATTGGGTACAGTTGCTGTGGTCTTGAACAGCGCAGCCTATGTTGCAGAGATAATAAGGGCAGGGATTCTATCAATAGACAGAGGGCAGATGGAGGCGGCAAGATCCCTTGGAATGACCCATGGCATGGCAATGCGGTTCATCATAATTCCACAGGCCTTCAAGAACATCCTTCCTGCACTTGGCAACGAGTTCATAGTTCTGATCAAGGAATCGGCCATCATATCAGTAATAGGGATACACGATATAATGTACAATGCAGACACACTCAGGGGGATAACCTACAGACCCTTTATCCCACTGTTCTACGCTGCAATAATATACTTCATTATCACATTTACATTGTCCAAACTGTTGGGTATTTTCGAAAGGAGGTTACGTGCTGGTGATCAATATAATTAATCTGAACAAGAAATTTGGTGAACTGCACGTTCTAAAGGATATAAACCAGACTATTGAGGAAGGTGAGGTAGTTGTGGTGATTGGACCCAGCGGTTCCGGCAAGAGCACCTTCCTGAGATGCCTCAACCTTCTGGAGGAGCCCACCAGCGGAGAGATAATTTTGGAGGGTGTATCCATCACTGACAAGCACAATGACGTCAACAAGCAAAGGGAAAAAATGGGGATGGTATTCCAGCAGTTCAACCTCTTTCCTCACAAGACAGTTCTGGAAAACATAACACTTGCACCAATGCAGGTAAAGGGGCTGACCAAGGAGGAAGCTGACAGGAAGGCCATGAACCTGCTAAAGAGGATAGGCCTTGAGGAAAAGGCAAACACGTATCCAAATCAACTGTCTGGTGGACAGAAGCAGAGGATTGCAATAATAAGAGCTCTGGCCATGGAGCCTGATGTAATGCTGTTTGACGAACCTACAAGCGCCCTTGACCCGGAAATGGTTGGAGAGGTATTGGAAGTAATGAAGGAGCTTGCAAGGGATGGAATGACCATGGTGGTTGTGACACATGAGATGGGCTTTGCCAAGGAGGTTGGCTCCAGGGTCATATTTATGGATGAAGGAAGAATCATGGAGGAGGGAACTCCAAGGGAACTGTTTGCAAATCCACAGAATCCAAGAACCCAGGACTTTTTAAGAAAGATTCTGGTCTGATGGAAACACAATTTCAAGAAGAAATGAGCGTCCTTTACGGGGCGCTTTTTTGCTCGTTGTGATTAGTGATGACCTTGTAGTATAATTAGACTGACGACGACATCTTGGGAGGGGTTTTATGCTTTATGTAATGCTTGGATTTTCACTTCTTGGAGGAATTGACAAGCTTCTCAACAACAGGTTTGGGCTGGGAGTCAAGTTTGATGAGGGCTTCAAGGCCATGGGAAGCCTTGCATTGACAATAATTGGGATATATTCCCTCTCGCCTGTAATAGCAAGGGGAATTTTACCTCTTTTAGGACCCCTGGCAAGCTGGATGAATGTTGATCCTTCTGTGTTCGTCAGCAGTATTCTGGCAACGGATCTGGGTGCATTCACCACCAGTGTTGAAATAGCAAGGGATCCTGCAATTGGGGTCTTCAACGGAGCCATTCTTGCCTCAACACTGGGTGCCACAATATCCTTCACCGTACCGGTGGCCATCAATCTCATAACCGAGGACGATTTTCAGTATTTTGCAAAGGGCATACTTGCGGGCATAGTTACAGTGCCCTTGGGTATGGTGGTTTCGGGCTTGATGATGGACATAGGGATAGTCAGAATAATATGGAATCTTCTTCCTGTTGGAGTTTTTTCAATGATGATTGCCTATGGGCTAATAAAGTCCCAGGAAAGGACCATGTTTCTCTTCAGGTGGCTTGGGAAAATAATCCTTGGAGTAAGCACATTCGGGCTTATTCTTGGTATACTGGATTACAGTCTGGGTATAGTCCTCATTGAGGGGCTGATTTCCCTCCAGGAGGGAGCGATGCTGGTGCTGTCAATCAGCATAGTACTGTCCGGAGCCTATCCCATGCTGTTCTTTTTGTCCAGGAGACTCCATAGAGTCTTGAGGCTTGTCACAGAAAAGTACGACATAGATGATTTTTCTATACTTGGACTTTTTTCATCCTTGGCAAGCTGTCTGCCTATGCTAGGCGTCTACCACGAAATGAACTGGAAGGGAAAGATCCTCAATGCGGCCTTTGCTGTAAGCGGAGCCTATGTATTCGGAGGTCAGCTGGGCTACGTCACATCAGTGGCACCCCAGTCAGTTAATGCATTTATAATTGGCAAGCTGGCAGCCGGGATTACGAGTATTTTTGTTGCATTGTACCTAATACGAATGGAAATAAAAGGGGAGGGAATAAAGATTGAATATTAACGGGAAGTTGAAGGAACTGAGAAAACTTATGGAGGATGAAGGCATAGACATATATATTGAACCATCTGCGGATCCTCACCAGTCAGAGTACTTGGCGGAACATTACAAAAGCAGGGCGTTTATAACAGGCTTCACTGGATCAGCCGGGACAGCCTTGGTAACAAAAGAGGAAGCAATATTATGGACAGATGGGAGGTACTTCATCCAGGCTGAGAACCAAATAAGGGACAATGAATTCAAGCTCTATAAAATGAATACACCAGGATATCCATCCCTCCATGAGTGGTTGGAGGAGAATGCAAGATACGGCGGGATAATTGGCCTTAATGGAAAGATATTCTCCCAGGGAGCTGTTGAGCAGATAGAGGAAAAGCTTAGTGAAAAGAAGGTTAAGATTCATCATGAGGATGATTTGATCGGAAGGATATGGGAGGACAGACCTGAGCTGCCAATAAGGGATGCATTCATATTGGAGGAGGAATATTCAGGTAAGACCACCGCTGAAAAGCTTAAGGAAGTCAGGCTGGAGATGGAAAAGAAAAAAGCCACCCATTTTGTGCTGGGAAGTCTGGATGACATAGCTTGGCTTTATAACATAAGAGGCTGGGATGTTGAAAACAACCCTGTTGTAATATCATATGCAATGGTTACTGAGGAATTTGCCATCCTCTTTGTTGACGATAGAAAAATACCGGAGACCGTCAAGTCGGCCCTTTACGATTCAGGAGTGGTTCTTGCGAAATATGAAAGCATAGAAGAGCATCTTAAGAGACTTTCAAAGGATTCAACAGTGCTCCTTCAAAAGGACAGAATAAATACAAGCCTTTTCCATGCCATTCCAAAGAGCTGCAGGATAATTGACTCTGAAAATATTACAACAACCATGAAGGGAATCAAAAATTCTGTTGAAATAAAGAACCAGGAGGAGGCATACCTTAAGGACTGCGCAGCCTTGACAGGCTTCTTCCACTGGCTTCACAAGGAAATTGAAGATAGGGATATCACTGAAGTTGAGGCCTCTGAAAAGCTTATGAAGTTCAGAATGGAACAGCAGGGCTTCCTGCAGCCAAGCTTTGGTACCATAGCAGCCTACGGACCCAATGCTGCCATGATGCACTATGCACCAGCTGAGGACAGCTGTGCGGTTCTTCAGAAAAAGGGACTTTTCCTTGTGGATTCAGGAGGGCAGTACTACAACGGTACAACTGATATTACCAGGACCGTTGCCCTTGGTGAGCTTACTGATCCGGAAAAGAGAGATTTCACCCTTGTACTGAAGGGGCACATAAACCTTCTGGCATCAAGATTCCTCCATGGAACATCAGGCCATGTGCTGGATGTCCTGGCAAGACAGCCACTTTGGAAGGAAGGAATTGACTACAAATCAGGTACAGGACATGGCGTTGGATATCTGCTGAACGTTCACGAAGGTCCACACAGGATTGCCACTGCTCCAAATAACGTGGCCATGGAGCCAGGTATGGTGGTGACGGTTGAACCTGGAGTCTACAGGGAGGGCATGCATGGAATAAGGACTGAAAATGTGGCGGTTGTAAAGGAGGATATGGAAACTGAATCCGGAAGGTTCCTTGGCTTCCAGGTGTTGTCCTACTGCTATATCGACCGTGATTGCTTAATTCCGGAGATGTTGAGTGATGAAGAGAAGTTGTGGCTGGATCAGTACCATATGAATGTATATGAGAAGCTAAAGGATAGATTGAATGATGAAGTTGGAGAATGGCTTAAGGAAAAAACCAGGCCAATAGATGAAAAGTAGCAGGCTAGATGAAGACAGGGTGATTATGTGACAAACTTTGATGAACAGCTGAAAAATCTTCCGGACTCCCCGGGAGTATATCTTATGAAGGACAAGGCCGGAGAGATAATATATGTCGGAAAGGCAATTTCCCTCAAGAAAAGGGTCAGACAGTACTTTCAGTCCTCCTCAAACCACTCTCTCAAGGTATCCTCAATGGTCAGGCAGATCAGTGACTTTGAGTATATCATGGTGGAAAATGAGGTGGAGGCTCTTGTATTGGAGTCAAACCTCATAAAGAAAAACAGACCCAAATACAACATACTTTTGCGGGATGACAAGCAGTATCCATATATAAAGGTTACCGTAGGTGAAAGATACCCAAGGGTGCTCAAAACAAGGCAGGTTGAGAAGGATGGCTCAAGGTATTTCGGACCCTATCCAAGTGCTTCAGCTGTAAATGAGGCAATTGAGGTTTTCCACAGGATTTTTCAAATCAGGAACTGCAGGCTTGACCTGGACAAAAAGGATGCTAGATTCAGGCCCTGTCTCAATTACTATATTGGAAGATGCCTCGGTCCGTGCCTGGGAAATGTGGATGAAGATCTATACAGGGGCATGATTCAGGAAATAATTGACTTTCTATCCAGAAAGGACGAAAGCATAATCAGGAACATGGAAAGGGATATGATGGAGGCTGCCGAAAACATGGACTATGAGAAGGCGGCAACCCTAAGGGACCAGCTCCAAGCACTTCAGACCCTTCATGAAAAACAGATGATGGATTCCGCATCCAATGTGGAACAGGATGTAATAGCCATGGCAAGAGGTGTGGAAGAGGTTGTCGTCCAGGTGTTCTTTATCCGTGAAGGTAAGATTGTTGGAAGGGAGCACTATATAATGGAGGATTCCTATGTGGAGGAAAGGGGAGAGATCCTTAGCTCCTTCATAAAGCAATTTTACCCTGGATCATCCTTTATACCAAGGGAGATACTTGTTGAGGAAGAAATACCTGACATGGAAGCGATTCAGCAGTGGCTGGGTGAGATAAAGGGAAAAGGTGTAAGTCTCCAGACGCCCAAAAGGGGAGACAAGCTGCAGCTGGTGAGAATGGTCAAAAAAAATGCCCTGGAGATGCTGGACAAGTACGGCGACAAATTTCTTAGAAAACACAGGGAAAACCTTAAGGCCCTGGAGCAGCTTCAGCACATACTGGACCTGGAGGAAAGACCTGATAGGATTGAGGCCTATGACATCTCCAACATAAGCGGTGTTGGCTCAGTTGGTTCAATGATTGTCTATGAAAAAGGCGAAAGAAAAAAATCAGATTACAGAAGGTTCAGAATCAGGACAAGGAACACACCGGATGATTACGGAAGCATGGAGGAGATACTCAAGCGAAGGTTTACCAGAGGACTCAAGGAAAACGAGAATGTGGAAAGAAAGGGCGGAGCACCGGTTGGGTTCTCTCTTTTTCCGGATATTATAATGGTGGATGGTGGAAAGGGCCATGTGAACAAGGCCAGCTCAGTTCTGAAAGACCTGGGTGTGGATATTCCGGTTTGTGGTCTGGTAAAGGACAGATTTCACAAAACCCGTGGGATAATATATGATAACAGGGAAATCATCCCTGATAAGGACAGTCTTGCATTCAAGCTGATCTATGGAATACAGGAGGAGGCTCACAGGTTTGCAATAAGCTACCATAGAAGCCTGAGGAGCAAGGATCTTTTCCACTCTGAGCTGGATGGGATACCACTTGTGGGTGAAAAGAGAAGGGTTGCCCTCCTAAAGCACTTTGGAAGCATCAGTGAAATCAAGAAGGCTGGTATCCAGGAGCTCGTGGAGGTGGATGGCATGAACAGAAAGGCAGCCCAAAATGTATATGAGCATTTCCGGAAAAAGGAGGAGAAATAATGCAAAAGAAGCTTTATTTGTCAGAAACGGACAAGAAGATTGCAGGGGTCTGTGGTGGAATTGCAGAGTACTTCGATGTTGATTCAACATTGATAAGGCTGGCATGGATATTTTTATTGCTGCCAACAGCCTTTGTCGGTGGGATTGTGGCCTATTTCCTTGCAGCTGCCATAATTCCAAGAAGACCATATGATGCTGAGTAGAGGGGTGTAAGAATGGATTATGTTTTACTGAAGGACTTGATTGGGGAAATGAACCTGGAGGTGGTATACCTTTCAGATGATGTTAATAAGGTAAAGATTTTTACAACCGAAATCAGCAGACCTGGACTGCAGATGGCAGGATACTACGAAAAGTTCGTACCGGACAGGGTTCAGATCCTTGGAAGTGCAGAGTGGCATTTCCTCAGGGACATGGAGGCTGAAAAAAGGTACGCCACCCTTGACAAGTTTCTAAGCTATCCAGTCCCAGTAATAGTTGTGGCCAGAAACCACCAGGTGTTTCCTGAGCTTCTGGAGCTTGCAAGAAAGCATGGGAAGACAATACTAAGAGGAAACAAATCCACTTCAAAGCTTATCAACGATCTTGTCATAAACCTGGGACTTTCCCTGGCACCCACTGAGACGGTTCATGGTGTAATGATGGATGTGTTTGGAATAGGGGTCCTTATTACAGGCAAGTCAGGAGTAGGAAAATCAGAGACAGCCCTTGACCTTATAACCAGAGGCTGCAGGCTGGTTGCGGATGACATGGTTGAAATAAAGCGTGTGGAGGATACCCTAAGGGGCACATGTCCTGAGCTGATCAGATATTTCCTGGAAATAAGAGGGGTTGGGATTCTGGACATAGAGAGATTGTACGGGGTGGGAGCTGTAAAGCAGTTTGACTATATTGACATGGTTGTTGAGCTGGAGGCCTGGGAAAAAGGAAAGGAATATGACAGGATGGGCCTTGAGGAGGAAAGCGTAGAAATTCTTGGGATTAGTCTGCCCAAGGTTACAATACCGGTCAAGCCCGGTCGAAACATTGCCATGATCGTAGAGGTGGCAGCGAAGAACAACAGGCAGAAACGGCTTGGATACAATGCTGCTGAAGAGCTTGACAAAAGGGTTAGACATTCAATAGAGGAACGCAGAAAAGCATTTGACAACAGGTCAGAACTGTAACGATTCAAAAATTATGAAGTAATATTGAGTTGACTTTAAGCAGTGTATTTAATATACTAATTATGGTAACTAATTTTTTAACAATTTCATATATTGGGCATAAGCCCTTTTTCGTTTTATTACACTAAACTAACCAAGGAGGTACTATTACATGGGTAAAACTATGAAGACCATGGATGGTAATACCGCTGCAGCATATGTATCATATGCGTTTACAGATGTAGCTGCGATATATCCAATCACACCATCATCAAACATGGCGGAGTCAGTTGACGAATGGTCAGCAAACGGTAAGAAAAACGTATTTGGACAAGAGGTACTTGTTACTGAGATGCAATCAGAGGCAGGAGCGGCAGGAGCTGTTCACGGCTCACTGCAGGCTGGAGCACTAACCACTACATACACAGCTTCTCAGGGACTTCTACTGATGGTTCCAAACATGTACAAAATGGCAGGAGAGCTTCTTCCTGCAGTATTCCACGTATCAGCTAGAGCTCTTGCATCACATGCACTGAGCATCTTTGGAGATCATCAGGACGTAATGGCAGCAAGACAGACTGGTTTTGCGCTACTTGCATCAGGATCAGTTCAGGAGGTCATGGACCTTGGTGGAATTGCTCACCTTGCAGCAATAAAGGGAAGAGTTCCTTTCCTTCATTTCTTTGATGGATTCAGAACAAGCCACGAAGTTCAAAAAATTGAAGTTATGGAATATGAGGACCTTGAAAAGCTTCTTGATTACGATGCTTTAAACGAGTTCAGAAACAGGGGACTTAATCCAGAGCATCCAGTAACAAGAGGAACTGCCCAGAATCCTGATATCTACTTCCAGGCGGCAGAGGCGGCAAACCCATACTACCTGGCTGTTCCAGACATGGTAAATGACTACATGAAAGAGATCAACAAAATAACAGGCAGAGACTACAAGCCTTTCAACTACTATGGAGATCCTGAGGCTGAGAACATTCTTATAGCAATGGGATCGGTTACAGAGACTGCTGAAGAGACAGTTGACTATCTAATGGAAAAAGGTGAAAAGGTAGGACTTGTAAAGGTTCACCTGTACAGACCTTTCTCAGCTAAATACTTCTTTGACATACTTCCATCAACCGTTAAGAAAATTGCAGTACTTGACAGAACAAAGGAAAAGGGAGCTCTTGGAGAGCCACTTTACCTTGATGTAAAGAGCCTGTTCTACAAGAAGGACAACGCTCCTGTTATTGTTGGAGGAAGATATGGTCTTGGATCAAAGGATACAACACCATCACAGATTCTGGCAGTATTCAACAACCTAAAGGCAGACCAGCCTAAGGATGGATTCACAATTGGAATAGTTGACGATGTAACAAATCTTTCACTTCCAGTTGAAGAAGCAATCCAAACTGAGCCTGAAGGAACAATCCAGTGTAAATTCTGGGGCTTTGGATCAGACGGAACTGTTGGAGCTAACAAATCAGCTATCAAGATCATAGGTGATGACACTGACATGTATGCACAGGGCTACTTTGCATATGACTCCAAGAAATCAGGTGGAGTAACAATATCACACCTTAGATTTGGAAAATCTCCAATAAAATCAACATATCTCATTTCAGATGCAGACTTCATCTCATGCTCAAAGCAATCATACGTACACAGCTATGATCTGCTTAGAGGACTTAAGAAGGGCGGAACATTCCTGCTTAACTGCCTGTGGGATGACAAGGAGCTTGATGCAAACCTTCCTGCATCAATGAAGAAGTACATTGCAGAGAACGATATTAAATTCTACACCATAAATGCAACAAAGATCGCCGTAGACATCGGACTTGGCGGTAGAATAAACATGATAATGCAGTCAGCCTTCTTCAAGCTGTCAGAGGTTCTTCCAATAGAGGAAGCGGTTGATCACCTTAAGAAATCTATAGTCAAGGACTATGGTAAAAAAGGCGAGAAGATCGTCAACATGAACTACGAAGCTGTAGACAAGGGAATAAACGCCCTTCACATGGTTGAGGTTCCTGCTTCATGGAAGGATGCAACAGAGGAGAAGTCCATCTCCAAGGATGCTCCTGACTTCATCAGGAATGTTGTTGAGCCTATGAACAGACAAGAGGGAGATGACCTTCCTGTAAGCACATTCGTAGGAAGAGAAGACGGAACATTCCCAATGGGAACTTCAGAATATGAGAAGAGAGCAATTGCTGTTGACGTACCACATTGGATCAAGGAAAACTGTATCCAATGTAACCAGTGTTCATATGTATGTCCACATGCTGTAATAAGACCTATCCTTGTTGACGAGGAAGAAAAGGCAAAAGCACCAGATACATTCGAAACAATCAAGCCAATCGGTAAAGGCTTTGACGGACTTGAGTACAGAATCCAGGTATCAACACTTGATTGTACAGGCTGTGGAAACTGTGCAGACGTATGTCCTGCCAAGGAGAAGGCGCTTGTTATGACTCCATTTGAAGAGGAGTTTGAGGTTCAGGAGACAAACTGGGATTTCGCAATGACAGTTAAGGATAAAGGTCATTTGTTCGAGCCTACTACACTTAAGAACACACAATTCCAGCAACCATTGCTTCAGTTCTCAGGAGCTTGTGCAGGTTGTGGAGAAACTCCATATGCAAAGCTGGTAACACAGCTTTACGGAGATAGAATGATAATAGCAAATGCAACAGGTTGTTCATCAATCTGGGGTGCAAGTGCACCGGCTACGCCATACTGCACAAACCAGGAAGGCAAAGGACCTGCTTGGGCAAACTCACTGTTTGAGGACAATGCAGAATTTGGATACGGAATGGCAGTTGCAACCAAGAAGATCAGAGAGAAGATCCAGCTAGCTATGGAGGAATTCCTGACTCTTGGATTGGATACAGAAATCAACGAGTACTTCAAAGAGTGGCTTGAAGGAATGAACGATGCAAGAGCGACCAAGTCGGTTGCCGGCAAGCTTCTTCCAAAGCTGGACACCAAGTTTGACAACGAGAGAGCCAACGAGCTGTTCAAGCTTATTGGACAATTGAAGGATCACCTGATCAAGAAGTCAGTATGGATCTTCGGTGGAGACGGATGGGCTTATGACATCGGCTTCGGCGGACTTGACCATGTTCTTGCTTCAGGAGAGGACGTAAACGTACTTGTATTCGATACAGAGGTTTACTCAAATACTGGTGGACAGTCATCCAAGTCAACTCCAACCGCTGCAGTTGCAAAGTTTGCTGCATCAGGTAAGAAGATAAGAAAGAAAGACCTTGGTATGATCGCTGCAACTTACGGCTATGTATACGTTGCCCAGGTTTCAATGGGTGCTAACATGAACCACACATTGAAGGCCATCAAGGAAGCTGAAAGCTATGATGGACCATCATTGGTTATCGCATACGCTCCATGTATCAACCACGGAATAAAAGTTGGAATGGGCAAATCAATCGCTCAGGAAAAACTTGCCGTGGAGACAGGATACTGGCACCTATACAGATTCGACCCAAGACTTACTGATGAAGGCAAGAATCCATTCTCATTGGATTCAAAGGAGCCGACAAGACCAGTTACTGAGTTCCTTGACTCAGAGGTCAGATACACGTCACTTAAGCTTTCCTTCCCAGAAGAGGCGGAGATTCTGTACAAGGCAGCAGAGGTTGCTGCAAGAGCAAGATACGAATCATATGTAAGAATGGCTAGAGACTAGTCAAGAAATACAAGGCTACCATCGCGAGATGGTAGCCTTTTTTCGGCTTTCAGGTTTTTTGACCAATATGGGGAATCTATGTGCAAATCATGTTATAATATAAGGACAATATATAAGGAACAGGGTGATTTAAGGATGAATAGCTACAGTGAACATTTTTCCGGAGGGAAATTCAAGGATGTAAGGTTTGATGAGCCTTTGAAGTTTCATACATCATTTAAGATTGGAGGTCCCGCTGATGTTATGGTTATCCCTTCCACTGAGGAAGAGTTGATTCAGGCTGTAAAAATATGCAGGGAAAATGACCTCAAGTATTTTGTAATGGGAAATGGATCAAATCTCTTGGTTAAGGACACTGGAATTCGAGGAGTTGTAATAAAAATAAACGAAGGATTTGACAATATAGAGGTTGATGGAACAAGAATTATGGCACAGGCTGGAGCGCTGCTAACTGCAGTCAGCAAGGTTGCACTCCGAAGCTCCCTGGAAGGAATGGAGTTTGCAAGTGGAATTCCAGGGACAATAGGGGGAGCGATTACAATGAACGCAGGAGCTTACGGTGGAGAAATGAAGGATATTGTCTCCAGTGTAAGGGTTCTGACCAGTGACAATAAGGTTCTTCAGCTTTCCAATGGGGAAATGGATTTTGCGTACAGAAACAGCAGGGTAAAGGAGCATGACCTGATTGTGCTTTCTGTTGAATTTGAACTTAAGGCTGGGGATTTTGACAAGATCGATGACAAAATAAAGGAGCTGACATTCCAGAGAACCTCAAAGCAGCCCCTGGAGCTTCCAAGCGGCGGCAGCACCTTCAAAAGACCTGAAGGCTACTTTGCCGGCAAGCTGATTGACGATGCTGGATTAAGGGGACTTAGACATGGGGATGCGCAGGTGTCCCAAAAGCATTGCGGCTTTGTTGTAAACAGGGGGGAGACCACCTACAAGGAAGTAATGGAGCTGGTGGGAGTAATCCAGAAAACCGTAATGGATAAATTCGGGGTTGAGCTTGAAATGGAGATAAAACGAGTAGGTGATGACTGATGTATAGACTAACGGGAGATTTTCACACCCACACAATATACAGCAGAGGCTACAAGAAAAAGGGTACCCACGCAAAGGGGACCATTCAGGAGAATGTGGAAGCAGCCTATAGGCTGGGGCTGGATACCATAGTCCTAAGCGAGCACGGACCGGGACACTATCTATATGGGCTGAGGGTGGAGGATTTGCCACAGATTAGGAACGAGGTTATGAGGCTTCGGGAAATTTACGAGCCTAAGGGATTGAAGATCCTTCTGGGCCTTGAATCAAATATAGTTGGACTGGATGGAGAGCTGGACGTGGATGAAAAAATCATAGACCAGCTGGATATACTGTTGATGGGCTACCATTATGGAGCAACACCGGTAGGCTTTACCGATGCCGTCGGGCTTTACTGGACAACCCAGATAGGAAAGCTGCTTGGTAGCAGGGAAGACCATGCAAAGGATATAATGACCCAAGCCTACCTCAAGGCAATGGACAGGTATCCCATAGACATAATAACTCACCCAGGATCAAAGGCCAAGGTCCATATCCGCGAGGTGGCAGAAAGGGCAGTAAAGACGAATACGGCTTTGGAAATAAGCTCAAAGCATGACGAGCTGTCCGTGGAAAGTCTGAGGCTTATCAAGGACACTGAAGTCAAGATGTATATCGACAGTGATGCACATGAGCCTGAAAGGGTTGGAGATATTGAAAAGGGACTGAAGAAGGCTCTTGAAGCTGAAGTTGATTTTTCAAGGGTTGTAAATATAATCTGGGAGGATTGAGACTATGGATTTTGTCGTAATAACTGGAATGTCGGGAGCCGGAAAATCACAGGCAATGAAGGTAATGGAAGACATGGGTTATTATTGCATGGATAATCTTCCACCTGCCTTGCTGTCAAAGTTTGCCGAGCTGACCTACAAATCAACCAAGGAAATCAAAAAGGTTGCAGTGGTTGTTGACATAAGGGGCGGAGTATTTTTTGAGGACCTTTTTCAGGAGCTGAATGAGCTCAAGGAGATGGGAGTGGGCTATAAGATACTGTTCCTTGACTCAGCCAATGAAACCCTCATAAAAAGATACAAGGAGCTGAGAAGACCACATCCCTTGAATCCTGAAGGAAACCTTATAGATGGAATCAAGGAGGAGCGAAGGATTCTGCATCAGGTCAAGGGCAGAGCGGACTATATAGTCGATACCTCCAAGTTCAATCTGGGCATGCTCAAGGAGGAGCTGACAAGGATTTTCGTCGAAGGAGAGGAAAGGGGCAAGCTGTCCATTTCAGTCACCTCCTTCGGTTTCAAATACGGTGTATTGCTTGATGCGGACCTGGTTTTTGACGTAAGGTTCATCCCAAATCCGTATTATATCCCTGAGTTGAAGGAGCATTCAGGGCTGGAGAAGGACGTTAGGGAATATGTGTTCAAGTGGACACAAACACAGATTTTCATTGGAAAAACAATAGAGATGTTGGAGTTCTTGATACCCAATTATGTCACTGAAGGTAAGACACGGCTTGTTATTGGGATTGGCTGTACAGGAGGAAAGCACAGGTCTGTTGCAATTGCCGAGGAAATAGGGAATATTCTGAAGAAGAACGGACATAGGGTACTGGTTGATCATAGAGACCTGAGTTGAGAGGATGTATAAGAATGGATAGATTCATAGGCAAAAAGAAGGAAAACCCCAAGATAGTGGTGGTTGGAGGAGGAACTGGTTTATCAGTCCTTCTCAGGGGTCTAAAGGAGCACACCGACAATATAACAGCAATAGTTACTGTGGCCGATGATGGAGGAAGCAGTGGAAGATTGAGACAGGACCTGGGCATATTGCCACCTGGAGACATAAGGTCCTGTCTGGTGGCTCTTGCAAACACGGAGCCCACCATGGAAAGGCTGCTGCAGTACAGATTTACCGAAGGTTCCCTGAAGGGACAAAGCTTCGGGAATCTTTTCATCGCCGCTATGAACGAAATATATGGGAACTTTGAAATGGCAATAAAGGAGACAAGTAATGTACTTTCCATCACTGGGAAGGTGTTGCCTGTAACCCTGGACAATGTCAACCTGATAGCCCATCTGGACGATGGCACCACCGTTGAGGGTGAATCAAGAATTCCGTCAGTTGTAAAGGAGAGAAAAGCCAGAATAGAAAGAATTTCAATGAAGCCGGAAATGTCATACCCGCTCAAGGAGTCACTGAAGTCAATAACAGAGGCTGACCTTATAGTATTGGGGCCAGGTAGCCTTTACACTTCAATAGTACCAAATCTCTTGGTTAAAAATATGGTTGAATATATTGACAAGGCAAAGGCTCCAGTGGCTTACATATGCAATGTAATGACCCAGCCGGGGGAAACAGACAGCTATACGGTCACAGACCACCTTGAGGGGATCCTGAAGCACTCTCACGAGGGTTTTGTGGACTATGTGATAGCAAACGTAGAGAAGGTGCCTGCAAACGTCAGAAGGCGATATGAGAGGGACGGAGCTGTTCCGGTGAATCCCCGAAAGGGAGAGGGAAAGGCCTTGAAGAAAAGGAAGATCAAGCTGATTGAGGAGAAGCTCATAGAGGTTGAAGGGGATTATGTGAGACACGATACAAAGCTTCTAAGCCAGATGCTTATGGAGCTGGTGTAATCAATTCTCAATTCTCAGTTCTCAATTCACGATTCACAATTGTTCGGGAAAACTTAAGGGTCTAAGATCCTTCGTTTCACTCGGGAAGACAAGATAGTTGTCACTTTGAGCATCGCGAAGAGTCTTGACCCTTTTTGATATTGTGGCTAAGCCACCAAACAGTAGGGACGGTTCTTTTTGTTTGATTTTCCAAACAAAAAGAACCGTCCCTACTGTTTTACTACTGTTTTATTCAGTCAAATATGCAATTCCAAGCTTTATTGTCTCCTCTATGGCATCCTGATGGGTGCGTTCAAAGGAGTGGGATGCATCGACACCCGGACCGATCAGGCCTGTTCTGAAATCATGCCCCGACCTCAGTGCCGCTGATGCATCTGACCCGTAGTAGGGGTAGATGTCTACCTTATAGTTTATTTCATTCTTTCTGCAAAGCTCAACAAGCCGCTTTCTTATTTCAAGATCATATGGGCCAGTACTGTCCTTGGCACAGATTGTAACTGAGAACTCGTCTGAGGTCTGTCCTTCACCTGGTGCAGCCATATCGATGGCAATAAACTCAAAGGTATCCTCGGGGATGGCTGCCGATGCACCGTGCCCAACCTCCTCATAGTTGCTGATAAAGAAGTGGGTGGTGTAATTTGGCTTTATTCCATTGTACCTAAGGTACTTTGCAATACCCCAAAGTGCGATTACACCTGCCTTGTCATCAAGGTGTCTTGACTTGACAAAGCCAGATGGAGTAACCATGGTCCTTGGGTCAAAGGACACAAAATCTCCAACCTGGATTCCAAGCTCCTCAACATCCTCCTTTGAAGAAACCCTTTCATCCAGACGGATTTCCATATTCTCCAGATTCCGTTCAGTGGATTTAGTCTCATTTCCATGGACATGACTTGAAGCCTTGGTAAGGACCAGCGTGCCTGTATAGGTTCTACCATCCATGGCCTCAACCACAACATGCTCTCCTTCAACGGTATCCATTACATATCCTCCCAGCTGGGATATCTTAAGTCTCCCGTTTGATTTCAACTCCTTGACCATGGCTCCAAGGGTATCAACGTGTCCAGACAGTGTAACAGACCTGTTGGTGTCACGACCTTCAATTGTGGCAATCAAAGCTCCCTTTTCTGTAAACCTAACGGGAACCTGTATTTCTTCAAACAACTCCCTAACATAAGCATTGACCTTTTCCGTATTTCCAGTTGGACTGGGCGTCTTTAAAAGCACCTCAAGTCTGCTGATTATGTCCTTCATATTTATGTTCATAGTGTACCTCCCAATGTGATTTATTCCTATAATTATTATTATACAGCAAGAGGTCAAATTTGTGAAAATGTTTACAAAAACCTAGTAA
Source organism: Gudongella ferriphila (assembly GCF_046224405.1). Classification (NCBI taxonomy): domain Bacteria; kingdom Bacillati; phylum Bacillota; class Tissierellia; order Tissierellales; family Tissierellaceae; genus Gudongella; species Gudongella ferriphila. The sequence continues at coordinate 227,467 of NZ_JBJXRK010000001.1, read as the reverse complement.
AATGGTGTATAATTAATATGATGTGTAGTAATGTAGATTATTGGGAGTGGTATTATGATAGAGGTCAGCTCAGGAGGAGTTGTTGTATTTGGCAATGCTATCTTGCTGTTAAAAAAATATAACGGAGACTGGGTTCTGCCCAAGGGTAGACTTGAAAAGGGAGAGAGCATTAGGACCGCAGCACTTAGGGAAGTGTTGGAGGAAACAGGGGTTAAAGGCGAGGTCATTGAATATATAGGTGAAGTCAATTACAGATATAAGAATCTCAGAAGAAATGAGACGGTGTTTAAAACGGTACATTGGTATCTAATGCGAACCAGCTCCATGGATTGCGTACCACAAAGGAAGGAAGGGTTTGTGGATGCCAGGTTTGTTCATATAAATAAAGCGAAGGACCTTTTGAGGTATTCTGACGAGAAGAAAATCATATCCAAAGGGATTGAACTAATAAGGCAGGAGGGATGAAGAATGTCATTTTCATCCATTACCAAAAATGAATTATCAAGGATAGAAATTGACAAGGAATGCTGTGCTCTTGCAGAGCTGGCTGCTTTGGTGAGAATGAACGGTACCGTTCAGATTACAGGGATGCAGAACATCAATCTCAAGTTTACAACCGAGAATGCAGCCATAGCAAGAAGGATCTTTTCCATACTAAAAATGATGTATCATTCAGAAATTGAGGTAATGGTCAGGAAGAACAAGCAGCTTAAGAAAAACAACAACTATCTTATAATAATCCATGACAAAAAAATATCAGAAAAAGTGCTTTCAGATGTGGGGTATATAGACAAGGACAGGAGTAACCTCTTCAATCCAAGATATGGCGTTCCAAAGAGCATTGTCTCATCCAGATGCTGTAAGAGGAGCTTTATCAGAGGTTCGTTTCTCGGTGGAGGCTCAATGAGCAATCCCGAGAAGACCTATCATCTTGAATTTGTCACAAACCATGAAGAGCATGCAAAAAGTCTTAGGGACATAATCAACTCCTTTGAGCTGAATTCCAAGATCATCCAGAGGAAGGACAATTTTGTTGTCTATATCAAGGAAGGGGAGCAGATTGTGGATCTCCTGAATATAATAGGAGCTCACCAGGCACTTCTTAAGCTTGAGGACATAAGGGTTCTGAAGGAAGTGAGGAACAACATCAACAGATTGGTCAACTGTGAAACTGCAAACCTGGGGAAGACAATCAGTGCATCCATGAGACAGATTGAGAGCATAAAGACCATTCAAGGAAGAATGGGACTGAATAAATTGCCGGACAACCTAAGGGAAATTGCCGAGGTTAGACTGGCAAATCCTGATGCAAGTCTTAAGGAGATAGGAGAAATGATGAATCCGCCTATCGGAAAGTCCGGAGTGAACCATAGATTCCGCAAATTGGAAGAGATAGCAGATGAATTGGGAGGAGAATAGTATGATAAAGAAATCAGTAACACTTACAAACCCGGAGGGCCTACATGCAAGACCTGCAGCCCTATTTGTCAAGGAAGCCAATAAATATGAAAGTAATCTTGAAATTGAATCAGAGAACAGGAGAGTCAATGGAAAGAGTATCATTGGAATAATGTCACTGGGAGCATTTCACGGAGAAGAAATTACCCTTTCAGCAAGCGGTCCAGACGAGGAAGATATGGTAAATAGCCTTGCACAACTTCTTGAAAAGGGCTTTGAGTAGGTCGGGGAGGAGCTATGAAAAATATACTGGTTACCAACAACCCAGATGTAAGGGATAAGTTCAATGATAAATTTCAGGTTGATTACCTTGAAAACAATGGTTACATCCAGGTACTTGAGCATATAAGGGACATGATTCACAAGGGGCACCAGCTTCTGACCCATCCCCTTTCAGGAAGCATAAAACCAAACGAAACACCCTACAAGAGCGTTATCCTATCCTCAAGGAAGGATGAGCTTGATTCCTCAGGACTGGCAATTGTAGAGGATAGCATAATTGCAGCAAGGAAGTTCATCACCAACAGACCCACCCCTGACTGGCCAGAACACGTACTGGAGGACTTCAGGGTGATAGATCTGTCCTTGATGGAAAATGTAATTGAAAAGCTTGGTCATAGTTAGGTCTTCTCCTTGGAGAAGGCTTTTTCATTTAAAGTGGTTTTGTGGTAAAATCTATGTATATCATTACGAGGAGTGAGTTTATGGGAGCAAAGGGATTTGCACACCTTCATGTTCATACTGAATACAGCCTTCTGGACGGGTCCATCAGGATAAAGGACCTTATAGGCAGGACCAAGGAGCTGGGAATGAACTCAATTGCAATTACAGACCATGGGTCCATGTTTGGCGTCGTCCAGTTTTACCAGGAGGCAAAGAGGCAGGGGATAAAGCCGATTCTTGGGTCCGAGGTATACATTGCCATGGGCAGCCATCTTGAGAAGGAGCCAAAGGACAAGAATCAGTATCATCTTGTTCTTCTAGCAGAGAACAACAAGGGTTATGAAAACCTTATGAAAATAGTATCCGAGGGGTATGTCAACGGATTCTACTACAAGCCGAGAGTAGACCACAAGGTACTTGCCGACCACAGTGAGGGGATAATCTGTCTGTCGGCCTGCCTTGGAGGGGAGGTACAGCAGCATATCCTGGACAACAATCTGGAAAAGGCCAGGGAGATTGCTTTGAAATACAAGGAGATATTTGGCCAGGACAACTTTTTCCTGGAGCTTCAGGACCATGGAATACCTGAGCAGCAGACCGTAAACAAAGAGCTGATAAAACTGAGCCGCGAGCTTCAGATAAAGCTTATTGCAACAAACGATGTGCACTATCTTCGAAAGGAGGATGCAAGGGTACATGACGTGCTCCTTTGCGTTCAAACAGGAAAGACCATTGTAGATGAGGACAGGATGAAGTTCCCAACAGAGGAATTCTATCTGAAATCCACTGAAGAGATGGAGGCCCTGTTTCCAGATCAGCCTCAGGCTTTGGAAAATACACAGGATATTGCTGACAGATGCAATGTCTCAATGGATTTTGACACCCTCCACCTGCCAGAATACCAAGTGCCTGAGGGGTACACCAACGAGTCATACCTGAGGGAGCTTTGTGAAGCCGGTCTGGTTGAACGATACGGAGAGGTTACAGAGGAAATTCGGAATAGATTTGAGTATGAACTGAGTATAATCCTTCAGATGGGATACACTGACTACTTCCTCATTGTCTGGGACTTCATCAAGTTTGCAAGGGACAACCAGATCATGGTGGGACCTGGAAGAGGGTCCGCTGCAGGAAGTGTGGTCTCCTATGCCCTAAATATAATAGACATTGACCCCTTGGAGTATGGGCTGCTGTTTGAGAGATTCCTCAATCCTGAAAGGGTGACCATGCCTGATATCGATATTGACTTCTGCTATGAAAGACGTGAGGAGGTAATCCAGTATGTAATTGAGAAGTATGGGGCTGACAGGGTCGCCCAGATTGCCACCTTCGGTACAATGGCTGCTAGGGGAGCAATCAGGGATGTGGGGAGGGCGATCAACATGCCCTATGGTGAAGTGGATTACATCGCAAAGCAGATCCCAACGGAGCTGGGCATAACAATAGACAGGGCTCTTGAAATAAGCAAGACACTCCGGACGGAGTACGATGAAAACCCGGATGTGAGAAATCTAATAGACCTTGCCAGGGCTGTGGAGGGGCTGCCAAGACACACGTCAACCCACGCTGCAGGGGTAGTGATCTCCAAGGAGCCTGTAACAAAGTATGCACCCCTACTGAGAAACAATGATGCAATAACAACACAGTTCACAATGATTGAGCTTGAGGAGCTGGGTCTTTTGAAGATGGACTTTTTGGGGCTAAGGACCTTGACGGTCATAAGGGATGCTGTGGATCTTATAAGGGAGAATCACAGCAGGGAGATCGATTTTGGCGAGATCACCTTCGATGACCCTAAGGTTCTTGAGCTGTTTGCAAGGGCTGAGACCCTGGGCATTTTCCAGTTTGAAAGTCCAGGCATGAGGGCATTTCTGAAGGAGCTTAGGGCAAATGTGTTTGAGGATCTGATTGCAGCCAATTCCCTTTTCAGACCTGGTCCCATGAATCAGATTCCCACCTTTGTGGCCTGCAAGCATGATCCAACACAGATATCATACCTTCATTCAACATTGGAACCTATTCTTGATGTGACCTATGGTTGCATAGTCTATCAGGAGCAGGTCATGGAAATAGTCAGAAAGCTGGGTGGCTACTCCTTTGGCAGAGCTGACCTTGTAAGAAGGGCAATGGGCAAGAAGAAAATGGATGTCATGGAAAAGGAGCGGAAGAATTTCATCTACGGCCAGACAGATGAGAATGAGGATGTTATACTTTCAGGTGCAATCAGAAACGGAGTTGACGAGAAGACAGCCTCGAGGATATTTGACCTGATGATAGACTTTGCCAATTATGCATTCAACAAGTCACATTCTGCTGCCTATGCGGTAATAGCATACAGGACAGCGTGGCTAAAGGTCTATTACCCAGTGGAGTTTATGGCTGCACTGATTTCATCCATAATGGGGAATACATCTCAGGTATCACTTTATATTCAGGAATGCAAGCGACTCCAGATAGACGTACTTCCACCTGATGTCAACCATTCTCAAGGGAAGTTCACAGTGGAGAAGAAAAGTATACGATACGGACTTTCAGCAGTGAAGAATGTTGGAGAAAACTTCATCAGGGCAATTGTAAAGGCAAGAAGGGATGGCAAATTCAAAGGATTCACAGACTTTATAGAGAGAATTGAGAAGACGGACAGCAGCTCCATGAACAAAAGGGCTGTGGAAAGTCTTATCAAGGCTGGAGCCCTGGATTCAATGGGGGCAAACAGAGCCCAGCTACTGTCTATATTTGAAAAGACCATAGATGGGATCCACTCTGACAGAAAGAGAAACCTGGAGGGGCAATTCTCACTGTTCCAGACTGATGATTCCGTAGCAAGGGACAGACTGCCAGATTTGAGGGAATTTCCCCAGAATACACTTCTGCAAATGGAAAAGGAAATGTTGGGTATATATGTTTCAGGGCATCCTTTAATGCCCTATGAGAAGGAGGTCAAGCTCCTATCAAACTTCAGTACTGCGGACCTTATAACCCAGGGATTGGATGATTCCATGCATCCCTCAGGGGTGAGGGACGGCCAAAGGGTATCAATTGCTGGAATAATCGTTGAAAAGAAGAACAAGGTGACGAAGAACAACAATATGATGGCCTTCATAAGCCTTGAAGACCTTTACGGAACCATTGAGTGCGTAATATTTCCAGCCATTTATGAGAAAAACTATAAGCTGGTGGAAGAGGACAGGATAGTGCTTCTTGAGGGACGCCTCGCCATATCTGAGGTTGAGGATCCAAAGATCATAGCGGACAGGCTATCTCCCATAACAAAGATAAATCTGGGCAAGATTTACCTAAAGCTATCTGGAACGGATGACAAGAGAACCCTTGATGATGTCAAGGAAATACTAGGGAGATACCCAGGGAATATCCCTGTATATGTGTATTTTGAAAAAGAGAGACAGACAGTCGCTGCCGACCGGAGTCTGTGGATTGACGGAAGTCAGGACAACCTGATTCTTGAGCTTCAGGACCGTTTGGGAAGTGGCAGTGTAAAGATATCCAACTAGAGATTCAAATTAAAAATACTTGCGGAGGGGATAAGGATGAAGACCATTGGACTGCTAACAAGCGGTGGAGATGCCCCGGGGATGAATGCGGCCATAAGGGCTGTTGTCAGGACCGGAATCTACAACAACATAAGAATGCTTGGAATCAGGGAAGGCTATCAGGGACTCCTGGAAGGGGACCTGGATGATATGGACACAGCATCTGTTGGAGACATTATCCAGAGAGGCGGTACAATTCTTAGAAGTGCCAGGTCAGATGAGTTCATGACCAAGGAGGGCTTCAGAAAGGCCTTGAATGTAATAGATGTCTACAATATGGACGGGTTGATTGTCCTTGGGGGAGACGGTACCTTCAGAGGGGCCCAGGAGCTGAGTCAGGCAGGTGTTCCAACCATAGGGATCCCCTGTACCATTGACAACGACCTTTCCTACACTGACTACACCATTGGGTTTATTTCAGCAGTCGATACTGCCGTTGATGCAATCGGACACATAAGGGACACATCCACCTCCCACGGAAGAAGCGTGGTTGTGGAGGTTATGGGACGAAATTGTGGTGACATAGCTCTTTATGCAGGCCTTGCAGGAGGAGCGGAGAGCATACTGGTCCCGGAGGTTGATTATGACATTGAACTTGTTTGTCAGAAGCTTCTGGCAGGTAAGAACAGAGGGAAGCAGCACTATCTGGTGGTACTTGCAGAAGGTGCTGGAAGCGGAGTTGATATAGCAAGGCAGATTGAGGACAAAACAGGTATCGAAACAAAGGTTTCCGTTCTTGGATATATCCAGAGGGGAGGAGCAGCTGCATCCTTTGACAGAATAATGGCCAGCAGAATGGGCAAGAGGGCAGTTGAGCTTCTGATTGAAGGTAAGAAGAACAGGGTATTAGGCTTTAAGTGCAACGAAATTATTGACATGGACATAGATGAGGCATTGAGTATGAAAAAGGTGTTTAATGAGGAGCTGTATGACCTTGCATCTGTTCTATCTATTTAGGAGGAATTAGTATGATGAAGAAAACAAAAATCGTGGCGACAATCGGACCTGCATCGGAATCCGAGGAGATGCTGAGGGAACTGTTTAAGCAGGGAGTAAATGTATGCAGAATGAACTTTTCCCATGGTGATCACGCTGAGCACAAGGTTCGAATGGACCGGGTCAAGAAGGTGCGAGAGGAAATGGGCTTGCCTATTGCCATAATGCTTGATACAAAGGGTCCTGAAATAAGGCTTGGAGACTTTAAGGATGGCGTGGTTGAAATCCAGCAGGGTCAGGAGTTTACATTGACCACAAGGGATATTCTTGGTGATGAGACAATAATAAGCGTAACCTACAAGGGTATGCCCAAGGATGTTGAGGTGGGGGGAATAATCCTTATCGATGACGGACTTGTGGAGTTCAGGGTAAAGGAGCTGACTGATACAGAGATTGTTATGGAGGCCTTGAACGGAGGGACATTGAAGAACCACAAGGGAGTCAATGTACCCAATGTAAACATCAATCTGCCTGCACTGACAGAGAAGGACATCTCTGATATAAAGTTTGGGATAGAGAATGATGTTGACTTCATTGCAGCGTCATTTGTAAGGAAGGCATCAGATGTAAATGACATAAGGAGAATCCTTGAAGAAAACGATGGCCTTAACATCGACATAATATCAAAGATTGAAAACCAGCAGGGCCTTGACAACATTGCAGAGATCATCCATGTAAGCGATGGAATAATGGTGGCCAGGGGTGACCTTGGAGTTGAGGTTCCCACTGAGGAGATCCCACTGATCCAGAAGGATCTTATCAGAATGTGCAACAAGGCCGGCAAGCCAGTTATTACTGCCACCCAGATGCTAGATTCCATGATAAGGAATCCAAGGCCAACAAGGGCAGAGGTAACTGATGTTGCCAATGCAATAATAGATGGAAGCAGTGCGGTCATGCTATCCGGGGAAACCGCAGCAGGCAAGTATCCACTGGAGTCGGTTAGAACAATGTACAACATTGCAATCAACACTGAAAACTCTCTTGACTACAAGGAGATGCTAAAGGTAAGATCCATTGACAATGAAATCACCACCACCAATGCCATAAGCAAGGCCACGGTAAATACAGCCTCAGACCTTGGAGCCAAAGCAATAATAACCGCAACATCATCAGGCTATACATCCAAGGCCATTTCAAAATTCAGACCCAGGGCGCCAATCATTGCGGCAACCACAAAAAAATCAGTGGTCAGGAAAATGGCCCTTGAGTGGGGAGTATACCCTGTGCTTGCTCCTGAGAGCAAGTCAACAGACGAGGTCATTGAACTTTCAATAAAATCCTCACTGGACGCAGGCTTTGTTGATGAAGGGGATCTGGTTGTAATCACTGCTGGAATACCTGTTGGGCTTGCTGGAACCACCAACATGATAAAGGTCCACACAATAGGTAAGGTTCTTATGCGAGGAATGGGAATCGGCAGCCGTGTTGGAACAGGTAGAGTCATAATAGGGAACTCAGAGGAGGACCTCCTGTCTACCTTTGAGGATGGAGATATCCTGGTATGTAGAGCAACCTACAAGGATATGGTCAAGTTCATGGAAAGAGCCGGAGCCATAATCACAGAGGAAGGTGGACTTACATCCCATGGAGCAATAGTTGGACTTAACCTTAACAAGCCGACTGTAGTGGGAGTGGATGGAGCCACAAGCGAGCTTTCAAATGGTGATATTGTGACGGTTGATTCAGCTACCGGTCAGATATACAAAGGACAGGCAAAGGTACTCTAAGATAAGAAAAATGGCAGATTCCTAGAGAATCTGCTCATTTTTGTTTTAATATTTCCCAAATATGATGAAATCAATCCCTGAATCATGCTATAATAAAAAACAGGGGAAAATTACGAAATTATTTGAAGGAGTTTGGTAGAATGGGAGACAATAAGATACAAGCCGAGGAGATATACGAGATATTGAAGGATAGAATCATTCACCTCTATTATGAACCAGGGCAGGTGTTGAATGAAATAGATCTTGCTGATGAGTTTGGAATTAGCAGAACTCCAATAAGAAGAGTTTTCCAGATGCTTATGGCAGACAAGCTACTGAATATAATTCCAAGATTTGGAGCACAGGTTGCGCCTATGGACTTCAGAAAAATGAAATCAGTATTTGAGGTTACACGGGAGCTTGATGCTTTTGCCACCAGGTTGGCTGTGGAGAGGATCAGCGATGAAAGCATAGCAGAGCTTGAGGACATACTGGAGAGATTGAACAACTATGATATCCCAACCGACTATCAGAAGGCAATAGATGATGATGAGAAATTCCATGAAATAATCTATTCAAGCTGTGAAAATCCTTGGCTGGAGGAGATACTCACCAGACTTCACTATCAGACTGAGAGGCTGTGGCATTATGCTGAAAACTATTTCGATGAGGTCGAACTCTTCACTGATACCTTGGGAAAAATACTGGATTCCATCAAGTCGGGAAATGTTGATGATGCAGAAAGATATACAAGGGAACACATAGATCAGTTTGTCATGAAAATAAAAAAAGAAATGCTCTAGAAGCACCATAACAAGTCACCATCAGGTTTGAACCTGATGGTGATATTTTTTTTGTTTAATTATTTAGAATATTTATAAAATGCACTTGAAATACATAAGAAAAACAAGTACAATAATAAACAAGAACACAATGATAAAAAGATAACAATAGTGAAGTTGTCGGAATTGAATGTCATTGTAATCCTTGTTCTAGCTGGATTGGAGGAATGTTATGGAACAGGCTTTTGTAGTTGTAACAAATAACCCCGTGGTCGGGAAAGATTTGGGAGAGATAATGGTGGTGGATGGGTCCTTTGAGGATGTTCTTCTTAAGGTAAGAGATCTTGTATATGAGGGTCACCAGCTGATCAGCCATCCCATTGGAGCCAGCATGCGAATGCTGTTCTCACCCTACAGGTCAGTACTTGTAGGCGCTGAAAGATCCGAAACCAAGGAAGTCTATGCCTTGACCATTGAAAGCAGCATTGACACCTTTAGAAGAAGTACAGCCAACAGAAATGTTGACTATGTAAACGCTGATGACTATGCGAGAATTGACCTTGAGTTACTTAAGGAGGCAATAAAGGAGCATGGTATCATACAAAGAGAAAAAATTCAGGAGGTGCAGTAAATGAATCTGGAGCTAAGAAAGATTGAAATCAAGGATGTAGTTTTCGGAGAAGAGACCGGAGTGAAGGACGGAGTTCTGACTGTATGCAAGCAGGATATCATCAATGAGCTTATGGAGGATGTGAATGTAAAGAGCATCAAGGTTGATATTGCAAAACCAGGAGAAAAGACTAGAATCATTCCAGTCAAGGATGTAATTCAGCCTAGGATCAAAGTTGAAGGAAAGGGAAATGGATTTCCTGGAGTAACATCAGAAATGGTACAGCTTGGATCCGGTAAGGTTAATGTGCTTGACGGAGTTGCAGTGGTAACAATCGGAGACATCGTTGGATTCCAGGAAGGCGTAATCGACATGTGGGGCGAGGGTGCCAAGTGGACACCATTCTCAAAGACCTTGAATATTGTTGTTGATATAGAGCCTGTAGAGGGACTTGATCCACACACTCACGAGGCAACAGTAAGGGTTGCAGGCCTTAGGGCAGCAGAGCTCATAGGCAAGGCAGGAAAGGACGCTGAAGCATCAACTGTTGATAGGTATGCGATGGACGACATCTTCACTGAGACAAGCAAGTATCCCGACCTTCCAAAGGTGGCATATGTTGAGATGCTTATTTCACAGGGCCTTCTACATGATGGATACATATATGGCGTAAACAGCCAGAAGATCCTTCCAACCCTGATCCATCCAAACGAGGAGCTTGACGGAGCTGTAATCAGTGGAAACTGTGTAGCTGCATGTGACAAGATCACAACCTACCAGCACCAGAACAACTCAGCAATCCTTGACCTGTACAACAGACACGGCAAGGATATCAACTTTGTTGGAGTAATCCTGACACCTGAGCTCACTACCCTTGAGGGTAAATTCAGAACCTGTGACTACACGGCAAAGCTTTGCAAGACTCTTGGAGTTGACGGAGTTGTGGTTTCAGAGGAAGGTTATGGAAATCCTGACTCAGACCTGCTGATGATCTGCAAGAGACTAGAGGATTCAGGAATCAAGACTGTGCTTATAACTGATGAGTGTTCAGGCTGGGACGGAATGAGCCAACCATTGGCCGACACCACTCCTGAGGCCGTAGCGGTTATATCCACAGGTAATGTAAGCCACGTTGTCGAGCTTGAGCCTGCTGACAGGGTTATAGGAAGCGCAGAGGCAATTGCAACACTTGCCGGAGGCTGGGAAGGCTGCCTGCAGGAGGACGGAAGCATGGTTTGTGAACTTAACGCCGTTATAGGCGCTACTTCTGAGATTGGATACCACAATCTAACAGTTGAACTTTACTAAAAGGAGGTTCTGGAAATGTCATATAAGGTACTATATTATGTAAATCAGTTTTTTGGACAGGTTGGAGGAGAAGACAAGGCTGGGATGGCACCAGTGATGAAGGACGAAAAGGTAGGTCCGGCTCTTGGTTTTGACCAGCTGATGGGAGAGGATGTAGAGGTTGTAGGCACAATAATCTGTGGAGACAACTACTTCAACGAGAATAATGAGGAAGCTGTAAAGTTCATCATAGATGCCGTAAGTGAAAAGGATCCCGACCTTGTTGTTGCCGGACCGGCATTCAATGCAGGCAGGTATGGAATGGCATGTGCAGGGGTTGCAAAGGTTGTCGCCGATGAGCTGAAGATTCCTGTCATCACTGGAATGTACGCAGAGAACCCAGGTCTTGAATCAAGCAGAACAAAGGCTATTGTTGTTGAAACAGCGGATTCAGCAGCAGGGATGAAAAAGGCACTGGCTACAATGTCGGAATTGGCAAAGAAGATGCTTAAAGGAGAGAAGCTGGGTTATCCCGAGGATGAAGGCTACTTTGCTCAAGGCAAGAGACTTACTGTATTCTCTGACAAGAGGGGATCTGAGAGAGCAGTGGAGATGCTACTTGCAAGATTCAAGGGAGAGGAGTTCAAGTCAGAGCTTCCAATGCCTGTGTTTGACAGGGTGGAGCCAGCTGCCGCAATCAATGATCTTTCCAAGGCTAAAATCGCACTTGTTACAAGTGGTGGAATCGTTCCAAATGGAAACCCTGACAGAATTCAATCAGCAAGTGCCCAGAAGTGGGGCAAGTACAACATTGCGGGCAAAGACTCCCTGGAGGGAGAATTCTATACAATTCACGGTGGATATGATCCGGTTTACGCAAATGAGCTGCCTGACAGAGTTGCACCTCTTGATATGATGAGGAAATTCCAGAAGGAAGGACTTATTGGAGAGGTATATGAGTATTTCTATACCACAACAGGAACGGGAACATCAGTTGGAAATTCCATCACCTTTGGCAGGGAAATAGGAAAAGAGCTTAAGGAAGCTGGAGTTGATGCAGCGATCCTTACCTCAACCTGAGGCACCTGTACACGTTGCGGTGCAACGATGGTAAAAGAAATTGAAAGATATGGAATTCCTATAGTTCACATGTCAACCATAACCACCATATCAGAGTCTGTTGGAGCAAACAGGATAGTACCAACAATTGCAATACCTTATCCTGTTGGAAATCCAAACCTTTCAAAGGTTGTTGAGGAAGACCTGAGAGAGAAGCTTGTAAGAAGAGCCATAACCGCTCTTGGCACAGAGGTAGAGGAGACTACTTACTTCTAATCTGGAGGTCAACTGACCTCCAGCCAATCTAAAAGGATGGTGGACTGGAATGGAGAAAAATATAAGATGGGGCAAGGTAATCTCTTATGCAGGTGCATTTATAGCATTTCTGATAGGTTCTGGATTTGCAACAGGCCAGGAGGTTCTGCAGTACTTCAGCTCATACGGATACAGCGGAGTAATGGGGGTAGTCGTCGTATTCCTATTGTTCCTGTACGTAGGAGCGGATTTCATGCTGGTGGGGCAGGAAAAACAGTTCAAGAAGGGCAATGAAATCTACAGGTACTACTGTGGTAATGTTGTGGGTACCTTCTATGACTACTTTTCCATAGCCTTCATATACATGTCATTCATTGTCATGATCGGTGGAGCAGGGGCCGCCATAAACCAGCAGTACGGTCTGCCGGAAACCTTTGGCGGGGTTCTGATAGGAGTATTGGCTGTGGCTACCGTTGTATTCGGACTTGGAAGAATTGTTGATGTAATAGGTAAAATAGGTCCTGCAATAGTAATATTGACAATATTTTTGGGGGTATCTGCAATCATCAAGAACCCCACTGGAATTACTGAAGCACAACTGGTGATTCCACAGCTGACACTTATGAAGGCATCCACAAACTGGTTCTATGCTGCCGGGTCCTATGTCGGATTCTGTATGCTATGGCTGGCTGCGTTTATGGCTTCCATGGGTGCCACCTCAATAAGCAAGAGGGAGGCCATAATGGGATCAAGCATGGGGGCCTTGGGCTTCAGTGTGGGACTGATCATCATTACACTTGGAATAATGGCTAACATTGAACAGCTTGCAGGGACAATGGTACCTTCCCTTATACTTGCAGAGAATATCAGCGGAACCCTTGCAATAGTGTTTTCCTTTATAGTTGTAGCTGGGATCTATACAACATCTGTTCCATTGCTCTGGACTGTGGTGTCTAGATTTGCCGAGGAGAAGACAAGCAGATTCAGGCTTCTGACAGTGGTCTTTGCAGCCATTGGGGTGTTCATAGGTCTAAGGGTTCCCTTTGACAGACTTGTGAATATAATCTATGTTATAAACGGTTATGTGGGAATACTGTTGCTGGGCTTTATGATAATAAAGAGAGTCAAGGTAATGAAGGAAAAGAACTCCCTTAGTGCAATAATTGAAGAATAGATACAAATGGGGTATGGACAGGTTCCATACCTTATTTTTTTCTGCAGGTACATTTTTCTTGCAAACACTGGTATAATGGATATGATAATGAAATATTTCGGAGGTCTAAATTGAAAATCAGCAAGAAGGAATTGATACTCAAAGGTAACATATACAAGGTTCTTGTGACACTGTCTCTGCCAATTATGATAAACAACCTGATACAGACCATGTACAATCTGGTGGACGGTATCTGGGTAAGCAAGATCTCATCGGTCCACTTTGCAGCTACGGCATTTGTGTTTCCGGTGAATTTTCTGTTCATAGCCATTGGCATTGGGATCTCAGTTGCAGGAACATCAATACTTTCACAGCTGGTAGGTGCAGACAGGGAGGAAAGGGCCAGGGAATACGCAGCTCAGCTTATAGGGATCTCTGTGGTGCTGTCGGTCTTTTTTTCGATATTTGGGGTTGCTGCCACACCCATGATTGTAAAGGCCATGGGAGGAACAGGGGATCTGGCGGTTTATTCAAACATATACCTAAGGATCACATTTTTGGATCTTCCCTTCCTCTTCCTGTTCTACAACATAAATTCCATAAGGAATGCACAGGGAGATACCATAACCCCAACCGTACTAAGTGGCATTTCAGCAATTCTAAATATGATATTGGATCCTATCTTCATATTCACCTTTGGGTGGGGGATAGCAGGAGCTGCCTGGGCAACTCTTCTTTCAAGAGCTCTTCTTTCCATTTATGGAGTAAGGCTGATTCTGGGACACGACAATGCCCTAAGACCTGATTTCAAGGGCTTCAGGTTCAACGGTGAGATTCTCAGGGAGCTTTCAAGGATAGGATTTCCCGCAGCGATCGGTCAGTCGGGAGCAGCATTTGGATTCATTATACTGAACGGGTTCATAGTATCCTACGGAACAGCCACAATGGCGGCATTTGGTATGGTAAACAGAATAACATCACTGATAATGCAGCCTGCAATGGGAATAGGTGCAGCCTTGACGGCCGTCATAGGACAGAACATCGGAGCCAGGTTCTACGATAGGGTGAGGGAATCCTTCAGAAAGGCCAGCCTGCTCACCCTGACCCTTGGAATAGGAGGGGGGCTTGTGATGTTCCTTTTCAGGGAACCAATAGTGAACTTCTTCATTCAGTCAAAGGATGACCCAAACGTAATTACCCAGGGAATCGTATACCTGAGCTGGATTTCCTTCTCCACGCCTATGATGGGAATGTTCAGTGTTTTCCAGGGTGTGTTTCAGGGATCTGGACACACAAAGTACTCCATGGCCATGGAAATTGGTAGGCTTTGGCTTGTTAGGATTCCTTTGATACTTCTGTTTAAGAACTTTACAGATATAGGTCCAACAGGAATTTGGTTCTCCATGGTTTTCAGCAACCTCCTGGTGGTTGTTTTCGGATTGTATATTTATAAAAGGGGTAGCTGGAGTGAGCAGGTGCTTACTTCCGCCTGATATGTGAAAGGATTGAAATAATGGTACTGATGACAGTTGAAAATCTATCAAAATCATACGTTGAAAAAACACTTGTGGAGAATGTCACATTTGGGATAAACGAAGGGGACAAGATAGGTCTGGTGGGAATAAACGGCACTGGAAAATCAACCCTTCTGAAGTTGCTGGCTGGAGTGGAGGAACGGGACTCAGGGACCATAACAAAGGGAAGGGATGTTACCATATCCTATCTGCCCCAGAACCCGGAATTCGATCAGGATTCGACAGTTCTTGACCAGGTATTCCAGGGGCATTGGCCTTCAATGAGGATCCTTAGGGAGTATAGGAAGGCTCTGGAGGGTGGTTCTGATCAGAAGGAGATAATCAGACTAACCGGTCTTATGGATACCCATGGAGTATGGGCACTTGAGGCTGACGCCAAGACCATTCTTACAAAGCTTCAGATAACCGACTTCAGCACCAGGGTTGGTGATCTTTCAGGTGGACAGAGAAAAAGGATAGCCCTGGCAGCTGCCCTTATTGGGCCATCGGATATCCTGATCCTGGATGAGCCCACAAACCACTTGGACAACCAGACAATAGAATGGCTGGAGGAAAGACTCCTTCAAAGGAAGGGGGCTCTCCTTATGGTCACCCACGACAGATATTTTCTGGATAGGGTCACAAATCAGATAATGGAGCTTGAAGGTGGCTCGCTGTACTCCTACAAGGGAAACTTTTCACATTTTATGGAAATGAAGCTTCAGCGGGAAGAGAATCAAAAGACCATGGAGGATAAGCGAAAGTCCCTTTACAAAAAGGAACTTCAGTGGATGAGGCAGGGTGCAAAGGCCAGAACAACTAAGCAGAAGGCCAGAATCCAGAGGTTCAACGCCCTGGAGGAATCGGCGCTGGACCTGTCCACCGCTGATATGCAGATATCTGTAGGAACCACAAGACTTGGAAAGAAAATAATCGAACTGAAGGAAGTCAGCAAATCATACGGGGATATAAGGCTGTTTGAAAACTTCACCTACACCCTTCTAAGGGATGACAGGATTGGCATACTTGGAGAAAATGGAACCGGGAAGACAACTCTTCTTAAGGTAATGGGGGGGCTTCTGGAACCGGATTCTGGAGAGCTGCAAATCGGAGAAACCGTAAAGATCGGGTTTTTCCAGCAGGAGACTCCATTCATAGATGGTGACCAGAGGGCCATTGAATACATCAGGGACGGTGGGGAGTTCATCACTACAGGAGATGGCACCAAAATTTCAGCTTCATCCATGATGGAAAGATTCCTGTTTCCACCTGACCAGCAGTACACTCCTCTGGAGAAGCTTTCAGGAGGGGAGAAAAGGAGGCTCTATCTCTTAAGGGTGCTGATGGAATCCCCAAACGTACTTCTCCTGGATGAGCCAACAAATGACCTGGACATCCAGACCTTGCAGATTCTGGAGGATTATCTGGAAGAGTTTCCAGGCCCGGTTATTGTTGTATCCCACGACAGATATCTGCTGGACAAGATTTCAGAAAAGGTGTTTCTGCTCAGGGACGGAGAGGTAAGGGGATTTACAGGCAACTACGATTTCTTCAGAGCCATATGGAAGGAAGAGGAAAAGAAGGAATTGAAGGAGGAGCAACCAAAGAGGGAGAGATCCAGCAGCAGGAATAAGGCCTTGAAGTTTTCCTTCAATGAAGCCAGGGAATGGGAGACCATTGAGGATGAGTTGGAGGAGCTACAGGAAAAGATAGATCAGGTTGATGGTGAAATGCACCAGGCAGCGTCTCAATACACCAGGTTGCAGGAGCTTATGGAGAAGAAGGAAGAGCTGCTTGAGGAACAGGAGAAAATGATGGAAAGGTGGCTTTACCTTTCTGAAAAGGCTGAGATGATAGAAAAGGAAAAGGACAGCTAGGTAAAGTAACCAGGGATTGAAAGGAAGAGAAGATGAAAAAATTGGTATTGGCTGAAAAACCATCTGTCGCAAGGGACATTGCAAGGGTTCTTGGGGCGAACATAAAAAGAAATGGCTACATGGAAGGGGATAAATATATAGTTACATGGGCTCTTGGACATCTGGTAACCCTTGCCGAGCCCGAGGATTACAACAAGAGCTACAAGAGCTGGAACATGGAGGACCTTCCAATGCTGCCAAGTCCAATGAAGCTGCAGGTAATCAAGGGCAGCGGAAAGCAGTTCCAATCCGTTAAGGAAGCACTGAACAGAAAGGATGTTGGAGAAATTGTAATTGCCACAGATGCTGGTCGTGAAGGAGAGCTTGTCGCTAGGTGGATACTGGAAAAGGTTGGGTCCAGAAAACCCATAAAACGACTATGGATATCCTCCGTGACAGACAAGGCCATCAAGGATGGGTTTGCAAGGCTAAGGAACGGAAAGGACTACGAGAACCTGTACGCATCGGCCCAGGCAAGGGCTGAGGCTGACTGGTACGTTGGTATCAACGCCACAAGGGCATTGACGGTGAAATATAACACTCCCCTGTCCTGCGGGAGGGTTCAGACCCCAACCTTGCAGATGATTGCAACCAGGGAGGAAGAAATCAGGAGCTTTGTCCCCAAGGATTATTTCGGAATAAAGGTGGAAGCAGATGGAATCACTCTCACCTGGAGAAATCCGGCAAACAATGACATAAAAACCTTTGACAGGCCTTCAAGGGACAAGGCAATGGAGACCATGAAAAAAGGGCCATTAAAAGTGACGTCCCTTCAGAAGAAAAACAAGAAGCAATACGCTCCAGCTCTATACGACCTTACTGAGCTGCAAAGGGATGCAAACAGCAGATTTGGCTTCTCCGCCAAGGAAACCCTGTCCATAATGCAGGGGCTTTACGAGAACCACAAGGTCCTAACATACCCCAGAACTGACTCCAGGTACATCACAAGAGATATTGTGGAGACGATTCCTGATAGAATAAAGGCCATAAGCACCGGTAGCTACAGGGATCTTGCCAGACCACTTCTTAAAAACACAATCAAGGCCGACAAGTCCTTTGTGGATGACAAGAAGGTCTCGGACCACCATGCCATAATACCTACAGAACAGCCGGTTGAGCTTTCCCTATTAAACGACAGGGAGAAGAAGATACTTGATCTGGTGGTCAAGAGATTCTTAAGCGTTCTCTATCCACCGTACCAGTATGAGGAGATCACCCTGACTGGGGACATAGAGGGACATGAGGTGTTTGCAAAAGGGAGAAGGGTTCTGGACATGGGCTTCAGGAAGGTCTTTGCAGCAGATGATGATGAGGAAACCCAGGAGCTGCCGGATCGCAAGGTAGGGGATGTATTGCCTGTGAAAAGGATTTATGGAACAGAAGGCAAGACCACTCCCCCAGGTAGGTTCACTGAGGGTACCCTGCTGTCAGCAATGGAGAATCCAGTAAAATACATGTCAACAAGCAATCAGGAGCTGAAGGGAATAATCAGCGATACTGGAGGGATCGGTACAGTAGCAACCAGGGCGGATATTATAGAGAAGCTGTTCAGTAGCTACCTTATTGAGCACAGAGGAAAGGAAATCCTTCTTACCGGAAAGGGGAAACAGCTTCTGCAGCTTGTTCCCCAGGATATGAAATCACCCGACCTTACGGCAAGATGGGAGAGGAGGCTTTCAGAGATAGCAGAAGGGAAGCTAAGCAAGGACAGTTTTATGGGAGACATCATCCAATACGCCAAGAAGGTCACAAAGGAAATCAAGGACAGCCAGGAGACCTTCAGACATGACAACCTGACCAGGACAAAATGTCCCCAGTGCGGAAAGTTCATGCTGGAGGTAAAGACAAAAAGAGGAAAGATGTACCTTTGCCAGGATAGGGAATGCGGCCACAAGAAGACAATTTCAACAGTGACTAATGCAAGATGCCCTCAATGCAAAAAGAAGCTGGAGCTTAGGGGAGAGGGAGATGACAGGATATTTGCATGCTCCTGTGGTTACAGGGAGAAGCTTTCCCAATTTGAGGAAAGAAAGAAGAAGGAAAAGGACAAGTTGGGTAAAAGGGAAGTTGCACAGTATATAAAGAAGCAGGAAAAAAAGGATGACAATATCAACAACAGCCTAGCTGATGCCCTATCAAAGCTGAAGCTGTAGATAAAACATAAAATAATCCGCTTGAACATTAAAATCAGGCGGATTTTCCTTGAGAAGGAAGGGGTAATATGTTATAACAAGAGTGTAATGATATTTACATATTATAGGAAACCAGAGGGTTTTATAGAGAATATTACGGAGGGAAGACATGTCAACTACATCCAATTACAAGGTGGAGGAAATAACAAAGGGTAATCCACTTATCGATTCGCTTAGAACAACCATTGAAACCAATTTTTACGGTAACAATGTAACCAAGGTCAATTCAATCAGTGAGGCCTACAAGCTTGCAAAGGATTCTCCAGGAACAATCGTGACGGATATGTCTGTTTACAGACCGGAAGAGCTTGGACTATCGACGGATTCAAAGGTCCTGCTTTTCAATGATGGAGCTGTAACAGGAAGATTTGCCGGAGCCAGAGTCATAATGGGAGAAGCCAATGTAAATCAGACTGAGTACACCACCATTGCCAGGGAAGCGGTATATCAGTCAAGATACAAGAAACTGTACCATGCCCAGGCCTTGATAGGTCTGCATCCTGATTTCATGGTAAGGGCCCATCTTTTGATACCTCTAAACCACGAGAATATAATGTATTCATGGCTGCTGAACTTCCAATACCTGACCCAGGAATACATGAGGATGTACAAGGAATCAAAGAAGTATCCGGAGGGAGACATATACGTATTCTCAGATCCCGACTACAAGCCCCCGACACATCCAGACGGGCTGGCCCTGTTCGATCCTGAGCACAATACCGCCCTACTATTGGGAATGAGGTACTTTGGTGAGCACAAGAAGGGAACCTTGACACTGGCGTGGGGTATGGCAAACCGAAACGGCTTTGCATCCTGCCACGGTGGTATGAAAAGATACAACTTCAGGGATGGAAGCAAGTTTACCATGGGAGTTTTTGGACTTTCAGGATCGGGTAAATCCACACTGACCCATGAGAAGCATGACGGAAAATATGATATAACAATACTCCATGACGACGCATACATAATTTCAACTGAGGAAGGCTATTCTGTAGCCCTTGAGCCGTCATACTTCGACAAGACCCAGGATTATCCACCTGCACACCCTGCCAACAAGTACCTGCTTACAGTACAGAACTGTGGAGTTACTCTGGACCAGGATGGAAACAAGGTGATAGTTACGGAGGATATTAGAAATGGAAACGGAAGGGCTGTAAAATCCAAGCTATGGGCTGAAAACAGGGTCAACAAGATAGATGAACCGGTGGATGCAATAGCATGGCTCATGAAGGATGCAACCCTGCCACCGGTAATAAAGATAAACAACCCTGTTCTGGCATCTGTAATGGGGGCTACCCTTGCAACGAAGAGATCGACTGCTGAAAGGCTTGCAAAGAATGTTGATATGAACGCCCTTGTAATTGAGCCATACGCCAACCCATTCAGGACCTATCCTTTAAGCAACGATTATGATAAGTTCAAGAAGCTCTTTGAAGAAAGGGATGTGGACTGCTATATATTCAACACAGGACATTTCCTGGATAAGAAAATCCCCAAGGAGGTAACCTTGAATCTGCTGGAAGGAATTGCAACAGGAACCATCCAATTCAAGCAGCTTGGAAGCTTTGAGGACCTTCAGACAGTTGATGTGGAGGGCTTTGTTCCAGACTTTGATGACAGCTACATCTCAATGTGGCAGAACTCAATTGCGTACAGAAAAGAGTTCATAAAGCATATGACAAACTTCAAGAGTGGAAGGGACAAGCTTCCAGATGAAGCACTTCTCGAGCTTGAAAAGCTTGAAGACCAGGTGGAAAGCATGAAAACAGTGGGTTAAACCACTGTTTTTCTTTTAAAGGATATTTAATATTGTTCAATCATGTGATATGATAGAGGTAATAAAGAAAAGTAGGTGTACTATGATTAAATTAGGTAAAAGACAGGATTTAAAGATTAAGAGATTTGCTTCAGTAGGTGCTTATCTAAACGATGATGAGGACAAGGGAGACGATGTTCTTCTTCCAAATTCCCAGGTTCCGGAGGGTGCCCAGGTTGGGGATGAAGTGAATGTGATGATTTACAGGGACAGCAAGGACAGGATTATTGCCACAACAAACCAATCCCTTGCAGAGGTTGGGGAAATCAAGAAGCTTATGGTGATCAGCTCCTCAAAGATTGGATATTTTATGGACTGGGGACTGGAGAAGGACCTTTTCCTGCCCTTCAGCGAAACCGTTGGAGCAGTGGAGAAGTTCAAAAGCTATCTTGTGGCGCTCTATATAGACAAAAGCGATAGAATAGCAGCTACCATGAAGATCAAGGATTACCTTAGCACGGATTCACCCTACAAGGAGAATGACAAGGCTGAGGGAACTATCTACAGCATAAACAGGGATATCGGAGCCTTTGTTGCAATTGACAACAAATACGACGGCCTTATCCAGAAGAAGAACCTTTATGGCATCTATGAGATGGGTGATGAGATCGAGGTAAGGATTAACATGGTCCATGAGGACGGCAAGCTTGACCTGAGCCTCAGGGAAAGAGGACACCTTCAGATGGATGAGGATGCAGAGGTTATACTCAAGGCAATGAAGGCCAGTGGAGGATTCCTCCCCCTTAATGACAGCAGTCCGCCACATGAAATAAAGAAGACTCTTAAAATGAGCAAATCCGGATTCAAGAGGGCAGTTGGCAAGCTGTACAAGGAAGGCATCATCCAGATAACATCAAAGGGAATAAATCTCAAGAAATAGGAGGATGAAATGGCTAGTATAACAGTTAACTTCAATACCGTGGAAATGATGATATTTTTCTGGGAGTCAGTTGCAGACAGGGACAAGGTAAGCGACAAGTATCTTATTGAGCTTGCCGACCACGAAGACCTGAAGCCCATTTACGACCAGGAGTTCACAAAGGATTCCTTCAGAAAGGTCCTCTCGGCAATCTCAAATAGGGAGCTGATGAACAATCCCACAAAGAAGGAAAGCAGATTCTGGAACCTTAACATGTGGATGCTTGAGGATATGGACAACATGAGGGAAATGGTCCAGCTTGTCAAGACCCTGAACCTAGACCATTTGAAGGACAAGCTAGATAGGGACATCAAGGTTGTGTTCATACCTGGAACAACAGAGGTATACAAGATTGAAGGGGACAAGCTTATTATGAACTTCTTCAAGATCTCAATCAATCCATATGGGGAGACAAGGGTCACAATCGACGGTAAGGAATTCAATGAATACATCCAGGAGAAAGTGCTTGAGGTTTAATCAATAACAATCATCTTCACAAAGCGGTCCCAATATGCTATCATATTAAGAATGCATATTGGGATTTAATTTTTTTGTGAAAGGAACACCATCACCATGAGATTCTTGAAAGACAAGGAATTTATGAAGGGAATGCTGGCAATAGCAATCCCTGTATCTCTTCAAAACTTAATATCCTCATCCTTAAACATGATAGATACTCTGATGATAAGCAGCCTCGGGCAATCAAGCATTGCAGCCGTGGGACTGGCAAATCAGATTTTCTTTTTGTATATACTTCTAACCTTTGGAATAAACTCAGGATCCTCAATATTTATCGCCCAGTTCTGGGGCAGGGATGATGTTCTGAGCATAAAGAAGGTAATGGGTCTTGCCATAACAATCAGTACAATCGCTGGAACCATATTCACCTTTATAGCCCTTGTGCTGCCTGAATTTGTAATGGGTCTGTTTATAGATGAGCAGGAGGTAATCCAGCTTGGGGCCTCATACTTGAGGATAGTTGGACTGTCATATATAATCACAGCCATATCCTTTGCCTTCTCAATCGCCCTAAGAACAACAGGTAGACCCAGGGTGCCCCTTAAGGTGTCAATAATATCATTTACTGTAAATACAGCTTTGAATTATATCCTTATTTTCGGTAAGCTGGGAATGCCGGCAATGGGAATAAGGGGAGCAGCTCTTGGAACGCTAATCGCTAGAATAGTTGAAATCCTATTGATAGTCTATGCAATTTATGGAACCAAGAGCATACTGGCCGCAAGCTTCTCGGAGCTTATGAGCTGGAAGAAGGACTTTGTGAAGAGATACATCGACACCATCTATCCCGTAATCCTCACTGAGGGCTTCTGGGCCCTGGGACAGGTAATGTACACTGCAGCATATGCAAGGATAGGTGAAGAGGCAACGGCTGCGGTGCAGCTAACGAATACAATCCAGAACGTGTTCTTTGTAATCGTCAGGGGACTGGCAAATGCCTGTGGTGTAATGGTTGGCTCCAAGGTAGGGGCAGGCGAGGAAGAGAAGGCATATGAATATGCCATAAGCTTTATAGTCATATCAACCATTTCAGGCTTGGTTCTGGGCATAGTAATGGCACTTGGACCGGATATACCACTATCCTTGTTCAGAGGTATAGATCCAGGACTTTATGCTGTATCAAGAAGACTTCTTGTATTTATGGGCCTAACCTTTGTAATCAGGGTCTACAATACAATTGCCATAGTGGGGGTCCTCAGGGCTGGTGGAGAGACAAAGGTTGCCATGAAGATTGACCTGAGCACAGTGTGGTTGATAGGGGTGCCACTTGCCTTTATGGGTGCGGTCCTATTGAAGCTACCAGTGGAGTATGTCTTCCTGCTGGTGACAATGGAAGAGGTAATAAAGGCGTTTTTGGGAATACCCATAATAAAATCAGGAAAATGGATAAAGAACCTGACATAGAAAAGGAGTCAAGGATCCACTCAAGAAAATGCAGTCCAAAAAGCCCGGTCATCCGGGCTTTTGCCATGTGGACACCTAATGGATTATAATGTAGAATTAAGGTACGCCAAAGATTTGGAGGATATGATGAACATGAAAATTGGGGATTTAATAGTAGGTGAAATAATAGATTTTACACATGAGGGAAACGGAGTCATGAAGATTGAGGGTTTTCCCATTTTCGTTGAGGATGCCTTGATTGGTGATAAGGTTGAGGTAAAAATTACAGCTGTGAAGAAAAGCTTTGCAATTGGAGAAGTGGAAGCATTGATTACACCCTCAGAGGATAGGGTGGAGTACAAATTTGACACTGATACTCTGGGAGGAGGGGTCCCTCTTATTGGGTACTCATACAAAAAGCAGCTGGAGTGGAAAAGAAGCAAGGTTATCCAGGACCTTAAGAGAATTGGTGGAATAGATGCCCAGGTGAAACCGGTTATTGGTATGGGTCATCCCTTCAGATACAGAAACCATTCCCAGGTTCCTGCAGGTAAGGTGGAAGAGAAAGTTGTCACAGGCTACTACCGCAGGAAATCATCGGACATAGTCCCCATGGAGGAGGACCACCTTCAGCCTGAGGTGGCAGACCAGATTCTACGGATTGTCAGAGCATGGATCGATAAGTATGAAATATCAGTATATGACAGGGATAGAGGTGAAGGGATAATAAGGCACATAGGTATAAGGACAAATGAAAACAACGAGTCCATGGTAATTTTGGTAACAACCTTCTCCCAGATTCCAAACAAATTTCAGCTTGTGCATATGCTTGTAAAGGATTGCCCTGGAGTTGTAAGTGTATACCAGAACATAAATCCCACAGACAGCCGGTTCACCTATGGGAGGGAATATATCCACCTATTTGGCAAGGAGAAGCTGACTGACTACATTGGAGACCTGCAGTTTGAAATTTCTCCGGATTCCTTTTTTCAGATCAACAGGCAGCAGGTTAAAGCACTTTATGGGAAGGCCCAGGAATTTCTGGAGGGAGACAAGGATGATCTCGTATTCGACCTGTATAGTGGAATCGGTACAATATCCCTCTTTGTTGCAGGAGATGTGAAAAAGGTCATAGGGATTGAGTCGGTGAAGGCAGCAGTCATGAATGCAAAGGAAAATGCAAGGCTCAACAATGTCAGCAATGCTGAGTTCCACTATGGGAAGGCAGAGAACCTCTTTCCACAAATGATAGAAAAAGGGGAGAGGGCAAACAAGGTAATTCTTGATCCTCCAAGGAAGGGCTGTGACAAGGAGCTTATGGAGGCCATCATTAAGCTTGATCCAGAAAGGGTGGTATATGTATCCTGCAATCCCTCAACATTGGCAAGAGACCTAAAGCTCCTTGTTGAGGCGGGCTACAGAGTGGAAGAGGTCCAGCCAGTGGACATGTTCCCCCATTCCGCACATGTTGAGTGCGTCTGTCTGCTGACAAGAAAATAGATGTATTAACCCCTGAGAGTGCCGTATTTACGGTGTTTTGAGGGGTTTGTTTATTTTTTGAAGGCGGGTTAAATAATAGATTCCGGGTGTGTTTTAAGGGAATATGGTTTAGATGCTGAACTGAGCTCACCCATGGGAATGTAGTTTTGCTTTAAGGGTTCAACCGTTTAGCAAAAGAAATTGTTTGAGATAGTCACTTGCAGATGTTATAATATATGCAATTAGATTAATGGAGGTTTTGACATGGATTATCCTGAAATTATCAAATTAATTAGAGGGCACTTAAACTTAAGCCAGGAAGATTTAGCAAGAGAATTAGAGGTTAGTTTTGCTACAGTCAATAGATGGGAAAATGGGAAATCTGCGCCTAGTAAAATGGCTAAAAGGCTTTTGCTTGATTTATGTAGGGATAAAGAACTTCCAAATGAAATAGTATCAAAAATATTAGAATCCAAATAATTGAATTAGGAAGATGTGATTATAATGAATACAGATAAATTTGAGAAACTATATAGCAAACCATTGCCGTCATCAAGATCGGGGTTGTTTTATAATACATTTTCGTATCCCACAAAAATTTCACCAGAAGCGGTGGCTATTTACATTGCCATGCATACCAAACCTGGAGATACGGTTTTAGATGTATTTGGTGGTAGTGGATCTACAGGGCTGGCTGCCTTAATGTGTGAGCATCCAACAGAAAAAATGCTTAGCATTGCAGAAGATTTTGAGATTAAGCCAACTTGGGGTCCGAGAAATGCAGAAATTTATGAAGTCGGAAGATATGGAAGTTTTGCATCAAATGTATTATGTAATCCTCCTAGCGAAATAGAATTTCGTAAGGCTGCAAAAGATTACTTTAATAGAGCTCATAAAGAGCTTGACTGGTTATATAGTTGCCGTGACGAGTATGGGAAAGAGTCACAAATTAGACATACAGTTTGGTCAGATATGTTAGTTTGTCCAAATTGTAATCAGGAGATAACATATCATGACTTATTTGTTGAGCATGATCCGATTAATATAAAAGATACAGGTATATGCCCAAGCTGCTCATTTGATGGTAGTAAGGAAGAATTTATTAATAAATTAGAGACAATAAAGGATCCTATCCTAAACCAAGAATTTCAGCAAAAAACGAGAGTGCCTGTTTTAATCTATGGTCAAACCAATAAGAACAAATGGAAGAGAACTGTTACTAAAGAAGATATTGACTTGATCGATGTAATAAAGAAAGAATTTGTTAATAACAATTATGAGCCTAAAAATATCGAATGGGGAGAATTGTTTCGTTCGGGCTACCATACAGGAATAACCCATTTGCATCATTTTTATACGCAAAGAAATTATTATGTAATGATGAAATTATGGGATATGACAGATAACTATTCTGAAAAAATCAGAGATGCACTAAGACTTGTATTATTAAGTTATAATGCGGCACATAGTACTCTGATGACACGAGTGGTGGTGAAAAAGAATAATAAAGATTTTGTGTTAACCAGTGCTCAAAGTGGAGTTTTATATATTAGTAGCCTGCCAGTAGAAAAAAATATAATTATTGGGGCGGAAAGAAAATTAAAGAATTTTATTGATGCATTCAAGTATATTAATACTTGTAGTGGAAAAGTAAATGTACTAAACCAAAGCAGTGAAGTTCTGAGCTTAGAGGATAAGTCTATAGATTATTTATTTACAGATCCTCCGTTTGGAGATTTTATTCCTTATGCTGAAGTGAATCAAATTAATGAACTCTGGCTAGGTCAAACCACCAATAAAGATGATGAAGTGATTATTAGTGGCTCACAAAACAAGGATATAGATATATACCAATCAATGATGACCAAAATATTTTTAGAAGCTAATAGGGTACTAAAAGATCATGCTAAGGCTACAGTTGTATTCCACTCTTCAAAAGCGGAAGTGTGGGAGGCAATGAAGAAGGTTATTTACACTTCAAATTTCAATATTAAAAGCACGAGTATTTTGAACAAAACACAAGTGACATTCAAACAAACGGTATCAAAAGACTCAGTGCAAGGAGATCCAGTTTTATTAATAGAAAAAGGCAAGGGAAATTCTAATTCCGGTTCATCTAAAAAGATATTAGAAACGATAACGGAACAAGCCAAGAATAGAGAAAAAGTAAATGTAAGACTTTTATACTCTGAATACATTACGAAGTGTTTAGAGGAAGGAATAACTATAGAGTTAAGTGCTAAAGAAGCATATAACTATTTTAATAAAAGGATTGGTGTTTGAAGCATGATTGATCCGAGCACATATCTAAATGATGAAATCACAAAGAAAAAATTGGGACAGTACTTTACTGATCCAAACATCGTAGATTTTTTACTTATATTGACCGATATAAAAGAAACCGACAAAGTTATTGACCCAATGGCTGGAATTGGTAATATGCTAGAACCTTTATTGAAAAACGGCCACGATCCAAATAAATTATATGGTATTGAAATTGATCCTAAAGCAGGGGGCTTTTGTAAGGAAAGACTAGGCTTGCAGAATTTTGTGATTGATAACGCTTTTAATAAAAACTCATATAGTAAATTTGATAGTATCTGTGAGGATGGCTGTGATTTAGTTATAACTAACCCTCCTTATGTGAGATATCAGTCGATGTTGAGAACTGAAGAAGATAATATGAATTTACCCAATGCAAAAGAAATAAGAAAGAACCTGTTAGAGACATTAGATAGCCTTAAATTTATGGATTTAATAGATAAGAAAGATTATAAGATTATGATTAATGCATACTCAGGCTTATCAGATCTGGCTGTACCTGCATGGATTCTATGCACAGCGTTGCTTAAAGTAGGTGGTAAATTAGCAATAGTAGTTCCTGATACTTGGTTAAATAGGGAGTATGCTGCCATTGTACAATATATATTACTTAAGTGGTTTGAAATAGAATATATTGTTGAGGATGTTAATCGAGTATGGTTTTCAGACGCACAGGTTAAAACGAATTTGATTGTTGCAAGAAGAATACCTAGAAATAACTCAATTTACTCTACTGAAAAATATGAGTATCATCATATTGAAGTTCACGGCAGTAAAAATCAAAAATTGGGTTTTGACTTGTCTACAATAGATAATAAGTGCCTGAAATCAGTTCTTAAATCTGGAAAGACGAGTGAAATTCACAACTTAAAATGTGAGATAAGAAGTATTGACCACATGGTATCAAGTTTTCTTGCTAATTGTAAAACGGATTGGTTGGATAGAATAGAAGGGCGAGAGAACGACTATGAATTCACACCTATACCATACGAGTTAACCAAATTATTAAAAACCCACGAAAAAATCAAAACTGTAGATCTAGAAAATTTGGGAATATCGGTAGGGCAAGGGTTGAGAACAGGTGCCAATAAGTTTTTTTATTTCACAAGCATTGAAACTGATAATGATTATGAGATAATTCAATCTGACAATTATTTTGGAGCTAAGATGATTAGGATACCTTCAAAATTTTTGTACAAAGTAATAAGAAAGCAATCTGAACTCACTGATTGTTTGTATATAACAGGAGATGATGTTAAAGGACGTGTTTTATATATTCAAGATGCTATAACAAAAAGTGATATGATTGATACAGATCGTAAGTATACTTGTAACTATTCAGTGTTAAATAATGAGATAGGCGATTTTATAGAGGCAGCATCTTTATATCCTGCAAATGAAAATAACCCCAATAAATTTATTCCACAGCTATCAGCAGTAAAGCCAAATGTACGTTTTGAAGAAAAAAACAATAGAAGAATAAAAAGATATTGGTACATGTTACCAAGGTTTACCAAGAGGCATTTACCTGATTTCTTCATACCTAGAATTAACAGCGACTCGCCAAATGTTTATTTGGTAAAGGACGTAGAAATAGCTATAGATGCAAATTTTTCTACTTTATGGATAGATGAAAAACATAAAGAGTATAAGCTTGCTTACTTTGCAATTCTTAATTCGTACTGGGTTAAAGCTTACTTAGAATCTATAGCGACAGTTATGGGTGGTGGTGCACTAAAAGTTGAAGCAAGCCATATTAAGAAAATAAGAATACCGCTACTGAATAAAATCGAACTTGAGAAGCTTACTGTTTACGGCAGTCGACTTTCTGAAGCCAAAGAGCAGAAAGAAATATTAGATATAATTGGCAATGTAGATGATCTGTTATTTAAAAAAACAGATATTAACGGCAGTGTTTTAAGACAATATGTGAGAAGGAAAATCATATATCGAAAAAAATAAAAAGGGGGATTGAGATGGATAGAAATATTGATTATACCAAAGTAAAAGAGTTTGTACATGATGCAAAACAACTGATTTCAAATAATGCTTTGGAAGATGTCATAAGACATAACTTGTCATCTTGGATGCGTCAGATGTTTAATGATAATCCTTGGTGGATTTCAGTTCATATCTCAGGTTCTGAAACAAAAATGTCATATGCTACTTCATCCGGTTCAAATAGGGGCTTTGTAGATTCATTAGTCGGAAAAACTGTAATTGAATATGAAAAGAACCTTGAAATATCGAGTGTATTTAATACGGGGTATCTACAAGTCAAAGATTATTGTGCAGGACTTCTCAATGAAGGAGTTGATAAAGATGACGTAATTGGAGTTCTTTCAGATACTATTAGGTGGTATGCATATAGGATTTCTAATGTACAAGAGAAAGATCCAGACCAACTTTTTGCACAAGATATGATAGAGCTAGAGGAAATTGACCAAATACGACTGGAAACTGGTAATGAGCTGGAAGCTAAACAATTTGTTAATTTCATAATGCGCTACATTGCGAGAGAAGGTTCTAGAAATTTAGATGCGATTAACTTGGCAAAAGATATGGGAATAGAGAGTACATTTTGCAGGAATTACATTGGTCGAATAAGTGAAGTAATTGAACTAGCATTCAATTCTCAAAAAATTTATTCAAGTATGATAGAAAGTTTATGGAGTAATTTTATTTCATATATTGGTGGGAATACCAATGATAAGTATTTTAGCTTGGAAAGCTACATAAATGAGTTCTACATTATAACACTTGCAAAATATTTATGCGTGAATATTCTGGAAGGGAAAAATGTTATTAGTGACCCTGACGAATCCCTACAGATTTTAAATGGTAATTATTTCAAGTCAAAAGGATTGTTGAATCTTATAGAATATGACTATTTCGGGTGGATTAACGACACTCCATACGCAGAACTATTATTAGAGGTAACCCAAAAAATACAAGAAGACTTGTTGGCTTACGATTTTAGAAATATCCCTAAAGAAGATATCTTTGGTCCTCTGGTTGCTCAGCTCGCGCAGCGTGAACAACGTTTATTATTGGGTCAAGAGTATACCCCACAATGGTTAGCAAAGAAGATGGTTGAGAAATTATTAGAATCCATGCCTAGCACAGAAAACCCCCAATTTTTAGATATGTGCTGTGGATCAGGTGTATTTGTGGTTGAAACAGTAAGGCAGACGATTGAGAGATTGGGGATTAATCCTTTAAACTGTTCGAATGATGATATTAACATACTTCAGAGGTCTATAGTTGGATTTGATATTGACCCTCTAGCTGTTATTCTATCAAAAATCAACTGGGTATTACTGATGCGTGATTACATAACAGTTGCCTCAACTGATTTAGTAATACCGATTTTTCATGCGGACTCCTTATTTATGATTACTCCAGTTTCAAAAAATATGCAGGATCAATCTGAAGAAATTATTCTCAATTTTGATGGAGAAGACGTGGTTTTGCCTGGGTTTCTTATATCTCCGGATAGCGGAATTCTTTTTGATCACTTAGTAAATGTGTGCTACTCATTAGCAATGGAAAGATCTAAGAATGTAAGAAATAATGAATTGAAATTTCAGATTGAAGCTGTAGTCAAAAACGCATTAACAGAAATACCGAATACTATTGAAAATAATAGACTATCTAAACTAGAGGATTTCTGTCGCAATCTAACAGCGATATTAGAGAAAATGCAACGTGAGGGAAAAAATGGAGTATGGGCTTTTATACTAGAAAATACTTATAGACCAGCCTTAGTTGAAGGGCAATTTAATGGTATTGTTTCGAACCCTCCATGGATGGCAATGAGTAAACTTCACGAAAATCCATATAAATCAGGTCTTGTTTCTAGGGCGATAGAGTATAACATTAAACCTGGAGGAGGTGCTCATCACCATATAGAACTCGCAACAATATTTTTGATACAGTCTGTTGGACATTATCTCTCTCCAGATTCAAGATTTGCATGTGTTATGCCAGACAGCTTACTAAATGGGTACCATCATGAACCTTTTAGGAAAGAAAAATATAGAAATGCTGCACAACCAGTTGATATTAATACACGTGAAATATGGGAAATTGACCCTACTACATTTAAGAATAAAGCAATAGTGATATTTGGAGATAATGATAAAGAAATTCGTACGACTTCAACCATTCCAGGAAAATTAGTCTATAGAGAAAAAGATATAAGTGGTGAATATAAACTTTTAAAACAAGGAAAGAGAAGTGCATGGTCAAATAAACCGGGTGTTGAAGAAGTAACAGAAGTTTTGGAGCAAATTCCTTTTTTACAGGGCGCAGATATCATGCCAAGAACTGTCGTTTTTCATAGGGGCAATAAACAACCTAACGGAAAATGGAGATTATCTAAAATAAGTAGGACAAATGACGATTTGTCATATTTAGTAAAAGATGCAAAAAAACATAAAGATTTTAAACTTGAAGTAGTTAATATTGATGATGATTTAATGTACAATTGTTTCCTATCTCATCATGTGATTCCTTTTAATGTTCTGCAACCTGCTGATGCCTTTTTACCGATCAATAGAGATTCAGATGGCAATCTTCATGCTATTAGAGAGGATTCATTAGCGCTAAGAAACGGATCTGTAAGAGAGTCAATTCGTAGTTTAACAGCTGAGTTAGGTATTACTATTTCTGATTATTTTGAGAAGCTAAATTATAGAAATAAATTAAACCCTCAAAAATTTAATGAAGATTCGTTCTTAGTTCTGGCCGGAGCGGGTGGAAGCTACACTTGTTCAGGATATGTAAATATATCAAGTTTTAACGCTAAGAAAGTTATTGTGGATCAAACATTATATTGGTATCAAACCCAAAATGAAAACGAAGCTATATACATTGTTGGATTGCTTAATAGTGCCGCACTTGACTCTCTCATCGCAGAATTCCAGCCAGAGGGGATACAAGGGAGAAGACATATTCACAAATTGCCATATGCAATAACACCTCAATATGATGAAGAAAATGAATCACATATTGAATTGGTGCGTATGACAAAAAAGCTTATGACAGAGTTTTTAGAGAGCATAGATGAAGAAATGTCAGGACTTATATCTGAACCTTCTAAATCAACACTTCAGGTGAGAAGAAGAAAAGTAAGAGAGCACTTAAAACAGTTAACAAATTACTCTGCCTATGAAGAGCTATGTAAACAAATCTATGGTGTAGATAATGATAGAGACCAGTAAAAGGGCTGAAAACATTATTAAATTGA
Organism: Gudongella ferriphila; assembly: GCF_046224405.1. NCBI lineage: Bacteria > Bacillati > Bacillota > Tissierellia > Tissierellales > Tissierellaceae > Gudongella > Gudongella ferriphila. The sequence goes on along the minus strand of NZ_JBJXRK010000001.1, from coordinate 194,633 downwards.
TTTAGCCATTACAGAAAGGAAGTGATATCGTGCCCAATAATACAAACTTAAATATCGAGAACTTAAAAACAGCATACAGAAATAAAAGACTTGTTCCATTTATCGGTGCGGGATTGTCATTTCCTTTCAAAATGCCTGGATGGGGAACTCTAATTGATGATATTTGCGATATGTATGACTATGATGAACTCATAAGAGATCGAGATCAGATTAAGACTTTGATTGAAGAAAACAAGTACTTAGATGCTGTTGATCTGATGATAGCCAGAGGTGTCCCTGAAGAAGATATTAAGTCTGCTATAAGCCATTCAATTCACAAACAAAAATCAGGCTACAAAGAAAATGAACCGGACAATATTTACAAAGATTTAGCGAGAATGAATTGTACCAAATATCTAACAACAAATTACGATAATTTTCTCTCTGACTATGTCGGCAACGGACCAAGCGACATAAGACATCTTTATGATGAGTACATAAACGAAATTGATAACAAGCATTATGAATCAATGGTTTATAATTTGCATGGAGATTATAAGAAGTCATCTACAATTGTTTTATCTAGAAATTCTTATAATACCCTATATAATGACAGTGCTGAGTTCAAAGCAATTCTTGAAAATTTTAGGGAAAGATATACTTTTCTTTTTATTGGGGTTTCTTTTGATGATGAGTATCTTCGAAAGGTACTGGAAGTAATAAAGGGGAAGCTAAGAGCAAAACATTACCTATTGTCTCATAACATTTCCCACGAAAAGAGAGTCGAGTTAGAAAGAAAATATGATATTAGGGTTATAATGTATCCTGTTATTAATGGCAATCATACTGAGGGGATACGCCGAGTTCTTTCTCAAATAATTCATGTAGATGTAAAAGATGAAAGCAACTCAATTTTCTTAAATTCTAATCAACATCAAAATGAAGCTGGATTAAGTTTTTCAAAAATTAAAGATGAAACGAGCTTGAAAAAATCACCGTTAATGGATGAGGCTATTCCTGCTATTATTAAAGAATCTAAAGTGTACAAAGAAGTTCAAGCAATCAAGACGCTGCAAGACCGTGGAGAATTAGAAAAAGCGGCGACTGAATACAATAAGATTTTTCAAAGAAGTATTTATGAGCCTATATCCGAACCCGAAAAGAATTTAGTTATTAAAGGAATGCTATATAATTACACACTACTTCGCGATTATAAAGCAGCGGATGCATTAATTAATATATCGATGAAGTTGCCACATTCCAAAGAAAATATTGACTTACTCTCTTATATTGTAGATTTCTATTTTAACCAGGAAGAATTTGAGTCTGCATATAATGTTGCATTGCGATGGTACGAAGATTGCCCAGATGAACCGATGATATTAGGGTTAAAATTATATACAGAGACTGTTTTTAAAAATATATCAATCAAAAAAGCTATTAGTCAGCTAGTCGATAGTGATGGAAAGTTAATATTCGATGATCTTGAAAAACAAGAAATTCAATTCATCTATCGATTGATTGGAGAATTAGGTATTTGGTTCAAAGATTACTCTCTTGCAATCAGGTATCTTCAAATGGCTTATGAAGTTAAGGATAATATTTTCAATCTGGAGGACTTAGGAATTGCTTACTATTTCAAGTCACTAGAAAATGCCGATGATGGTACCAAAATAAGTATTTCAAATATCGATTTTGGAATATTAAATAAGGCAGTAGAATTCTTTGAACATGCACTAGTTCGTGCCAAAGGAAGCATTAAGATTGGAGTAAAGTCAAGAATTGCAATTCCCTATTTAAGAAGCTTGTTTTACTTAAAGAAAACAGTGAAATTCATAGAGTCTTATGATGAATTGATTGATTATTGTCAAAAGGATAATTATGAAATTTCTCGTATGAAGGCGATAATTGACATCCAACTAGATAATCTTGGTTCAAAAGAACTTGAGAATCTTAACAAAGTGGATAAAGCGTTGATTCTAGGAGAATACTATGCTTCAAAAAAATTGTATGATAAGGCATTATCGCATATCAAACCAATAGCAGAAGAAACATTTGACGAAAATGAAAACGTCATTATACAGTTATTGTTAATATATTTTCACGCTAGTGATAGAGATAATTTTAATAAAAACTATGAAAAATACTTACAGAAATGGCCTGATAGTCAACAACAAACTTTGTTACAAATTTATCACTTGGAGATTAATGGGAATATTGAGGATGCTGAGAGTAATATTATAGACATCATTAAGTTCAAACCTACCACGGCTAACTATGCATTGCTAGTGGGTTTCTATTATAGAATTGGACAAATAAGTAAAATCGGAAAGCTATATGAGGAAGTGTTAGAGAAACAGCCTGAGGTTGTGGCGCAAGAAACAGAGAGTTTTTATTTTGTATATCATGAGTACTTAATGCAGATGAATAATCTCGAGAAAGCTTATGAGTTGTTTCAAAAAGCATCAAATGATATTGATAACAGCGATGTAATAAAATTTATGGAAGTGGAAATAAAAATTAGATTATTGGATTTCACAGGAGTAGCAGAAAATTCTATCCGAATTTTTGAAAAGTACCATGAATACGGAGAGAGCATATTTTCATATTACGCTGCTGTTGCATATATGCATTATTTAGAGTTGGATAAAGCTAGACAGTATTTAGATATTTATAAAGCTAATGGTCGTGTAGATCAAAGATCTTTAGAATTAGTAAATAGAGTAGAATCTAGACTAGACATTCTTCAAGGCCATAGAAAAATAAAACCGACTGGAAAACCACATCAAATTGGTGTGCATGCATATAATACTTTTAAAAATAGCAAATCGCTTCAATTGCCAAAGGATCAACAGGTAATAATCGATGCCCCTTCACTTTATATTATTTTCAAGGAGGGCTTGTTAGAGGCTCTCGAAGACTGCAAAAAAATCATTCTAACGTTCACCACAATAGACCAGTTGCAGAAAGATTATTGTGACACAGGTGACGAGGTTTTACAAAAAATTATTCAATATCTTGGTGAAAATGAAAAAATAGAAATCGTATCTCCATCAATTGAAAGTATTCTAAAAAGAGGCAGTAGGGCTCTAGAAAAGTTTCAAGATTACTATGATAGTCTGAGTTTAGCCATAGAGATTGATGTGTTATTCATATCTTCGTATCATTTACCTTTAAACCAAGTTAATGGTCGTCCGGTTTACCTACCACTATGCTTTAAAGTTATTAGAATAGAGAATGGTGAAATCCAAATTCACGGTGATCCGATTTCAAATTGAATAATGTTTGCATCATATAAAAAATAAGCATCCGCCTGAGTGACCAGGTAGATGCTTATTTTATTTGCCAAATTTCCGGGAGTTCTGCATTAGGTCAAAAATTTTAAAGTTCAAGAACGATTGCAACTCTCCACTTAGTTTTTCGAGATCTTCTCGAGTTATTTCAAACTCGCCTTCTTTGCCTTTTAAAACAATATAGGCATCCTCTTCATCATAAATAATTTTATAGCCAAGTAGGTGGAGCTGCATTTCCATATAATAATCAAAGCTTCTTTTGATTTCTGGATGCTCGTTCCAATCCATTAAATAGGTCGGTGTGAGTTGAAGTGCATCAGCCAAAGCTTTTATCTTGTCTTTTCTTACGTTCTTTATATCTCCATTTTCATATCTTAGAATCGTAGGTGCACTCACCCCTGCAGCCTTAGCAACTTCCTCTAGAGTTAAGCCCAATTCTAATCTTCGATTTTTTATCTTATCTTTAAATTCCACTACTTCACCCGCTTTCATGAGAATATCATTAACTTTACTATACATTAAAATTTGCGTATTTGCAATATTAACTTATAAATTTGATATAAAAGTTGCGTTTACGTATTGACGGATAGAGTGAGATATATTAGAATAAAGTTACGCAAACGCAAAATATAAGTGAGGTGACAAAATGTTTAATCAAAAGAAGTTCAAAGCTTTATTGGTTATGAAGGGCAAAACAATGCAGAATATTGCTGATTTACTAGGGATCAATCAAGCCACGCTATATAGAAAAATCAATGGTAGCAGTGATTTCTATAGGCGTGAGATTCAGGCTATTTGTAATTATCTTGAGATTGAAGACCCTAATGAAATTTTTTTTGCTCAAGAAATTACGTAAACGCAAAACACCTAAGTTCTATATGTACAGCAACATAAAAAATAGCAAAAGGAGGAATAGGTCATGAACAAATCTTTAAAAGAATTATTTGAAACTTATGGTGAAGAGGTGGTTGTTGGAAGGATCTTAGAGCAGCTAAAGCTTTTAGCCTTCAGTGATGGCGAAGAAGTCAAAGAAGCGGTCATAGCTGCACTAAATGATGCAGGCTGTGATACGGAGTACATCTTCAATCTTTGTGAATACACAAACCTTGTAAGCTACGCATCTGATGAAGTGGCAATTACGAGTGAACCCTGGAAGGAAAACTAGGTGGTTACACATCACCAGAAAGGAGGTCATCATGGAGTTTATTATATCCACCGGTAACACCAGACATGACAAGTACTGGAAAAAACAAACTGTGACATGGGATGAGTTTGTAAAAAAACTCTCCCGTACCACTTATACAAGAGAGACTCAGTATGAATTCCGCCACATGAAGAAAAAGCAGCAGGATGACATCAAAGATGTGGGCGGCTATATTGCAGCAGAGTTAAAAGATGGACGTCGTTTGAATGAAAATATCAAATCAAAAACGATGCTATCTCTTGATGTGGACTATGCAAAATCACCAGATAAATATATAGCTGATACTAAACTGAAGTTCAAATATGCTTCCTGCACTCATTCCACCCATAGCCATGCATCTGAGAAACCCAGGCTAAGAACTGTAGCTCCTTTTTCTAGACCGGTTTCAGCTGATGAATATCAAGCCATTAGCAGGATGGTTGCTTTTGAAATTGGTATGGAATACTTTGACGAAGCTTCCTTCAAGCCAAGCCAGTTTATGTACTGGCCAAGTACACCCAGTGATGGAGAATATGTCTTTGAAGAGATGAAAGGGCCATTTCTAGATCCAGATGTCATACTGGCAAAATACGATAACTGGAAAGACATATCATCATGGCCAGGTTCAGATAGACAAACAGATGCTGCCCAAAGAGAAAGAAAGAAGCAGCAGGATCCACTCTCAAAGTCTGGCCTTATCGGAGCTTTTTGTAGGAGCTATACCATAAGAGAAGCCATTGAGACTTATTTATCCGAGGTCTACGAGCCAAGTGCAGCCTCAGAGCGCTATGATTATATCCCAGCGGATTCTTCCGCAGGGGTGTGGATAGAGAATGATAAGTTTTCCTTCTCCCATCACTCCACTGATCCTGCTTATGGGATGATGCTAAACGCTTTTGATTTAGTCCGCATCCACCATTTTAGAAACCTTGATGACAAAAGTCCGGAAGACACGACCACATCTAAACTACCTTCCTATAAGGCCATGATGGAGTTTGCATCAAAGGATGAAAAGGTCAAACTCCTTCTTCTTCAAGAGAGGCAGCATCGTGCGCTAGAGGATTTTGGTGAAGAGAACGATTGGCAGAAAAGACTAGAATATGAGTCCCGCTCCACGGTGCTTAAAAACAATCTGCACAACATCACGCTCATTCTACAGAATGATCCCAATCTACAAGCATTGGTCTTTAATCAGCAGCTTGATGGTATGGAGATCAAAGGCAGCGTCCCTTGGAACCATCCTTCAAAGTACTGGAGGGATGCCGATGATGCTCAGCTCATCAGCTATATCGACTCCAACTACGGGACCTTCTCACAGAGAAACTATCAAATTGCAGTTGCCAAAGTCACTGACGATAGATCCTACCATCCCATTCGAGAATACCTGGACTCTTTACCGGAATGGGACAAAGTACCAAGAGTTGATACCTTGCTCATTGATTATCTCGGCGCTGATGACAATAAGTACGTCCGTGCTGTTACAAGAAAAACCCTATGTGCTGCCATCAGTCGTGTTCAAAATCCTGGGTGTAAATTTGACTCCATGCTCGTTTTAAACGGTCCGCAGGGCGTCGGCAAAAGTACACTCATCTCAAAGCTCGCTGGCGAATGGTTCTCCGATAGTTTGAACCTTGGAGATACCAAAGACAAAACCGCAGCAGAGAAACTTCAGGGCTACTGGATACTTGAGATTGGAGAACTGGCAGGTCTTAGAAAAGCTGAAGTAGAAACCCTGCGTTCTTTCCTCTCAAGACAAAATGATATCTATCGCGCAGCTTTTGGAAAACGCGCAACCCCTCACCAGCGTCAGTGCATCTTCTTCGGTACCACCAACGCAGAGTCCGGCTACCTTAGAGACACAACAGGCAATCGTCGTTTCTGGCCTGTTAAAACTCCAGGTGGTGGCAGTAAACATTCATGGCAGATTAACGCTGAAGAGATCCAGCAGATATGGGCAGAAGCCCTGGTATACGTCAAGGCTGGCGAAAAACTCTATCTGGATGCTTCCATGGAGCAGCTGGCCAAGGCTGAACAGCGTGAAGCCATGGAATCCGATGAGCGGGAAGGATTAGTCAGAGAGTACCTTGATACCCTTCTCCCTGATGATTGGGACCAGATGGATCTCTTTGAAAGACGTAACTTCTTAAGTGGAAATGAGTTTGGAGCAGCACCTAGAGCGGGAACCATTCCACGCAGCAGTGTTTGCAACATGGAAATCTGGTGTGAATGCTTCGTTAAGGACAGAGCCAATTTAGGTAGAGCAGACTCCAATACCCTTGCAGCTATTCTAACGAAACTCGGCTGGGTAAGGCAGGATAAAAAAGAACGAACGACGCTTTATGGTCCACAGTATATCTTTGTACCTAAAAGCTGTTCCTAGCAGTGTTCCTAAAAATGTTGGTTTTGGGTACATGTTCCGGAGTTATGGATGTTCCTTAAAAAGTGGTTAGGAACAAATTATGGAACACCTCAAACTCCACTAGCGGCAAGCCTTAGGAGAGGATGTGTTCTTATATTCCTAACAATTATTATTAATTTAAAAATATATAGAATAGGCCCTATATACAGTAATACCCGTATATTCGCGCGTATAGGGGTTTTAGAGATTTGAGAACAACAAGAACAGGAGGTTGATCAGATGAATTCAAATGGATATGAAGCAAGATGTCAGAAGCGACTTGAAGAATGGCATGCCCCCATTAGTGATTGGTATTGCATAGATGTAATTGATATTGAAGAAGAAGCATCAGATACAGATCTGTTTACCTGCGAACTCTGCGGATGCAGCAGAGTGAGGTTTGTCCACGTGATGGAACATGATGACTATTTTGAGGATGTCCGTGTAGGCTGTATCTGCGCAGGAATCATGGAGGGGGATGTTCTAGCAGCTAAAGAGAGGGAGCGCCTCATGAAAAACAGGGCTAAAAGAAAAAGAAACTTTCCCAAGCGAAAATGGAAAGAGACCCCTTATGGCACTTATATCCTTATGCATAAAGGTTCGTGGATAAAGATGGTTCATAGTAAATTTAATGATCAACACTATGGCGTCAGCTACAACGGGAAAATTGTATGGAAGTATCAAGGAAGACCCATAACAAGTTTCCTGGCAGCTGTATATGCCGCCTTTGACCTTGTGGATCCAGTTGAAAGGATAATGAGGCCATGAGCATAAGAGCTAGAGTACCTGAGATGCTAGACGCGGCACTAGAGGTGAGGGGTTTAACATCAATGCAACTAGGCTTAGGTTCATCCTATCGTGGGTGGAAGGAAGCCTATTACAGATTTTATGAAAGGGGATCAGAGATGACAGCTAAAGCATATTTATCACAGGCCATGTGGCTGGATAGCATTATCATTCAAAAGCTAGAAGAGCAAGAAAGACTTCAGGCATTAGCTGAAAAGATGACACCTTCCTATGCTGAGGTAAAGGTATCAAATGGACAGCACATTAACACTCGTGAAGAAAACAATGTGAAACTCATTGATCTAAAACACGAAACCAATGAGATCATTGACCGACTTGTGGATTTGACTCAAGAAATCAGGTGTAAGATCAGACAAGTGGAAGACCCGTTGGATCAGCTTGTTTTGGAAATGAGATATCTCAACAAGAAAAGCTGGAATGAGGTTGCTGAAAGTTTAGGATACGACAAGCGGTATACCATGAAACTTCATGCGAGAGCTTTGAAAAAAATCGATAGGATTTTAAAAGAGGACACTAAAAGACATAGAAAGACACCTGGCAACTATGATAGAGTATAAGGTGTAAAGTGATATAAAAAAACGGTAGAGCCTGATGGACAAAGGTCCTGAGGGCTTTTATATTTGAGAAGCCTTTGTGGGAAAAGCCACGAGGGCTTTTTTCATGGAAAGGATGGAGAAGATGAAACCGGAATGGAAAGACCTAAGAAGAAAACCCTCAGTCGAAGATCTTAGAAAAAGACTTAATCGCTTAAATAAAATCCATCAGGAGCATGAGAGTCTAATGCGAACCATGCTGGAGCTGACCCATGAAAAAGTGGAGAACACGCTTTATGGGAAAGATCACTTGGAAGAAAAGGATCTGGAGAGTTCATTGGTGTTTGTGGAAAGACAAAGAGAAGCGCTGGCGAGTCAATGCAAACTTGAACTTAAGAGGCTTTACCGATTCTTAGAAACGGTGAGAGAGCCTGAAGTAAAGCTGATACTGACACTGAGGTATGCTCATTTTTTAAGCTTTGAAGAAATCGCTGAGGTCATTGGAATGGGTGTAGAAAGAGTTGAAAACCTTCATGAAGCGTTTATCCTTGAGAGGTGATCCAAATGCCGAGACGACCAAACATTCCGTGTAAGCATCCTGGATGTAGTCGGCTGGTACCACCCGGGACAAAGTTCTGTGAGGAACATGGCGAGCTGCACCGAGTCGATTCCAGAACCACTAAGGAGAAAGGTTACGATGGCCGGTGGAGAAAGACGAGAGCCAGGTACTTAAAGCGCCATCCCATTTGTGTTCGGTGTCTTAAGCAAGGGAAGTATGTCAAGGCCACAGTAGTAGATCACATCAAACCACATCGTGGAGATGAACAACTCTTCTGGAACGAGAGCAACTGGCAAGCGCTGTGCAAGTCTTGTCACGATAAGAAAACCATGACTGAAGATAGATATCAAGAATATAAATACTAATGTTACCCCCAGGGGCGGTCTAAATCCCTACAATCTTTTCAACTGGAGACCGCGCCCCCCTCTCGTGTGAAAAAACGCAGAATTTAATAGGGGGGATACCTAAAAAGGGCTTAACCGCCTGAAAAAACTAAATGAAATAGCGAAACTACAAGGGGGTCATAGGCTTAAAGATAGAATAGTTTCGCCATATAGTTACCACATTTGCTGTAAAACAACTGCCAAGAGCAGCGTTTTGCGGCATTTTTTATGCAATTAATTAACGAAAGGGTGTGAAGCAGGTGACGAACTTTCAAGCCAAACAAATAAGGGAACTTCGAATGAGAGGTGTTGGGTATCGTGCCATTGCTTCAGTTGTCGGACTTTCAAGAGATATCGTGAGAAATTACTGTAAGACCCATGACCTGGATGGCTTAGCCACTGATGTGAGAATCAACATCAAAGAAAAGATGGAAAAAGGAGAGGCATGCTTGAGCTGTGGCAGGGATTTGAAACAGCCGGCCACTGGACGAAAGCGAAAGTTCTGCTCAGATACCTGCAGGCGGGAATGGTGGCTTCATCACTCAGACAGTATCAAGCGAAAAGAAACTGCCTACTATGAACTGACCTGTACTTACTGTGGGAAAGAGTTCAAGGTCTATGGAAATAAGAATAGAAAATACTGCAGCCACAGCTGCTATGTACATGATAGATTTTGGCGAAAAGAAGAAGGAAGAGCACCATACATTGGACCTTCCATGATAAAGGAGGCATGTTATGAGTGATATGAAATGGCAATCGATACCGGTGGGAGATTTAAAACCAGCTGAATATAATCCGAGAAAGAAGCTAAAAGCCGGTGATAAGGAATATGAGAAGATCAAGAACTCAATCTTAGAGTTTGGTTATGTAGAACCGATCATCGTCAATTACGATATGACAGTGATTGGTGGCCATCAAAGATTAACCGTGCTTAGGGATTTAGGACATACAGAAGTGCAGTGCGTAGTTTTAGAGATTAAAGAAGATGCAAAGGTCAAAGCTCTTAATATCGCACTGAATAAAATTGCAGGTGACTGGGATGAAAAAATGCTGGCGGATCTCCTTGTTGATATTCAAGGGGCAGATTTCAATACGGACTTCACTGGATTCGAGCCTCCAGAGATAGAGCAGCTTTTTTCTAAAGTCCACGACAAAGAAATCAAAGACGATGACTTTGATGTAGATGAGGCGTTGAAGGAAGAACCTATATCAAAGCAGGGAGATCTTTGGCTCCTTGGAAAGCATCGCCTAGTCTGTGGAGACAGCACAATACCTCATACCTACGAAAAATTAATGGATGGGAAAAAGGCCAACATGATCCTCACGGACTTGCCTTATAACGTGGACTATGAGGGCACTGCTGGGAAAATCAAAAACGACAATATGGGCGATAAAGAGTTCTATGAGTTTCTCTTAAAAGCCTACTCCAATATGTTTGAAAATATCGTCGATGGTGGAGCAATCTATGTATTCCACGCTGATAGAGAGACAGTTAATTTTAGGTCAGCTTTTAAGGAAGCTGGCTTCTTTTGTCACCAGACTTGCATCTGGGTGAAGAATGCTCCGGTATTAGGGAGATCAGATTATCTCTATGCCCATGAGCCTGTTCTATACGGATGGAAACCGACAGCAAGCCATAAGTTTTACGGGGATCGAAAGCATAAAACTATTTGGAATTTTGACAGACCAACAAAATCAAAACTCCATCCAACTATGAAGCCATTGCAGCTGTTAGCTTATCCCATTAAGAATTCAAGTCTCGCCAATTGCATCGTCTTGGATCCTTTTGGCGGGTCTGGTAGCACACTTATTAGCAGCGATCAGACAAACAGGATTTGTTACATGATAGAGCTTGATGAGAAATTTGTGGATGTCATTGTATCAAGGTTCGTGCTTCATGCAGGAACAAGCGCAGATGTTTTTCTTATAAGAGATGGAGAGAAAATCTCCTATGAAGATTTAAAGGCCGAAGAAGCTGAGGCGGAATAAACCTTAGAAACTACTGTGGAGGTGATTTTAATGGGATGACACAAAAAAATCGATATCGATTATTAGAAGATGGCAAAACCATGGCCGGGACCCTTTCCGGAGGACATGTGTTTTTATTTGATAGAGAGGACTTCAAGATTGTAAAATCAAGAAACTGGTATCCAAATCGCAAGTTTGGCGAGAAAGGAACTGTGTATGTCATTGATAGAGAGGGCAATCAGCTCCATCAGATATTACTCAAACCACCAAAGGGATATGAGGTTGATCACATTGACCTGGATCCACTTAATAACAGAAGAGAGAACCTGAGGGTTTGTACCCATCAGCAAAATCAGTGTAATCAACCCCCTCAAGTGAATAACACTTCTGGCGTAACAGGCGTAAGCTTTTACCGGCCAAGACAAAAGTATAGAGCGAGAATCAAAGCATCCCAGTATGACATTCATCTGGGATATTTTCATACCTTCTTAGAGGCGGTACAAGCAAGGAACGAAGGGATCAAGCTGATGTTTGGTGAGTATGGAAGGCTTAATGATGTACCGGAGGCACCAAAATGGATTAAAGAGATGGTCTTTGATAAATGCAGCCGCCATTTTGATAAAGCTGCAGTTTAGCCTGAGATTTACCCCTTAATAGCCCAGGAATGCTTGACTTATATCTTCTTTAGAGTGATGTATGTAGTACCCAAAACAAAGGAGGTATAAGTCAATGCGTATTGAAACGACATGCGAGAATCGAAAAGAACTGGTGAAAAGTATCGGTGAATTTTCAGGACAGAAACCTAAGTATGTAGGCCCACCGAGTTATGCATACAAGGTGGAAGGCTACACCATTGAACGAGATGGAACGGTGGTAAGTGAAACAGAAATGGATGGTGAAAGGATGAGAGCGCACTTAGAAGAACATGGATTTGCAGAACCAAGACAAGAGCTTGAAAGTCTGGAGGTTACCGTTCCTTTAGAGGATATGGAAGGACCCCAGCTTCAAAACTTGATCTACATGATTAGAAGCAAACAGTACCTGCTCAACCGAGTGGTGGGGAAAGACCATTTTTCTATCAGCGATGATTTTATTAATACCCTGCAAACGAATCTGCCAGAAACCAAAGAAGACTTCCTTAACCTATACAGTGAAAGTGCTGAAGCCATTTCAGGACTGAGCTTTGAAGATGACAAGGTAACTTTCACTTTTCCAGGTTCAGAAAAGCCTGAGAAGAACAGAGCCTATGTTGAACTGGCTGCCATGATGGTGGCCCATGTAAGAGAGGCAAAGCGAATAAGCCCAAAAGCCAGCGAACCTGAAAATGAGAAATACTACCTTCGGGTATGGCTGGTCAGACTTGGACTAGGAAGCAAAGGGGCAAAGGACTCAAGGAAAGCCCTGCTTGAAGGTTTAAAAGGGCACACCGCCTTTCGTACCCCTGCTGACGCCGAGAAGCACAAGGCGAGACTGCGTGAAAGAAAAGAAGGTGAAAGTCATGACGAATAAACCAAGGGCATTATTTGGCAGAAAGCTCAATGATCTTGAAGAATTAAGAGAAGCTACAGCTAGTGCAAAGGAAGCTGGCCAGCCAGGCAATCTTTATGAAGTGACCAAGGAGGTACCCTTAAGTGGTGATGAGTTTAAAGCCCTTGCTGAAGATTTCTTCAATGAACAACCTTGGATTGATGAGTCAGATGGTGGTTCCAATGAAAATGGAGAACTTAAATGCATCCGGGTAATCAACACCGAGACTGGGGAGAGACTTCTTATCTCCAGCGAAGGTTACGATTATTGCCGGTATACAGCCCTAGAAGAATGAAATAAATATGCGTTTCATATGCACATTTAACTTGCTATTACCTGTGTTTAGAGTGATATATAGTACTACCAAAAAGCTTAAAACACAGGTAAGAGAAAGGATGAGAGCATATGAAAACGCAAACCTTTGGAGTGGAAATTGAATTAACTGGGATTACAAGAGAGCAGGCAGGGCAGGTCATTGCAGACTACTTTGGAACGAGAAACATTTATGTGGGAGGCGGCTATAGAACCTACGAGGTCATGGACAACAAGGGGAGAACCTGGAAAGCTATGTACGACTCAAGCATAGTCCCTCAAAAGAAAAAAGGAAGAACCAGAGTTTCAGCCGGAGATGAGTACAAAACGGAAGTGGTCAGTCCCATCCTCACCTACGAGGACATAGAGGATTTGCAGGAACTGGTTAGGCAGCTAAGACACAAGGGAGCCATTGTAAATAACTCCTGTGGAATACATGTACATGTTGGAGCAGAACGCTTCACACCGCAAACCTTAAGAAACATTGTCAACATCATCGCCAGCAAGGAAGATATCCTTTACAAGGCGCTTAAGATAGACCGAGGAAGAATCCGGTACTGCAAGAAAACCAACGAGAAGCTTCTGGAAACCATCAACAAGAAAAAGCCAAAGACCATGAGAGAGCTTTCAGACATTTGGTACGCAGAGGATCCCTACGGAAGAGATAGGAGGTACAATACAACTAGATATCGAGGACTCAACCTACACGCCACCTTTACCAAAGGCACTGTAGAATTTAGACTTTTCAACTCTACCACCCACGCTGGAGAGGTAAAAGCATACATTCAATTTTGCCTGGCAGTGAGCCACCAAGCCTTAAGTCAGAAGAAAGCCTCTGCTAGAAAAACGGTGACGGACAATGAGAAATACGCATTCAGATGCTGGATGCTAAGACTTGGGCTGATCGGAGACGAGTTTAAAACCTGCAGACTCCATTTTCTAAAGTACCTTGATGGAAACTCAGCTTGGAGACAAGCAGGATAAAATGAATAGCCACAGGCTCACCGGGGCGGGAGAACCGCCCTTAAGGTGGTAGAAGGGTTCCCCAAAGGCGCAAAAAGCCGACACAGGCCAAGCTGGCGGGGAAGAATCGCCCTTTAGGAAAGGATGAAAAAGAATGGAAACAAAACTGTACATTGCCTACGGGAGCAATATGGATGAAAGTCAGATGGCTTTCAGATGCCCAGGAGCAAAGCTAAGAGGCGTATCAGAAATTGAAGATCACAGGCTTATCTTCAAAGGCTCAAAGACAGGTGCCTACGCTACCATTGAAAAAGAAAAAGGGCAAAAGGTGCCGGTGGTGGTTTGGGAGATCGAACCGACAGACGAACATAACCTTGATCGTTATGAAGGCTTCCCGACATTCTATTACAAAGAATGGATGGAGTTAGACCTTGATGGTGAGAAGGTTCAAGGAATGGTCTACATGATGGATCAAGACAGGAAACTAGGACAACCAAGCTACAACTATTATAAAACCCTGGAAGATGCCTATGAGAGATTTGGCTTTGATAAGGGAATCCTAGAAAAAGCACTTGAGGATTCTTCGGTAGAGGGGGATGAAGATGTTTATTAGAAAAGAAATCCTAGAGAAACTAAGAAAACAATATCCACCTGGAACAAGGGTGGAACTGATTCGAATGGAAGATATACAGGCACCACCAACGGGAACACAGGGAACGGTAATCGGAGTGGATGATATCGGAAGCATCATGGTTTCCTGGGACAATGGCAGTAGCCTTAGTGTGGTATATGGTGAGGACAGTTGCAGAAAACTAGAAGGTTAAAACACAGATATAAGCCAAATCAAAGACTTCTTCGGAGGTCTTTTTTCTTGCTGTTAGCCAATGAGAGGAGGTGGGACTTATGGCACAGAGAGGAAGAAAACCCAAACCGACAGCATTAAAAGAACTAGAAGGGAACCCTGGGAAACGTGCACTCAACGATAAAGAACCAAAGCCGCCAAGGAAAGCCCCACGCTGTCCTTCATGGTTAGAGCAGGAAGCAAAGAAAGAATGGAGACGAATGGGGAAGCTTCTTGAGCAGATGGGAATCCTGACAGAAATGGACATGGCCGCTTTCGCGGGTTACTGTCAGGCATACGCCAGATGGAAGGAAGCAGAGGAGTTTATCACCCAGCATGGAACCATGATCAGAACCCCTAACGGTTATTTACAACAGGTGCCGCAGGTTTCCATCGCGCAAACCAATCTGAAAATCATGCTCAAGTTCTGTGAGCAGTTTGGACTGACACCATCTGCAAGAAGCAGAATTGTCGCAGGTGAAGGTACTGTGGATCCCGCAGATGAGATGGAGAAGATTCTAGGAGGTGGTGCGTAATGGACTATAAATACACACCGTCACCCTTTATGCTTGAAACTTCCCATTATGATAAAGCAAAGGCAGACAGGGCAGTAGCCTTTATTGAAAACCTTAGACACACCAAGGGAAAATGGGCAGGGAAGAAGTTTCTTCTGCTACCTTGGCAGGAACAGATCATTCGTGACTTGTTTGGTATCGTTGGAGAAAACGGGAAGCGTCAATTCCTGACGGCCTATGTTGAGATACCCAAGAAACAGGGGAAGTCTGAACTGGCAGCTGCAATTGCACTATATCTTCTTTATGCAGATAATGAACCCAGTGCAGAGGTCTATGGTGCGGCCTGCGACAGATCCCAGGCGTCCATTGTATTTGATGTAGCAAAGCAAATGGTACAGATGACACCGGCGTTGCTAAAAAGGTCAAAGATTACAGCTGCCACCAAACGAATCGTCAATTATTCCAATGCAGGGTTCTATCAAGTGTTATCAGCTGAGACGGGAACCAAGCATGGACTGAATGTATCGGGTCTTGTGTTTGATGAGATTCATGCACAGCCCAATAGAAAACTCTATGATGTTTTGACAAAAGGTTCCGGGGATGCCAGAGAGCAGCCCTTGTTTTTTATCATCACCACTGCAGGAACCGACAAAAATAGCATCTGCTATGAGCTCCACAGTAAAGCCCTGGATATAAAGGCCGGTCGAAAAAAAGACCATACCTTCTATCCGGTGGTATATGGACTAACAGAAGCAGATGATTGGAATGATGAAGCCAACTGGTACAAAGCGAATCCTTCGCTTGGACATACCATTTCTATAGATCGGGTGAGAGAAGCCTACAAAAGCGCTCTTGAAAACCCTGCGGAAGAGAATGTGTTTAAACAGCTCAGACTCAATATCTGGACTTCAGCGACAGTGTGCTGGATACCCGATCACATTTATGATCGAGGAAATCTACCCATTGATATGGAGTCACTGCAAGGCCGTGAATGCTATGGTGGTCTGGACCTATCCAGCACATCAGATATCACAGCTTTTGTTCTGGTTTTTCCACCAAGGGGTGAGGATGAGAAATACATCGTCTTACCATTCTTCTGGCTACCGGAGGATACCTTGGGGCTGAGGTGCAGAAGAGATCATGTGCTCTATGATGTTTGGGAGCTACAAGGCTACATCCAAACCACAGAGGGAAATGTCATCCATTATGGTTTTATTGAGAAGTTCATTGAGGCGTTAGGGGAAAAGTACCACATCAAGGAAATAGCCTTTGACCGTTGGAATGCCACTCAAATGGTCCAGAACCTTGAGGGTATGGGCTTTACAGTCGTACCCTTTGGACAGGGCTATAAGGACATGTCCCCACCAAGTAAAGAACTTTATAAGCTTCTTATGGAAGGAAACATCAATCATGGAGGTCACCCGGTGCTTAAATGGATGGCTCAAAACGTAGTCATGCGTCAAGATCCGGCAGGGAACATCAAACCGGATAAGGAAAAGTCGGTAGAGAAGATCGATGGTATAGTTGCTACAATTATGGCCCTTGATCGCTGTATTAGAAATAAAGACGATGATGGTAGCATTTATGATGAGCGAGGTATCATCAGTTTTTAATACATTTGAACATCTGTTTATGGCAGGTGTTTTTTATGCTCAATTTCAGGAGGTAGGTCAATGAACATACCAATTATCTCAAAGTTAATAAAGGCTCGTGATAAGCCTAAAGATTACTACTCCGGCTCAAATTACACGTATCTGTTTGGGCCAACGACAAGCGGAAAGACAGTTAATGAATTTACTGCCATGCAGACCACAGCGGTGTATTCCTGTGTGCGTATTCTAGCAGAAGCAGTAGCATCTCTTCCGTTACACGTGTACAGATATAAAGAAAATGGTAAAGAGCGCGTGTATAACCATCACTTGTACCATATCCTACACAATGAACCCAATACAGAGATGAGTTCTTTTGTCTTTCGAGAGACATTGATGAGCCATTTGCTTATTTGGGGAAATGCCTATGCGCAGATTATCCGTGATGGTGCTGGTCGAGTGGTGGCTTTGTATCCACTTTTACCAAACAAGATGACAGTTAGCAGAGATAAAAATGGAGAAATCTACTACATTTACACCACGACTAGTGATGAGAATCCCAACTTTAAGGATTATGGTTCAGTGGTGTTAAGAAAACAGGATGTTCTTCACATTCCAGGACTAGGCTTTGATGGTTTGGTGGGATACTCGCCAATTGCTATGGCGAAGAATGCTGTAGGTATGACCATAGCCACTGAAGAATACGGAGCCAGCTTCTTTGCCAATGGAGCTAATCCCGGAGGGGTGCTTGAACATCCCGGGGTGCTTAAAGATCCAAAAAAAGTGAGAGATTCTTGGAATGAAGTGTACCGAGGAACAGCCAATGCCCATAAGATTGCCGTCCTTGAAGAAGGAATGAAATATCAGCAGATTGGTATTCCACCGGAAGAAGCACAGTTTCTTGAAACAAGAAAGTTTCAGATTAACGAAATAGCAAGGCTCTATCGTATTCCGCCTCATATGGTCGGTGATCTTGAGAAATCCAGCTTCTCAAATATTGAGCAGCAATCCTTAGAGTTCGTAAAATACACCTTGGATCCTTGGGTCATAAGATGGGAACAAGCCATGCAGCGTTCACTCCTACTTCCAAAAGAGAAGCAGGAGTTTTTTATTAGGCTCAATGTAGATGGACTTCTCAGAGGTGATTACCAAAGTCGTATGAATGGATATGCTGTTGGAATACAAAATGGATTCTTATGTCCAAATGATGTGAGAGAGCTGGAAAACATGAATCTGATACCAGATGAAAAAGGCGGGAACAAATTTTTGTGTAATGGAAATATGGTGGACTTGGCTCGTGCTGGAAACTGGAGTGATCAGTATGAAACGAATAGAGATGGTGAATAAAATTTATGGATCGCTGCTGGTGCTAGAGAAATACGATGTATATCGAAAACATGATACAAGGTGGCGATGCAAATGTAAGTGCGGCAATGAGACAATTGTGCGAGGAAGTTTTCTCCGTAATGGTCATACTAGATCATGTGGGAGGTGTAATAGATATGAGTTAGAAGATTCTTATGTGAGATGTATTGTAAAGAGTGGTCGTTCTTTTATATTTGATCCATCTGACTTTGATTTGGTATCAGAGTATTCATGGTCCGTGGGTAAAGACAGGTATGTGCTTGGCATTAAGAAGGGCAAAAGAGTACGTTTACACAGACTGTTAATGGATGCACCTAGACATTTGGTAGTAGATCACATGAATGGGGATCCCAGTGATTGCAGGCGTGAAAACTTACGGCTAGCGACCCAGCGGAAGAACACCTATAATTCATCCAAACCTAAAACCAATACAACAGGATTTAAGGGTGTATGTTTTGACAAAAGGCGAGGGAAGTATTTATCTTCAATACACCCAAGTGGAAGAACAGTATTTCTAGGATATTACGATAAACCAGAGGAAGCAGCTCAAGCTTATGATAGAGCCGCTTCTTTTTATTTTGGTGAATATGCCAAGACAAATTCTTATAAGAAGGGAAGTGAGGAAAGAAGATGAAGCGCAAATTTTGGAACTGGGTCAAGAATGAGGGTGAAAGAACCCTCTTTTTAAATGGAGAAATTTCAGATGAAACCTGGTATGGGGACGAAGTGACTCCAAAGTTATTCAAGGAGGAACTTGAGTCGGCTCAGGGAGATATCACCGTTTGGATCAATTCTCCAGGCGGGGATGTTTTTGCAGCCGCACAGATTTACAACATGCTGATGGACTACCAAGGCAATGTAACGGTGAAGATTGATGGTCTGGCAGCATCAGCTGCTTCTGTTATTGCAATGGCAGGAACGGAAGTACAGATGTCACCTGTAGCCATGATGATGATCCACAATCCCATGACGGTAGCCATTGGAGATTCAAAGGAAATGCAAAAGGCCAGTGAGATGCTGTCGGAGGTTAAGGAAAGCATCATGAATGCTTATGAAATCAAGACAGGTCTTACAAGAACAAAGATATCCCACTTGATGGATGCAGAGTCCTGGTTCAATGCAAGAAAAGCAGTGGAGCTGGGATTTGCAGATACTATTCTATTTTCCGGTGAGGAGGAGAAAGTGGAGGGTGAACCGCTGGAAGCTGTGATGTTTTCCAGAGCCGCAGTAGCAAATTCACTACTAACTAAGCTTATTCCACCCAAACCAGAGAACAGAACACCTATTGAACAGTTGGAAAAAAGACTGAGCCTGATCGCTCACTAATTTGAGGAGGAAAATGATATGAACAAAATTCTTGAACTGAGAGAAAAGAGAGCAAAAGCCTGGGAAGATGCGAAAGCTTTCCTGGATAGTAAAAGAGGTAGTGATGGTATGCTTTCTGCTGAAGACACTGCCAAATACGACAAAATGGAAGCGGAAGTAGTCAACCTGGGAAAAGAAATCGAAAGACTGGAGCGCAGAGCGTCCATTGACGAGGAGCTTGCCCGTCCAACTTCATCTCCTATTACCAATAAGCCAGGAAGTGCCATGGGCGGAGAAGAGAAAAAGGGTAGAGCCTCCAATGAGTATAGACAAGCATTCTGGAAAGCCATGAGAAACAAGAACAGTTATGATGTTCAGAATGCTCTACAGATTGGTACGGATTCAGAGGGCGGCTACCTGGTGCCTGACGAGTTTGAAAGAACCTTGATTGAGTCCCTTCAGGAAGAGAACATCTTCAGAAGCATCGCCAAGGTCATCACCACTTCATCCGGGGATAGAAAGATTCCAGTGGTGGCATCCAAAGGAACTGCGTCCTGGGTGGATGAGGAAGGTCCGATTCCTGAATCTGATGACGCCTTCACTCAAGTGTCCATTGGTGCCTATAAGCTTGCAACCATGATCAAAGTATCTGAGGAGCTTCTTAATGACAGCGTCTTTAACCTTGAAGGCTACATTGCTAGGGAATTTGCAAGACGAATCGGTGCCAAGGAAGAAGAAGCCTTCTTTGTTGGTGATGGTTCCGGTAAACCTACAGGTGTTTTCAATGCCACTGGTGGAGCGGAGCTTGGTGTGACTGCAGCTTCTGCTACAGCCATCACCGTTGATGAGATTATGGATCTTTTCTACAGCTTGAAGTCACCTTATCGAAAGAATGCCATCTTCGTCATGAACGATGCGACAGTAAAAGCCATTCGAAAACTGAAGGATGGGAATGGTCAGTATTTGTGGCAGCCTTCTATCTCTGCCGGCCAGCCTGATACCATCTTGAATCGACCTGTAAAGACTTCTGCCTATGTACCAACCATTGCAGCAGGGGCCAAGTCCATCGCCTTCGGTGATTTTGGGTACTACTGGGTAGCCGACAGACAAGGTCGTTCCTTCCAGAGACTTAATGAGCTCTTTGCAGCCACTGGTCAGGTAGGATTTAAGGCAAGCCAGAGAGTGGATGGGAAACTGATTCTTGCTGAAGCCATCAAGGTTCTTCAGCAGAAAGCGTAGGTGATGCTCTATGAGTAATGTTAAGAACTATACCGAGCAGGGTGGAGAAAAAACGGTTATCGGTGGCGAGCTTTTAATCACCGCTGAAGGGAAGCTTACTTTTGATGGGGTGGAGGTTAAACCCTCTGCCCTTCAGGCAGAAAGCACCGCAGCTGATGTGCCGGCATTGGTTTCTGATTTTAATGCACTTCTTGCAAAGCTTAAAGCTGCAGGACTTATGGCATCAGAATAGGGAAGGGGGTAGACGGTGATGTCAGCTTTACTTGAGAAAGTGAAAAAGAATCTGATACTTGATCATAATGAGGACGATGAACTCATAGCAAGCTACATCACCGCCGCCACCTCTTATGCAGAAGGATATCAGAAAAAAGTATCGGGATTCTATGAGATAAATCCCATGGATCCTACTACAGAACAGGCTGTCATCATGCTATCATCCCACTTTTACGAAAGCCGAGATGGTAGCACTGGCGGCTTTTTTCAGGATAAGGTGGATGCCAGTGAGCAGGTTTGGCGTGTGGTGAACATGCTCCTTCGCATGAATAGGGATGTGGTCATATGAGTTTTGGAATGATGCAGACCTTTGTTGAAATCTATAGCACCAACTCGGTAAAAGACGAAGAAGGATTTGTGACAAAAGAAGAAGTCCTTTTACTAAAGACCAGAGCCTATAAAGAAAACAGGCATGGCAGTGAAGCCTGGAAAAACAGGGCGAGCTTTACGACAGCCACTGACCTTTTCAGGTTTCGCAAGCCACCTTCCATTGAAATAAGTACGGCTCATGTACTGGTGTGCAAGGGTGAAAAGTATAATATTCTGAGTGTGGAGGATATTCGGGAAAAAGGGATGTATGTCGAGGTGCTGGCGGAAAAAGTGACAGGTTCAAAGGGGTGATGAACATGGCGAAAGCAACTTTCAAGATGCCAGAGGATTTTATCAATAAGCTCTCAAAGCTAAATAACAAGTTCGATGATATTGTACCGAGGGTCCTTCAAGAAGGTGCAGAGCCAGCCATCAAGAAAGCAAAGAGCAATCTAGCCCTTCGCATTGGTCAGGGAACAAAGGGACCATCCCAGTCAACGGGTGAGCTACTAGAATCTCTTGAATCCTCGAAGCCGGTACAGAACTATAAAGGGGATTGGACGCTTCGTGTTGGTATTCCGACAACCAAAGACAGTAAAGGTGTATCCAATGCACTAAAGGCTGCGGTTATCGAGTATGGTAAGTCCGGTCAACCGCCAAAGCCATGGCTCAAGCCCTCAAAAAGAGCATCTAAAAAGGATTGTATGGAAGCAATGAAAAGTGCTCTGGATAAGGAGATTGAAAAACTATGAGTTTACTTGCAGATATAAACCACATACTAGCGCCCCTAAACATTCCTGTGGAGACCGGTGTGTTTTCAGATACACCACCAGAGGAATACTTGGTCATCACACCTATGTCAGATAGGCTTGATCTCTTTGCAGATAATCAAAGCTATATGATCGTGTCAGAAGCCAGATTGTCTCTTTTTACAAAGAAGAACTATAACAAGCGAAAAAAGGAACTGACAAAAGCTCTGCAAGCAGGCGGTATGACCATAACGGATAGGCAGTATGTGGGCTACGAGAACGATACAAAATTTCATCATTACGCCATTGACGTAATGAAAGAATATGAAACGGAGGAAGATTAAATGGCAACAATCGGATTGGATGTGCGCCCAGATAGGGCATGATGTTGTTTTGTAGTGTGGGAACTACACCGTAAGATAACGCGGTAAACCACCTGCCTAACCGAAAGGCGAAAGCTGACACGGGAACAGAGCATGGCAGGAAAGCAGTAAGTTGTTTAAGGCAATATAACACGACTGAACTGCAAGGTAAAGTGGATATAAGGTTTAGGTTATGTTTACCGAATGTGAGTTTCAAGTTTCCGTTCCGATTGGACATAGGAAAGTGCCTGAAACCTATGGTGCAAAGACAAATAAAAGGAGTATCTTGACTCTTATTGTTATCAATAATTTGCGCAACGAGCAGGAGAACCTGTTTTAACGAAACGAAAGCAAAACCGAGAATCCACAATTTCCAACACATCATGCTAACTGGGGATAACCTAAACGGAAACGCCGTAAGGCTATGACCTCTAAGGGTTTGAATATTCCGCAAGGTTACGGAGCGTTCGTAGTAGTCAGGGACGGTAACACCGTCATAAAGGCGAAGGGACGCAGTTGTTCTGTACTAAAATTAAAATTGATTAGGGAGGAAAACCTCAAAATGAAACCAACAATGGAAATTTTAGCAAGCATTAAGGAAAATTCATCGAAAAACAGTGAAGAAGTCTTTACAAGGCTTTATCGCTACCTCTTGCGTCAAGATATTTGGTTTGAGGCGTATAAGAACTTGTATGCCAACAGCGGAGCGGCAACAAATGGAGTTGACAACGACACCGCAGACGGGTTCAGCAAGGAAAAGATAGATAAAATTATCGCTTCCCTTGCAGATGAAACCTATAAGCCGAAGCCCGCAAGACGAACCTATATCAAAAAAGCAAACGGAAAAATGCGACCACTCGGGATACCAACTTTCACGGACAAACTCGTCCAAGAAGTTTTGAGAATGGTCATGGAAGCAGTGTATGAACCAGTATTTCTAAATTGCTCTCATGGTTTTCGCCCAAAAAGAAGTTGCCACACGGCTCTCTCAACTCTCAAAAAGGAGTTTACAGGGGCTAAGTGGTTTGTTGAGGGAGATATTAAAGGTTGTTTCGATAATATTGACCACGCCGTATTGGTAGGGTTTATCAACCAGAAAATCAAAGACGCAAGGCTGATTAAGCTGATTTACAGATTTTTGAAAGCGGGCTTTGTAGAAAACTGGCAGTATAACAACACTTACAGCGGTACGCCGCAGGGCGGAATTATTTCGCCATTGCTCGCCAATATCTACTTGCACGAACTGGACAAGTTTGTGATTACGCTGAAATCAGAATTTGACAAGCCTAATGAAACTGTAAGGACAAAAGAGTATAACCGTTTGTTCACACAGAGGGTCAAACTGAAAAAGCTGATTGATTGTGCGGACGGGGAAGAAAAGCAGGACTTGCTCAAACAATATAAACAAGTGAGAGCAGAAATGATGAGAACCCCATATACTCCGCAGGACGACAAGAAAATCAAATATATTCGTTATGCAGACGATTTTCTAATCGCCGTTAAGGGAAACCGTGAGGATTGTGTGGAAATCAAGAGAAAACTGGCTGAGTTTATCAGCGGAACGCTGAAAATGGAACTCAGCGATGAAAAAACTCTTATTACACACAGTTCAGAAAAAGCCCGTTTTCTCGGCTATGATGTTAGTATCCGCAGGAATAGTTCGATTAAACCCCATGGAAAAGGGCGACCCACACAAAGAACGCTTAACAACAAAGTGGAATTGCTCATACCCAAGGATAAAATCAGCAAGTTTCTGTTTTCAAAAGGCATTGTTAGGCAAAAGAAATGCGATGAGATGTTTCCGATTAGCAAAGTGCCACTCAGGAACTCTACTGATTTGGAAATCATCACCATTTTTAATGCCGAACTACGTGGTATATGCAACTATTATTCCTTAGCAAGTAATTTTAGCGACTTAAATTACTTTAACTATTTAATGGAATATAGTTGTCTGAAAACGCTGGCGACAAAGCACAAAACCCGCATTACGAAGATTAAGGAAAAGTTTAAGGACGGTAAAGGTTCGTGGGCTATTCCTTATGAAACAAAAGCAGGTAAGAAACTTATGTATTTCGCAAAATACACCAATTGCAAGGGTGCAAATGCAACTGATACCGTAACAAAAGCGGCAGTTACAATTGGTTATAACAGAAACACTTTTGATAAACGGTTAAATGCGGATATATGTGAGTTGTGCGGTAAAACAGGCGCAGGAAAATATGAAATTCACCATATTCACAAAGTAAAAGACCTTAAAGGTAAGGAACTTTGGGAACGTGCTATGATTTCAAAGAAAAGAAAAACGCTTGTTGTTTGCCATCAGTGCCACCAAAATATTCACCACCCAAAATGATGAGTTTTCTAAAATTGAAGAACAATGGAGAGCCGTGTACTTCGAGAGGGGTAAGCACGGTTCGGAGAGAGGACTGGACAAACCTGCCATCGAAAGACGGTAAGGCGGTTCTTTCCTACTCTACAGTTTATATTACGCCAAGATAACTGAAGACCAGAATGGCATCGAAACCTATGGTACACCTAAAGTCCTGGCGAAAGCCATGACAGCAGAGCTTAGTGTGGAGCTGATTGAAGCAATCCTTTATGCGGATGACGGAGCATCTGAGGTCGTGAAGGAGTTTAAAAGTGGATCTCTAAGCTTAGGGATTGATGATATTGGGTCCTTGGTGGCACAGGATTTGACGGGCTGTAAAATCGACAGCAACAATGTAGTGGTATCAAGAAGCGAAGATGGCGGAAGTCCTGTGGCCATAGGGTTTCGCGCCAAGAAGGCCAATGGGAAATATCGTTATTTTTGGCTTTACAGGGTCATCTTTAGCGTTCCTGCCACAAGCCTTGCTACAAAAGGAGACTCTATTACCTTTAGCAGTCCCACCATAGAAGGAACGGTGTTCAGACGAAACAAACTAGACGGTGAAAGCAAGCATCCTTGGAAAGCAGAAGTCACTGAAGGGGACAATGGTGTAGCACCATCTACGATTTCCAGCTGGTTCACATCCGTATACGAACCAGACTTTACAGCCGTAACCCCAACCATAACCATAGCAACACAACCAGCTACCTTGACTGAAGTAACAGCTGGTAGTATCACAGGAAGTCTTTCTGTGGTGGCAAGCACCAACACGTCAAATCCTGTGACGTATCAGTGGTATGTAAATACCGTTGACAGTTCTACTGGCGGTACAAGCATCAACGGGGAAACATCTGTCAGCTTTGATATACCAACAGACCTGCTGGCAGACACTTACTACTATTACTGTGTTTTAAGCTCTAGTGGGGCAGAGAGTGTAACAACCTCAGTAGCTACTGTTGTTGTATCGTAAGGGAGGAATGATCATGGCAGATGAAAAATTGAAGATTGATGAAGCTGCTGAAGAAAGAAGCACCACAATCGATATTGGGGGTACTGAGTTTAAATTGGTTCTCACCACCAAAGCTACAAAGGAAATTGCTAAACGGTATGGTGGGCTTGAAAACCTGGGTGAGAAGCTGATGAAAAGTGAGAGCTTTGAACTCGCACTGGATGAGGTTGTGTGGCTTATTACACTTCTGGCCAATCAGTCTATCCAGATTCATAACATCAAGAATAAAGATGATAAAAGAGAGCTGATTACAGAAGAAGAAGTAGAGCTTCTCACCACGCCCTTTGATCTAGCTAACTACAAGAATGCCATTATGGCAAGCATGATGAAAGGCACCAAGAGGAATGTGGAGAGTGAACCCTCAAAAAACTAGGAGGTCGGGTAAGTGATCAGGAACTCTTTACCCGACTGATTTATTATGGAACGACTCATCTAAGTAGAAGAGAAAATGAAGTGTGGCTGATGCCCATCGGTTACTTGATGGACCTTTGGGAATGCCATAAACAGTTTATTGGTATCTCAAAACCAAGAAAGGAATACTACATCGACGATGTTATTCCTGAGTTTCTATAAACTATTCCTATTAAATTTCAATCTTGTCATATATAATAATGTGTATGGCGAACTGAATGGAGGGATAAAATGTCAAATAATACAGGCTGTAGTTGTTGTGGTGACATTGTAGATTTAACCATGACTACTGAAGATATGAATAAGTGTCCTATTTGTAACCAAGAGGGCAAAAAAGTGAAAAATATAACAGTTAAACACCTAGTTAAAGAAGAATATGTAGAATCAGTAGAAACTATGAATTATTCAATTTGTATGAACGAAGATTGTGATACTGTATACTTTAGTGAAAACAAAGGAATTCAGTTTAGCAAAGAGCAAGTAAAAGTTCCTATTTGGTTTAAGAAAGATGCGGACCCTAGGTATGCTTGCTATTGCAGTCAAGTTACTATTAACCAGGTGAAAGAAGCAGTAAGAGATAAAGGCGCACGAAAGATGAAAGATGTATTAGCAATCACAGGTGCTATGAAAAATTCTAAATGCGAAATTAAAAATCCACTGGGAGTTTGTTGCCATGAGACAATTCAAACGGCAATTGACGAAGCACTAGCAGAATAATAAATAAAATTTCATTAATCAAGACACTTCTGATGAGGTGTCTTTTTTCATGCCCTGAAGGAGGAGGTGAGGAGATTGTCAGATTCATTTGGATTTAAGCTTGGGATTGAAGGGGAGCGAGAGTTTAAGAACGCTTTAAGGGATATTAACCAAAGCTTCAAGGTGTTAGGCTCTGAGATGAATCTAGTCACGTCCCAGTTTGACAAACAAGATAAATCACTACAGGCGGTAACTGCGAGAAATGAAGTTCTAAATAAAGAAATTGATGAACAGAAAAATAAAATAAGCACCTTAGAAGCTGCATTGAAAAACGCCGCTGAGTCCTTCGGGGAAAATGACAAGCGTACGAAAGCCTGGCAGATTCAGCTGAATAACGCCAATGCGGATCTTATCAAAATGGAGCGTGAACTTGAGAATTCTGCAGCCAGTGCTGAAGATTTAGGTGAAGAGTTAATAAGGTCTGGAGAAGCCGCAGATGATGCAGGTGGAAGATTTGACAAGATGGGTGGAATCCTTAAAGGCATCGGTGTGGCAATGGGAACTGTGGCTGTGGCGGCAGGAGCTGCAGCTATTAAAATTGGAAAGGAAGTTGTTCAGCAGTTTGGTGAGTTGGAACAAAATCTCGGTGGCTCAGAGGCTGTATTTGGTAAGCATGCAGCTTCCATTCAAAAGACTGGAGAAGAAGCTTATAAGAACTTGGGTGTATCTCAAAGTGATTATCTTGCCACAGCCAATAAGATGGGTGCTTTATTTCAAGGATCCGGTGTTGAACAGCAAAAGAGTCTAGAGCTTACTGAAAAGGCTATGCAACGAGCCGCTGATATGGCATCCGTTATGGGTATCGACATGCAGACTGCGCTTGATTCTGTTGCTGGCGCTGCAAAGGGCAACTTTACCATGATGGATAATCTAGGCGTGGCTATGAATGCGACAAATATCGAAGCCTATGCTCTTGCAAAGGGACTTGATTTCACTTGGACCACAGCTACTCAGGCAGAGAAAGCTGAGGTAGCCATGCAGATGTTCTTTGAAAACACAGAGCAGTACGCTGGAAACTTCGCTCGTGAATCAACAGAGACGGTTACAGGATCTATTGGGCTTTTACAAGCAGCTCTCGGTTCATTTACAGCAGGATTAGGAAATGCCAATGCGGACATGACAAATCTGACAGAAAATCTCGTGGATGCCTTCCAATCAGTGGTTAAAAACATTGTGCCTATCATTGAGAACATTGTGACTGCACTGCCACCTGCTATGGATGCCATTTTAGTTGCACTTGCTGAACTGCTACCAGTGCTTCTAAGTACGGTAACAGACCTCTTTGGACAGGTCCTTGGGACATTACTCAGTTTGCTTCCAGAACTGATTCCAGCAGCTGTGGATGCTGTGATGACCATAGTGGCAGCGCTAATCGATAATCTACCGCTGCTAATTGAAGCAGCAATTTTACTAGTAACTACATTAGTTGAGGGGATAGGTATAGCACTTCCAGAGCTGATTCCATCTGTCGTACAAGCTATCATTCTTATTGTAGATACGCTAATTTCAAACATGGACCAAATTCTTAATGCCGCATTTCAACTTGTCCAGGGACTGGCTACAGGAATACTAAATTCTCTACCCACGCTGATTGAAGCCTTGCCTCAAATCATTAATGGAATCATCACTTTCATCACAAATAACCTTCCAAAGATTATCGAGATGGGAGTAAAACTAACGGTTCAGTT
The DNA here is from genome assembly GCF_046224405.1 of Gudongella ferriphila. Classification (NCBI taxonomy): domain Bacteria; kingdom Bacillati; phylum Bacillota; class Tissierellia; order Tissierellales; family Tissierellaceae; genus Gudongella; species Gudongella ferriphila. The sequence continues at coordinate 165,949 of NZ_JBJXRK010000001.1, read as the reverse complement.
GGCTGCAGGACTCATTAAAGCAATACCTCAATTGGTAGCACAACTACCACAAATCGTTACTGCAATTCTAAAAGGAGTTGGTACCGCAGCAACTTCAATTGTTAGTATTGGGAAAGATATTGTAAGAGGTCTCTGGGATGGTATTTCCTCTATGGTTGGTTGGATTAAAGATAAGGTGGATGGCTTTGTTGATGGGCTTGTTGGTGGTGTTAAAGGTATATTAGGTATTAATTCACCTTCATTAGTATTTGCAGGAATTGGTGAAAACATGGGGGAAGGTATCGGAGTAGGTTTTAGTCATATTATGAACAAAGTATCAAAGGATATGAAGAAATCTGTTCCAACTGACTTTGATTTTGATACGAACTTAAACATGAACGAAAACTTTCAAGGCTTTAGACAAGAGACCAGTGTGAGGTCAATTGTTGAACATACCGGTGTCATTGAAGTTAGAGGAATAAATAATAAGAATGAGCTTACAGGTGTTGTGGAAATAATCATGGACCAATTTAGAAGGGAGGCTAGGATCTGATGATAAGACTTGAAACATCAAATGGTGAAGTTCTTTCAAGGATCTTAAAGGAAGTCTCTCCAATAAAGTGTGCTTCCAATAAACAGGTAAACAGACTCCTTGATGGAACATATCATGTTCAAATTATTGGTAGTCCATTAAAGAGCATGGAAGGAACCATCATTTCATCCAATAATCAAGCGGATAAACTTAATACGTTAATAGACCAGGGTACTCCCCTGGTCTTAATCTTTTTAGATAAAAAGTATCTGATCTATATAGATGAACCGATCCAGTGGAAAAGAATTAATTTTGCTCATGGTGATAAGGATAAAAGCTACTTTGAAGGCATGCTTCTTATGATTATTAAAGAAGAGGTGATGGCATGAGAAGTATCACCTCCCACTTGAATGAAAAGCTAAAAAGCCCTCAGCAAACACCAGCTAACAAGGCTGACCCAAAGATGAGTATAAGGGTAAGCAGGGCCAGGACCACCGTAATGGATTCAGACTACTGGACTGTTGAAACCATAAGGACTGCGGATAATTTAGGGGATATATCCTTGGCTGCAAGAAGAAGAGTTCCCTACGGGTCTCCGGACAGTATCTACGAAATCCACATAGAAGGTGGTATCGTTAAAACCTCAATCAGGAAATATCCTGATTACTTTAAGCTAGGATGGGTTCAGCAGTTTGAACTTGGAGAAGGAAGTGCTGTGGCCATAGCCTTTAACGGTAACTGGCAGCTTCATAGAAGAAAATGGAGACTTGCAACGGATGAGAAGCCCTTTATTTTCTGGGTAGATTCAGATGGAGTCTTATGGAGTCAGCTGTGGGATTTAAGTGAGACAAAAAGGCAGATCTCCTCTTCAGTTACGAAAGTTAAAGCCATAAGAGGCTGGAAGAACGTGAATTTCCCGGACAAGGACCAAGGCGTCATCGTTTCCTATATTAAAACCGATGGGAAGGTATATTATTCAAGCTACTGCCAGACTGTGGACTTTACAAATGTGTGGGAGCCTGAAAGACAACTTGTGGAATTCACTGCCACTGCCATATCCCTTAATATGTTTATCACCAATGACTTTAGGATGGGGTTTACCATTGAGGATTCTTCAGGAAACATCCACTGGATGGTCACAGAGAGAAACTGGGCTGGTATGGCCATAGCAACAGAAACCATAAAGCCATATTTGGAGAAGTCAAAGACAGAACTGATAAAGATTACCTATCATGATGTGTTTGAGCCTGCAGAAACCATTAGGGTCTACTCTCCTTATTCATCGGGTTTAGAGCACATTTTTCATGATGCTTATAATAAATTCTTATGGATCGAGAACGTTGATGACGGAGGCGGTGACTGGGGTAGAACCATACAGTTTGAAACTCTTTACCCAATGCATGAACTACAGGTGGTTAACCTATTTCTGGAAGATGTGTACTTTGGAATGGTGATTCCTGTTGGTAGTGTGACTCATATTGGAGGAACCAAGTATCAAGCTTCAGTGTCTGAGGAGACTCTGGTTGGTATGAACAATGCTCAAGGGAGTGTAAGGCTCACCATTAAGAACCTTAAAACACAGCTTGGTCTTATGATGGATGACTTTTTTATCGAGTTCACACCAGATAATCTGGTGCCCATTGAGATACCGCTACCTGTGGTGGAGGAGGTGTGGAATGAGTAAGAGTGAAGGAAAGAAGATTGCCATTAAATTTAGTGACAGGGTGATGGGAAACCTTGAGATACTTCCTAAACTACCCTTCATCGTTGGAAAGTTCGTAAACCTGTTTGGTTTTTATGCGGCAAGCAGTACTTATTCTTCATACTATCCTTCAAATGCATTTGATGGAGCTACTTCCTCCATGTGGTATACAAGGACGACCGGTGAGCAATGGATTCAGGTAAGTACAGTAAGACCCATAAGACTGGGAGGCTTCAGGTGGTATTTGGGAAGCAGCTATAGACCAAAGGATTTCAAGGTTCAAGGAAGTGACGATGGAGTTAACTGGACGGATCTATTTATTGGAACAAGTGATGATACACAAGGATGGAAGGAATACTATTGGCAGTATTCCGATGCTTATCTTTACCACAGATGGACCATAACCACCAGATATTCAAGCTACCTTTACCTCTATGAGATAGAGGCATTCGTTCATGATGAAAAGGCTATTAAGGTAACTGGAATTCAAAGAGACTTTGTTGGTGGAGAACTTAAGGAAGTAGACTATGCTATTAAGGAAATCGAGCACCACCCCACCGAGGAAAATGCCCTTCTAATTACCTTGCATGACAACTACCAGGAAGCCTTTGATGAAGTAGAAGGTGCAATTACGATTCAATACAAAGGTCAGCTGGGAAACCTCATCGGATATGGTGGAGCTTTGGAGGACTTTACAGTAAGCTTTTATCCAACAGAGCTCATCCCCTCCCCCAATCCTGGAATCGAAGAAATACTAACAGTCTCCGTAAATACTTTGACTGTTCTAGTCTCTATAACCTATCACGATATATTTGACCTTTCTGAAAGAATTCGAGTTGTGGGACTTACCATAACAACCCAGCTGATCTACTCAAGTATTGAAAATCCATAGGAGGAATGATCATGAGGACAGAGATAAAACCAAGGTTTCACAATAGATTTGACATTGTAGTAACTAATGTCGAGACGGGTGAAGTGGAATTAAGAGGCCAAGCTGAAAATATGGTCCTTGATAGGATTTATACCAGGCTTGTGGCCTTTAGCAGTTACTTTGACCAAATCGTATTTGGTACTGGTAGTGGAACCATGGATCCAACAAGAACCACACTTTTTAACCGAGTGGGCAATAAACCTTGCTCCACCGTAGAGCTGATCAGGGCATTTCCTGTATCTAAATGGACCAAATCCATAAGGCTTGAAGCGACTGAGTTTAACGGAAATATTCTCACAGAAGTTGGTATCAGCGAAACAACAACTAGTATTAACACCCACGCCATGATAACAGACGCAGAAGGAAATCAACTAACCATAGAAAAGACACCGGTAAGGATCATAGATATTTATGCCACAGTGTTTGTTGAGTTTGATGAGTTTACAGATGGTGGTGAATGGTATACAACTCTAAGAGACTATCTAGCTGGTGCAGGAAGTGTACCCTCTAACACCTTGGCCATATCAACCAGCAAATATCTATGCCAGCCCAATGTTGGCATGAGTGCCACAGCTACCACAGATGCTGTAGCGAGAACAAGAAAGCTAAATTGTCAGTTCAGCAATTATGCAGTTCTTGGAATCGAGGCTACAGGCAGCAGATACTTCGGTAAGACCTTCAAGGATAGAAAACTGGACATCCCAGTGGATAGGCTGATATGGACAGGTGTTGGCTCTCTTCCTGTGACTTACGATGGAGATATGTATTATGAGTATGTGGTTTCTGCGGAGGAAGCCGCAGCCAACAAGCTGTTTCTAAACTTTAAGACAACTGATATTGAAGAAGTCAAGGTAAATGGAAATGTGATCACAGACCACTACTTCACCGAATTTGGAGATTTTAACTATGCAAGCGAGGAATTTAGTTTTCTTGATGTCCTTGTTATTCCAACATCTTATGCAAAATGGACTGAGGTTATCAATAATCATTATTTCCACACCGGGACAATTAGTAGTACGAGACAATGCGGGATGGTTGAGCTTTATTCAGAGGAAGGCTTTAATTTTGTTATCAGCTTTAGGACAAGGCAAGGTTATGCCAGAAGCTACTATGATTTTGCCACAAAGGATAACTCTGAAGATGCATGGGTCAATTACGTTACCGGATTGGGATATAGTTCCAATGAAACTACCTATAGATATATCCATATCAACACCACTCAGAAGTATTTGAGAATTAACTGCTACATCACAGAAGGCTATGGAAGCATGGAGTTCTTCGATTGGCAAAGCTACCTGCTTCCAATTATGAAGTTCAATACTACAGTTCTTCAAGAAGGAGATATCGTGCTCATTAAAAGGCACCATATCAACGAGATACCTAAGGGTACCAATTATCTTCTTAATGCCGAGGCTGTTTTAGTACTTGGGGAGGGGGTTTAATTGGATCTTGTATTTTCTACAACAGGAATAGTTGGTCAGGGAAAATACCCTGACTTTCTTCAGTTTCCAAAGACAGAAGGGCAGCTTTTCTATCTGACAGGTGAAGAATTATATGGAAAGCCTACTGAAAAATTGAACGGTGAGTATAGCTCTCCCACCTGGCTCTCTCCTATAAAGATCAGTCCTGATGTTACAATCAAGCAGCTAGAGCTTCAAATTCTTCAGGGATTTGGTGTTGTGGGAAGCTATAGAACCTCTGATACCCATAAGCTATTAATCTATGAGTTTACTTTTGAAATGGAGCGATACCTTAACAGCGGTTCCATTAAGCATTCCATGGATACCCCTATTGCTTCTTTTACCTTAAGTCTTGATAATCCTATGAATGAAAATCCTGAGTATGAAGGTAATGTGGCCATATCAGAAGAATCAAGTCTTCTTTCTCCTGGTAGCAAGGTCGAATTTGAATTAGTTTTGGGAGATAGTGAACCTTACCCAATGGGAGTATTCTATGTGGATCGAAGCAATTTTTCTCTTCTATCTGAAGCTGTCAGTGTGGATGGTAGAAACATAATCGGAAAAGCCCTAGGGGATCAGAGCTTTGATGAGGAGAACTCATACTCATACATGGTCCTTCATGAGATTTTGAAGGATATACTGTTTAGGGCGAACATAAGCTCAGATGAGATGCTTGTAGAAAACACCAGCACTTATGCAGGCTATCAATTTGATGCGAATATGAGCTGTCTTGAAGGGATCATGGAGATTCTAAAGGCTCTGGATGGTTGGCAAGTAAAAGAACTTGTAGATGGAACGGTAGTAATAGGTTCATCAAACTATGCTGGCTTTACAAGAAATACCACCTACACCTTTTACAGGGGTAAAGACATTTTTACAAGAAGCATTGTACGGGATGATCAAGAAGCCTATAGACGAGTATGCGTCCACAACCAAGACTTCTCACTTAAGGTTTATAAGGATGTTGAAACCTATACCGGATGGAACTTACAGGCAAATAAAACTCTGTATGTGAATGTACCTGAAGGAACCTCACTAACCGATGGTGAAAGCTATGCAAACCAGATAGCTCTAAGCCTTCAATATGTGGGTAAGATCGAGAGTTTTTCAGGGCCTTTTAGGCCGCAGCTTATACTTGGAGACGAAGCAGTAATCGTTAGTGATAAAGGTTCTTCAAACCTTGGACTCATAACTGAAATAACTCACAGGTTTGGGAAGGACGGATTCTACACTGATTTTACAGTGGACAGCGGAGGAAGAATTGGAAAAGGAAGACTTAGTGACTACATCGGAAAGATAACAAAAGATAAAACTAGCAGTAGCAGGGTTTATGAATAAGAACTGATGCCTTATAAATAGGGCATTTTTTTATACACAAAAATGAAAGCGAGGAAATTACATGAGAGATATTTGGACTTTTATTCAAATGGCTTTTGCAGCCATTGGTGGTTGGCTTGGTTGGTTTCTTGGAGGATACGATGGGTTTTTATATGCCCTGATCGCCTTTGTGGTGATTGACTATATTCTTGGAGTGATGTGCGCCATTTTGGAAAAACACCTGTCCAGCGATGTAGGTGCTCAGGGCATCTTCAAGAAAGTGGTGATTTTTTCTTTGGTAGGGGTAGCCCATATCATTGATCAGAACATCATCGGAGATGGCAGTGCCATTAGGACTGCAGTGATTTTCTTTTATCTATCCAATGAAGGAATCAGTATTATTGAAAATTCAACAAGACTTGGACTTCCAATCCCGGATAAGCTAAGAGACATCTTGGAGCAGTTAAAAGACGGAGGGGATAAGGATGGCACTAAGTAATTTAAAAACAAAGTACATGACCAGAAATGATTGTTATACAGCCGGAAGAAAGATTAAACCTAAAGGCATTATGGTTCATTCCACTGCAACACCTGGTGTGATGGCTGCTGATTGGTTCAGCAGATGGAACAAATCCTATAAGGCTGGAGAAATCAACCGTCAAGTCTGTGTCCATGCCTTTCTGGACGATAAGGAAATCTGGCAGTACCTGCCTTGGAACCATCGAGGTTGGCATGCAGGAGGAGATGCGAATAATACCCACATCGGTTTTGAGATATGTGAGCCGGGTGGGTTTTCTTATTCTAAGAATCAGATGGTAGGCTATGATGCAAAGAAAAATGAAGTTTACTTTAGAAAAGCATGGCAAAATGCAGTAGACCTTTGTGTGTTCCTCTGTAAAGAGTACGGTCTAACTGAAAAAGACATCATCAGCCATGCAGAAGGGAATAAAAAAGGGATTGCATCAAACCACTCCGATGTTGGCCATTGGTTTCCAAAGCATGGAGAGAACATGGATACCTTTAGGGCAGCGGTAAAAAAGGCTCTATCAAAAACGGATGAAAAGGTCCAAAGCTTTCAGATTGGTGATGTGGTTTCTATTAAGCCGTCAGCTTCTAAGTATTATCCCGGTGGGCCTACTATTCCGGCATGGGTCAAAGAGCTTCACCATAAGGTAACACAGACGGAATTCAACAATAAGCCAGTAATTCATGCAAGAAAGCTATGCGTCCTTCTTGGTAAGCGAGTGGATAAGAAAACAAAGCAGGAATCAGCGGGCATTATGACATGGGTAAATGAAGATGAGCTGATTCTCGTGGATCGTATTAAAGATGACATCGAGGAAGATATCCAGTCAAAGAAATACTATAGAGTACAGGTTGGGGCTTTTAGCAATCGTGAAAATGCAGAAAACCTCATTAAAGAACTGACGAAAGCCGGCTTCAAGTGCTATGTGAAATACGAATAAAAATAAGGCTAATCAAACAAAATTTAATGTTTGGTTGGCCTTTATTTTTTGCCGGTTAGCTGTTTGCTAAGACTGATTATTAATGGGGTGGAAACCCTTGTAATGCTTGACTTATAGGGGCTTTAGAGTGATATATAGACTACCCCAAATAGAAAGGAGGACGCAGCATGCGAGTTAGGGTAATCAAACCGATTGCACCAAAAGAGAAGAAATTAAAAGTATGTGCATACGCTCGAGTTTCAACAGATAGCTTGAAGCAGGAAGACTCTTTAGAAAATCAGTCATCGACCTATGAGCGTAGTATTACATCAAATCCTGCCTATGAATATGTAGGCATTTATGCAGATCAAGGCATCTCCGGTTACTCAGAAAATAGACCAGCATTTAAATCTATGATTGAGAAAGCCAGGGCAGGAGAGATTGATCTCATCATTACAAAGTCGGTTTCAAGATTTGCACGAAATACCGTCACCGTTCTAAAAGTTGCAAGAGAACTTAAGGAACTGGGTGTCGGTATCTTTTTTGAAGAACAAAATATCAATACGTTATCAGGGGACGGTGAAATGATGCTTACTGTCCTCGCTTCTTTTGCCCAGGAAGAGTCCAGAAGCATGAGTGAAAACAACAAGTGGACCATGAAGAAGAAATTTGAGCGGGGTGAGATTATGGTCAACACCAAGCGCTTCATGGGCTATGACAAAAACGAGTATGGTGAGTTGATCATCAACCCTGAGGAAGCAAAGATCGTACAGAAAATTTTTGACATGTACCTTCAGGGAATTGGGTCATTCAAAATAGCTGCAAAGCTAAATGAAGAGGGGGTTCAGACGATAACCGGAAAGAAGTGGCAGGATACTACAATCAGAGGGATGCTAAAAAATGAGAAGTACAAGGGGGATTGTATTCTTCAGAAATACTACACTCCTGAAAACATGAGAGGAAGAACCGTCAGGAACAACGGTGAGGTTCAAGCCTACTACATTGAAGAAAACCATCCAGCCATTGTAAGCATTGAGGACTGGGAGAAGGTTCAGGAACTCATGGAAAAGCGAAAGAGAAAAAGAAAAATAGGTACAGGTGGAGTAGAGAAGTACAAGAACAGATACCCCTTATCGGGGATGCTTATTTGTCCACATTGCGGAAAGGCCCTAAGACGAAAGCAGGTCTACAACAAGCGCATTGAGTGGTGGTGCTCCACCTACATTACTAAAGGAAAATCCACCTGCAAAGGGATAAAGATAGCTGATGAAATCGCATCAAAGAAAAACATTACAGAGCAAACAGTGATAGAGGAGGTTATGATCGATGGCGAGAAGCATTACAGTTATACCAGCAAGACAGACTACGACAGGGGAATCAGAAACGAACCAGATGCCCCAGCTACAAAGAATGGCAGCGTACTGCCGAGTGTCAACAGACAACGAAGAACAGCTATTAAGCTATGAAAATCAGGTAAGATACTATACGGAACACATCAACAACAGCCCACTTTATACTATGGCTGGAATTTATGCCGATGAGGGGATTTCAGCCACCAATACAAAGAAGCGTGAGAACTTCAATCGGATGATAAAAGACTGCAGAGAAGGGAAAATCGACATGATTATTACCAAATCCATCAGCCGATTCGCAAGGAACACACTGGACTGCTTGAACTTTGTCAGAGAATTGAAAGAGCTAGGTGTAGGAGTCATATTTGAGAAGGAGGCAATAAACACACTTGATGCCAAAGGAGAGGTGCTACTCACCATCCTCTCATCCCTTGCCCAAGATGAAAGCAGATCCATCAGTGAGAACTCCACATGGGGGATTAGAAGACGCTTTGAGAACGGACAGTTCAAGATGAGCACTAAGCGTTTTCTAGGCTACGACACTGATGAGAATGGCAAGCTGGTCATAAATCGAGAGCAGGCTAAAATTGTAGAGAAGATTTACGATGAATACCTATCAGGCAAGACTGTTGACCACATCAAGCGAATACTTGAAAGAGAAGAGGTGAAGAACTGGAATGGAACGACCAAGTGGCATGCAAAGACGATTCAAAGCATGCTTCAGAATGAAAAGTACAAGGGCGATGCCATTTTGCAAAAGAGCTATACCGTTGATTTCCTGACTAAAAAGCGAGCAAAGAATGAAGGCCATATTCAGCAGTACCACATCGAAGAAAACCATGAAGCCATTATTGATCCGCTGATTTGGGAAGCGGTCCAGCTGGAATACGATAGAAGAGGCAATTACATCGAGGAACATGGGACCAACTCATATTCACACAATCCAGAAAAAAACTTCTTTGCAGGAAAAGTAGTCTGCGGAACCTGCAATCAGGCATTCACGAGAAAAGGCTGGAAGTCGAAGAACAGCTACAGAAAGGTATGGCAATGCCAAGAACGCTACAAGGTCAAAGGGGTACAGGGCTGCACCAACAGGCACATTGATGAAGTGATTTTGATTGATGCCTTCATCCTTTCATGGAATGCCCTCCTTGATAACAGAGAAGAACTAAAAAAGAAATGGGAAACCACCGCAGAGTTTGGAAACCCACTGGAACAGTACAGGGCTGTTCAGTTTGCAGATTTGACCGAAGGGGCGAAACACATCAAAGAAATCGGTACGGACTTCATCTTAAGAACCTTGGACCATATCAAAGTCTTTGAGACGGGAAAAATTATCATCCGCTTCATGGATGGAACTGAGATGGAGTGTAATGGGGAATAAGCAGTATGAGCAACTGATTTAGGGGTGATCCTAAGTCAGTTGTTTTTTATTAAATTCAAAGTAGTTGGAAATAATATTAACAACTATATTGACAACTACTAATAACATGTATATACTTTAACTATTAGGAGGGATATTATGGTAAGAGAATTAGTGGCTCAATGCCCAAGATGCAGTGAAAAATTGATAGCAACAAAATTGAGTTGTAATAATTGTGAACTAGAATTAAATGGTGATTTTCCTCTAAGTAAATTTGACTACCTATCTACAGATGAAATTGACTTTATAGAGAGCTTTCTTAAGGCACAAGGAAACTTCAAAACTCTTCAAAATGAAAAAGGTCTATCATACCCTGCTGTAAAGAAAAAATTCAGTAGCATTTTAGCAAAATTAGATTTGTCTCCCACAAATAAAGAAGAGAGGAGTGAAAGCAATATGATGACCGTGGATAATCAGCCAATTACAGAAAATGATAGCTTGGTCGTAAAAAGAATAAAAACAAAATTGAATGATAGTGGTGGTATTACTTCCATTCCACTGTATAGTGGAGATCTTTGTGAAATAGGTTTTGACCCCAACGGAAAGGGACTAGTGTCAAATAAGATTCCTGTACCTAATCAACTTCTTTGGGAAGTGTTTGATGCAGCTGTTGAAGTTGTGATTCAAAATGGGGGCAAAGCTATGAAGGGTAAAGCTCGTTCAGGTGCTAAACTTGGAAGTGATGACTTACCGCTAGATTCAGTAGAAGGCTATATAGCACATAAGGTGCATGGTGCACAAATAGGAGAGACAGCGTTTGGACCAGGATTTGTAATAGCTGCCATTTTGGACTGGGCGGAGGTTTGTCATAATGATAGAGGGTATCTAACAATAAATCAAAGTTTTATGAGTGAAATATAATAATGGAGGTTGTGAAATGAGTTCGTTAGAAAACAAATTCCATGAAGAAATGAATAACATATATTTTACTGCTAAGAAAGAACTTAAATATAACGCTTCGAGATTTGTTCAGCTTGTGGCAAGGGAAGGTGGACTAAAAGCTGCAAAACAACTTATCTCTAAAAGTGGAGGTACTTATGGATTTGAAGTTCTTTGGGAAAATAATCGTCTTGACTTGTCTGTGGAGGCATTAGTTTTAAAGCCTGAATATAATGACTTCTTTACTGATGAAGAAAGAGAAATCTGCCGGAAAAGATTAATAGAATTCGGATATAAGTTTGATTGAGTTTGATAAGTTTATTGAGTAAAGAGGTGATGATATGGCAATTAACTACAAGAAATGTCCTAAATGTGGTTCTCTGAATGTAATCAAGATCCTCTATGGGATGCCAACTCATGAAGCTTTTTTAATGGCTGAAGAGGAGAAAATAAAACTTGGTGGCTGCTGTATCACTGATTCTGATCCTGAATATTACTGTAAGGACTGTGAAAATGAATGGGATAGACAGACAGCCATTGATAATGCTTACAAGGAGATAAAAGGAATCACAGCATCCGTTGGTGGTTACTTTGGTGGCTATTATGAAGTGGAAATAGTTTTCAAAGTAGAAAGCTTAAATGGAACCATTTAGGTGACGGCTCTAAAGATTATTATGCAAAGATAATCCGGCAGAACACTCTTGATAAGTTTATTGATGAGTTGAAATTGCTGGATCTACTAAACTGGAAGTCTAAGTATATTGAACCTGGCGTTTGTGATGGAACTCAGTGGAGTTTAGAAATCATCAAAAGTGGTCGAAATATAAAAAAGTATGGTGATAACAAGTTTCCGGGTGAGTGGGATCAGTTTTGCAGGTTAATAAAGAAGATTAGCGGGAAGAGTTTTAGTTGATCACAAGGAAGTTTTATATAGTGATGCAAATTTAAATTAATAGAAATGGAGGGGGAAAAATGTACACACATCAAAAGGAGAGAAATATAGAGGCAAAATGCTATGAGTTCGAGCATGTAGAGCAGGTGTTGGAAGCGATTCGAAATAATTTTAGTAAATATTACGATGAATTTATCAAATCAGAAGCTGGCAATGCTGTAACAGCTGATGATGTCAAAAAAATTGCTGGAAATTTAGGTGTTAAAAATGTAAAAACAAGCAATAAGGTTAATCATAAGGAGAAATTTATTAACATTATTAAGGAATGCATTAGCAACTTTGAGCGGGACAGAGAAAAGTACGTTGCAATTTTTGATGAGGAATCTCTAGAGGAATATGAAGATGACCCACAATATTTTAAATCTACAGTTCTTAAAAATGAATGTCCTATTATTCACTCTACGATACATAACAAAAGAGCAAAAGAACTTGATAAATATCGTTATGAATTTAATGTCTCAGATCCGAATGAATTATTAAGAGTTGTAAGTAATTTGCACAACTTTGCAGAAGAATACTACCACGAAATATATGATCAAGAATCATACGATCAAATAAATAACTATGAAGATCTAGGATATGGAATACTTGATACAGATGATTATACGGTTTACGGTGTCATTGGTGGTGGGATAAAAACTCACATGCTTTATAAAGTTTATCCAGCTGTTTTTCCAAATAGAAGCAGAGATGCTATATGGGCACTTTGGTATTTAACTGATAAAAATACATTTGGCTGCAAACAAGACTCCGAATTTCTTATGATAGATATTAATAAATTTATTACTCAGCAGAATTACTTCTACCCGTATGAATTATTTGCTTATTATGCACATCAAATATTTCAAATGCTTAAAGAGAAAGCTGATTTAAATGATGTTTATTTGGACCCTGAATACAGGTATGTATTTGTCGACTCTTTCTTGGGGTATGTTGCGCAGAAACATGATGAGGAAATATCATTTCTGAAGCAACAGATACGAGATGGAGGTTTTGGCTATGCTTAATCTTGATTTAGAATTTAAGAATCATTTTCCAACACTATCCAAGGAATTTGAAGAAAACAATTATTCTTTAAAAGCTTTTCAAAAGAAAGTTATATCTAATGTTGTTGAAAAAGATAATACCCTTTGTATTATGCCCACAGGCGGTGGGAAGTCTTTAATATACTGGATGTCTGGAATATTAATGGGTGGAATAACTATCGTCATATCTCCTTTAATAGCGTTAATAGATGAACAGGCTGAAAAAATTGAGGAGCAAGGGTTCAATGTCTTAAGTATTCATGGAGGTATGAGTTCTGCAAATCAAGAAAAAACACTTTTAGATTTTGCAAATGGTATTATAACACCAAAGTTCATTTTTGTTAGCCCTGAAAAAATTGCTACTGATGGTCTTTTTGAACACTGTATTAAGAAAAGAAAAGATGAAATCAAACTTCTTGTGATTGATGAAGTTCATTGTGTAAGTCAATGGGGGACCAGTTTTAGACCTTTTTATAAGAGGATTCCTGACTTCCTGGAACGTGTCTATGGAACACAGGAAGATAAGCCAAGGACTTTAGCTTTGACTGCAACATTAAACCCAAAGGAAGTAGTGGATATATGCACGGAATTTCAAATAGATAAGAAGAACATAGTTAGAGACAATCTTTTAATGAGGTCTGAAATATCTCTTAAAGTACTTAGGTTTATCAATGAAAATGAAAAAGAAGATAAGTTGTGGGATATAGTAAAAATCCATAAGAATGAAAAAGTACTTGTTTATGTATATAGAATTGGGAGCGAGAGAGGGGTAGAAAGATTAGCTGAGAAAGCTTCTGATAAAGGGTATAGGTCTATTCATTTCCATGGCGAAATGACTTCCAAAGAAAGACAAGAAGTTATTTCAAAGTATAAGGAGAATGAGATTAACTTAATTTTTGCAACAAACGCCTTTGGTATGGGAATTGATATTCCAGACATCAGAGTAGTTATTCATTATATGATCCCGGAATCAGTTGAGCAATATTACCAAGAGATAGGAAGAGCCGCTAGAGATGGAGGAGTTGCCAACGCATATTTACTATATTCTAACAAGAACGTTGATGTAAAAAGAAAATATTTCATAGAAGGTTCTTTTCCTGATGAAGAAAAAATAAGAAGAGTTTATAAGAAAATAGCTGAACAAGGATTAGGTCTAAGAACTTTGCCATATTTTGAAGACGAAGAGATACAACTTTGTTTGCCATATTATTTAAATAGTGGGGTATTGGCAATCAAGTCTAAGGGGTTTTCTGGACTTAAAAATTTAGATGATATAAAAGAAAATAATTTGTTAGACATTATAAATAGTACTAAAACAAAGAATTTGATTTCTACAGTAAAGAAAACAAAGTTAGATGTTCAAACCATTATAGACAAGGTTTATGAAGCCGTTGTCACAAATATGGCTACAACGAAAAAACCGCTAGATAGACGGTTAGTGGTTGAGGTACTTCAAGAGGAAATATCAGATGAGAAAATGAAAAACATCATGGATGAGATAAATGAAAAATTGAAATATAAGCACGAGCTGCTAGATTACCTTGTCTATCTAATAAATGAATGCGATTCTTCAAACGAGCTACATCAAGAGATAGCCAAATATCTAGGTGTAGAAAAACACATGCTTAATAGAATTTATTCAACAGTTAAAGGAGATAAGGTTAGGAGTAAATCAGAAGTTATCATTGCCAATCTTCTAGCTGATAATGGCATCATTTATGAATACGAGAAAAAATTAGAATATGCGAATGGTCGCTGGATTGAACCTGACTTTACCATCATAAAAGAAGATGGAACTGAGCTGTACTGGGAGCATCTAGGAATGTTAGGGGTTGAAAGTTACGATAATAGGTGGCTTAAAAAGCAAGACATTTATGAAGAATATTTTCCTGACAAGCTAATCATTACCTATGAAGGGGCTAATATAACCAATAATGCCCTTGATGTTATTAAGAAAAATAACTTCTAATTCAATTAACTAAATATAGGTAAAATTAATAGTTATCTTAGCTCGCAATATATCTTGACTTTACAAAAATTCTATCGCATTACTAGATACCAATCAAAAGATTGGAGGTAATGCAAATGACTAATGAACAACAAGAGAAAATAATTGAATTACGAAAACTAGGCATAGGATACCGCAGTATAGCCACTGCCATGGATCTAAGTAGAGATAGTGTCAGGAATTTTTGTAAGAGCCGAGGGTTGGATGGCTTTGGGCAGGATTATAGTAAGCCAAAGCCTGAAAAGGTAATCAGAGAACATTGTAAAAACTGTGGAAAGCGGATTAATCAGAAGAAGCTGAAAGGGCGTCCAAAGACATATTGCTCTATAGAATGTAAAAGAGACTGGGAACATAAGAATCCAATTATCTATCAGCATGGATGCTATTATTGTGGAACTAAGTTTGAGAATAAATCAAAGAGTGGCAATTACTGTTGCCGCAGATGCTACATTCGAGATAGGTTCTGGCGAGATGAAGATATTGAAGATGTGATCAAGCATCTTAAAGAGAGAAGGCCACTTCAAAATGTACCAATATGGATTAAGGACTTGATGGCCGGTAAAGAAGCTCAAGAACCAGATGAAGATTCGAAGGAATATGACTAAATTCAGCACCCACATTGACTTTTAGAAGAAAAAATGTGGGGGGATAGGAAATGAGTATTTACTCCTGTCATGGTGCAATGTGCTATTTTATAATAAGGTTATGTGATTCTAACATCAACCGCAATGTACTAGAGGTAATGCAAGTCAATTAGAGAGAGGTTAGTGAAAAGAGTTTTAGTTAAAGAATAATAATAGATAAATAGGAAGTAAAGATTATTTATTACTGAAAGGGTAGGTAAAATGGAAGAGAAAGTTTCAATAAAGAGTGAATTATATGATATTCCAGCTATATTAAACAGTCCTAACATAGGTGAAAAATATCCTGCTATTATTTTGTGTCATGGGACAGGTTCTTTTAAGGATGAAGTAGGAAATTTATTTATTAAACTTTCAGAATCTCTAAAAGAAAGAGGAATAGCATCTATACGCTTTGACTTTGCAGGATGTGGTGAAAGTCTGGCAAAACAACAGGATTTAACATTTTACGGAGAAGTTAGCGATACTGAAAAGATATACTCATATCTCCTTGATTGCCATAAGATTGATTCAAAGAGAATCGGGATTTTAGGGTTTAGCCAAGGGGCGCGTGTAATGGCAGAATTTATCGGGAAGTATCCTGAGAAAATTAAAGCTGCAGTGAGCTGGTCCGGAGCTTGCCATAATGGAGCAGGTGTTTTTGAAGGTTGGTTTGAAGAATTTTATGAAGAAGCAGCTAGAAATGGATATGCCCAAATACCAATGTATTGGCGTGATGATTTGATTTTGTCTAAGAAATGGTTTGATGATATTCGCGATTCAAATCCAATGGACAGTCTATCAAAATACAAAGGAGCAATACTTGCGGTTTCAGGCTCAGAGGATGAACTAGTTCCATTTATACACTCTAAAGAAATTGCGAGTGCCTGTAATGGAAAAATCAGTGAGTATAGAATCATTGATAATGCAAATCATACTTTCAATATTCTTGAGAAGGATAAAGCATTTGCAGATAAAGTTATAAAAGATACAGCTGATTGGATTGCCATCAATATTTAAAATTGGGGGGATAGAAAATGAGTATTTACCCCGGTAACAGTACGATTTGCTATTTTATATAAAGGTTATGTGGTAACGCAATACATTTAGCTAAAGAAATTATAGGTTCCAACAACGAAGTAATTCTTAATAATAGGGAGTTTGAAATAATAATCAGATAAATGTTTTTTAGTGTACCTATATCAAAAATAAAAAGTTTTCTATGATTTACCCCCTCTTAGCGAGTTTTGCCTAATTGATTGAACCCAAATAACATAAGTAAAAATTTTGATCAAAGTCAAGGTAAACATTTTTTATATTGATAAACATTCAGAAATATCTTATAATTTTTAACAAGACAATATCTAGGCATCTGTTATTTTAAAAAAATAGGCTCTGTCACTATTTATGGTTGAAATTAAGTTACTTTTTATAAGAAATGCAAAGATTTTCACTTTTACAATCTATGAATCATAGGTGTTTACGTTTGCATCGTTTTGAAACGCAGTAACAGCAATGTTTATAAAGTCGTTAAAAATCAACCATTAGTTGTGACAGAGCCAAAAAATATAGGAAGGAGTTATATTTATGAAAAAGAAGTTATCAATATTACTGGTAATCATTTTAATGTTTGCATCACCAATGCAAGCATTAGCGCAAGAGCAACAAGGTTTTGTGGATATGCCAAACAACTGGTCAACAGAGGCATTAACAAAAGCAGTAGATAATGGTTTAATGTCAGGTTATAACGGAAAAATATATCCAGAAAAGAGCCTAACGAGAGCAGAAATGGCATCAGTAATTAACAGAGCTTTTGGAGCAACAGAGAGTGTAGATATTTCAAGCTACACAGATGTATTAGTAACAGATTGGTACTATGATGCTATGACAAAAGCCGTAAGAATGGGAACATTCAAAGGGTATGCAAACCAATTAAGACCAAATGACCCAATTACAAGAGAAGAAGTATTAAGTGTACTATCAAAAGCATTGAATTTAAAAGCAGAAACATCAAACAAAATATTTATGGATAGTACTGAAGTGTCAGATTGGGCAAAAGAAAGTGTCAACGGAATGGTTAATAGTGGGTATATTAGTGGTTCAAATGGGAAGTTGAATCCTAAAGCTAATATAACTAGAGCAGAATTTGCACAAGTAATGCACAATATTATAAAAGATTATGTAAACACATCAGAAGTCTATGAAGAAGTCAGTGAAGGAAATGTTGTAGTTAATGTGCCAAATGCCACATTAAAAAACCTAGTAATCAAGGGTGATTTGATTATTGCAGATGGTGTAGGTGAAGGTGAAGTAACATTAGAAAATGTAAAAGTAGAGGGTAGGGTATTGGTTAGAGGTGGTGGGGAAAATTCCATCATAATCAAGGGTGACTCAGAGATAGATACAATAATTATCGTTAAAAACGGAAATAAAGTAAGAATACTCAATGAAACAGGTGTTGAGATAGCAGTAGCAACAGTAGAAGGTGAAGCCGATGTTATATTAGAGGGTAAATTTAAGAATGTGGTCGTACAGTCACCTGATATTACTGTATTGGCAAGAGATACGGAAATAGACAAAGTTGAAGTAAACGGAACAAGAAGTAAAGTAATAGTGGATGAAAATTCCAAAATTGAAAAAGTCTTAATTAAAGCCAATAGAGTAATAATAGAGGGTAGTGGAGAAGTTAAAGAAGTAGAAGTAGAAGCAGGCGGAAGTGGATCATCTATAACGACACCACAAACCCAAATCAATGTAGATAAGGGAGCCAATGATGTAATTGGCACGGGTGGGGTAGAGATTAAGCCAAATGAAACTTATGTAAATGGAAAAACAGAAACACAAGATGCAAAACCATTAGAGCAATCACCAAGCACAGGTGGAACTAGTGGAGGTAGTTCAAGTGGTGGAACAGTAATAACCTACACAGTAAACTATTCAGTGGTAGGAAGTAATGGGACACTAACAGGAACAGCCACAAGTGGAAACAGTGTAAACACAGGAACATCGGTAACATTCACAGCAACCCCAAGCAAAGGCTATGAGGTTAAAGAATGGAAAGTGAATGGGGCTGTAGTAGAAAATGGAAACACACTAACAAGAACAGTAAGTGAAAATACAACAGTAACAGTAGAATTTAAGGAAATGGTAGTTGTGCCAATAATGTATACCGTAACATATGAAGTTATAGGCGAAGGTGGTACACTAATAGCCTCAGTTACTAATGGAGGAGAAGCACAAGCAGGAAGTTCAGTATCATTTACAGCAGTACCAGATGAAGGATACAAACTTAAAGAGTGGACAGTTAATGGAGAAGTAATTGATTGGCTAACGGGTTTAGAAGTTTCAAGAGATATGGATATGGATGTAGATTTCAAAGTAGAATTTGAATTAATCAACCCAACACCAGAAACCTATACATTAACCTATTCAGTAGTTAGTGACGGTGGTACACTATCAGCAGAAGTGCCAAGTGGAACCCAAGCTTACCCTGGGAACACAGTAAGAATCATAGCAACACCAAGCGAAGGATACCGCGTAAAAGCTTGGACTGTAAACGAAACAATCGTCAGTGATTTTACAGCTACAGAATATACCGTTGAAATGGATAGAAATGTGGATGTCAAAGTAGAGTTTGAAGAAATACCAGTATCACCAATAATGTATACCGTAACATATGAAGTTATAGGCGAAGGTGGAACAATACAGGCTTATGAAGGTCTTAGTATAGAACCTGATTCATCTGATGCACTAATAAGCAGTGGAGATGAAATTCCGCAGGGAACTAACTTCAGGTTTATAATAACCCCAGACGAAAACAAGCAAATAAGGACGATTACCTTAAATGGTGGAGAAGTGGGAAAAACAAATACTCTTGATGTGGAGTCGGTATCTCAAAACATCCACTTGACTGTTGAGTTTGAAACAATTGAGTATAATCTAAATTTTAGTGTAGTAGGAGGAAACGGTAGTATAACAGCAACCAGTACCACCTATGCAAATGTAACAGATGGAATGAAGGTTTACAGAGGAACGTCATTAATATTTGAATCCGTTCCTGACGATGGGTACAGAATCAAGGATTGGAAACTTAACGGGACATCTATGGGTGCAAGTTTAGCTGTAGAGCTGACTTTTGTATCAGAGGACACAAATGTGACAGCGGAGTTTGAAGAGATTCCAGTTGTTACTTATCCATTAAGGATTACGGTCACTCCAAGCGATGCAACTGTTACAGTAACAGACTCTTCAGACAATGTATTGATTGGGACATTTACAGCTTCGAACAGCCAATGGACATATGACTTGCCAGTGGGACTGTATGATATAAAGGTTGAAAAAGAAGGATATACAACACATACAGATACCCAAAGTATGATAGGGCCTTCAAATCATATGATCACACTGGATTTAATCAATAATGCACCAGTGGCAGCAGATGATGAAGTAACTGCTGTGAATAATATGACAATATTAATAGACGTCCTAGCCAATGACACTGATGCAGATGGAGATACTCTTAGTATTACAAGCTATACTCAAGGAACAAACGGAATAGTAACACAAGAAGTGGACAGTTTAAGATATGATCCTAATACTGACTTTATTGGAATGGATGAATTTGGCTATGAGATAAGTGATGGAAACGGTGGAACATCTTCTGCTCTTGTAAGAGTTATGGTTAATCCCAATGGAACAAAACTGGGTACGGGAAGCTATCAGGGTAATGACATTAGCTTTTATATGGGTGAGTCAGGATTGATAGCAGTATTGGAAGGACAGGTCAGCACTATTGGAGATGTGGTTGCTGAAAACTACACATCAGTAGTTGATATTGTTTCAATGGATAATTCGGTAGCATTGATATATATGTGGGAAGGAAACATTGAAGTATCCAGAGTTGTTGCAATAGGACAAAATGCAGTTGAATCAGAACATTCAATAGTACAGGCGTATGGAGTCATAAGTGGTATTGAATACACGGTAGCATATAATGAAATAATTCATTTCACTTATCTTGATTCACAGGGAAGCCCTGACCCTTACAATAGACCGGATTTAATGTATTCCAACACTTCCGATGGAGCTGAAATCTTAGTACAAAGAGCATATCAAGATTTAAGCAGTAGTGGTTCCTGGGCAGCAGACTATATAGAAAGTGGGTACACTATATCAGTAGACAATGAAGGTAATCCTGTAATTGCCTATATTAGAAGAAATATTTGGAAATGGTCAAGTGGTAATGATACAAACTTTTATATTCATATAGAAAACCCATTAACTCAGGAAAATATAAGCATTGAAAGCAATTACAAAACCAATATTTACAGTAACCTTCAATTGACAGGCGGAGGTAGTACAATAGGATTTAGTTATGATAAAAGTGGGGTTAGTGTAGCAGGCATAATAACAGCAAACCCATTGAAAGTAGATTTACCATAGCTACTATTTTGTGTCAGCAAATCTTACGAATCTCATAAAAAAAGAAATATAACCAATTAGTTTAAAAGTTTTATTTGATATGAGTGGGGGTAGAAACTAAAAATCTACCCCCTTTTGTATTTCATTTGTTAAATTGTATAAGAGTAATGTGTCGATGCACGTTGAGACGGTAGTATTGCTATCAAGAGTAGAGAAGTAATAATGTAGAAGTGTTAGTAAATAAGGACTCTCCGTGATTTGAGAACTGGCTTCAAGCCAGAAGGATAATCACGGTTTTTTATTTTGTGGGAACTTATCTAAGAATGGCAGTTTGTAAGGTTGAGTGGTTAGATTTACTTTAGGGCTTGTGAGTTGATAGGATTGCTGTCAAAAACGTGCTGAGTTGATAAGATGAATATAAAATTACAGATAAAATGGCAACAACTTAGAAATTGCGTTATGTTTATTTAATTCACCAAACGCTGAAATTTATATTGCGATCACTGAATTTTGATGATATCATAGATTAAAGTCGTTGTTATAGTGAGGTGGCCAAATTGCATGTTAGTTATAAAAAACTTTGGAAGATGTTGATTGATCGTGATATGAAAAAGAAGGATCTTTGTTTAGTGGCCGGTATAAGTCATGCGTCAATAGCAAAACTAGGAAAGAACGAAAATATTACAACTGATGTATTGCTTAGAATTTGTAAAGCCTTGGATTGTGACATCGGTGATATTATGGAAATAATAAACGACGATAATGAGGGGGCGACATATATTGAGTAATTCACTGAAAATCAGCACTGAAAATGACAATTCTAATAACACAGCACGCCCAATACTCAAGTGGGCTGGTGGGAAAACACAGATGTTAGAAGATATTATACCCAAGATGCCTACTAAATATGGGCGCTATATTGAACCGTTTTTTGGTGGCGGGGCTGTATTTTTTGCGCTTAATCCTGAAGAGGCAATCATTGCAGATAGTAATCCTGAGTTAATAAACTTATATACAGAAGTGGCCAATAATGTTCAAGCAATTATAAGTAAACTTAAAAAATACGAGAATAACGAAGAATTTTTTTATAATATGAGGGCTTTAGACTATAACTCATTATCTTCAGTTGATGCAGCTGCCAGAACGATATATTTGAATAAGACGTGTTTCAATGGGCTTTATAGAGTCAACAAAAAAGGACAGTTTAATGTTCCCTTTGGAAGATATAAAAATCCGAATATTTGTGATGAAGAAGCGTTGTATGCAGCCTCAAATATGTTAAGACGGGCTACGATTGTTTGCGGCGATTATTTGGACATATTAAACGAGCATGCAAAAAAAGATGATTTAATCTTTTTAGATCCTCCATATTTACCTGTGTCCGAGTACTCAGATTTCAAAAGATACACCAAGGAACAGTTTTATGAAGAAGATCACATTGAACTAGCTAAAGAAGTCCAACGATTGCAGGAAATTGGATGTCATGTTATCCTTACAAATTCAAACCATCCACTTGTACATGACCTGTATGGTTCATTTAATATAGATGTATATCAAACAAAGAGATATATTTCATGTAATGGTAGTGGGAGAAAAGGTGAAGATGTTATTGTAAATATTCCACCTAAGAAAAATATTACTTTATCTTTGGTACCTGAACCCTTACCAAGGCAAGTTGATAAATATCCAGCAACAAGGTTCATGGGCTCTAAGAGCAAGCTATTAACACAAATTTGGGATATTGCTTCTCAGTTTGAATTTGAGAGTGTATGTGATTTGTTTTCCGGTTCAGGAATTGTAAGTTACATGTTTAAGGCACAAGGGAAAACTGTAGTTAGCAATGACTACATGGCGATGTCGGCAACATTTACAAAAGCTATGATTGAAAATAACTCAATCACATTGCCCGAGATCGAAGCCGAAAAGCTTTTAGTTAAATCAAGAGAGTCTGATGGTTTTGTTTCAAAAACATTTAAAGACCTTTACTTTACTGATTCTGAGAATGATCTGATTGATACACTTCGCCTAAATATCTCAAAAATCAGAAGTCCATATAAAAGAGCAATAGCAATGGCCGCACTGATACGTGCTTGTATTAAAAAAAGACCAAGAGGTATTTTTACATATACAGGTGATAGATATAATGATGGAAGAAAGGATTTACGGAAATCATTGGAAGAACAGTTTCTGGATGCTGTGAAAGATATAAATAATTCGATTTTCGATAATGGAAAAAAGAACAAATCAAAAAATTCTGATGCGATGAAACTACGTATTAAAAAACCAGATTTGGTGTATATTGATCCACCTTACTACTCTCCATATTCAGATAATGAGTATGTTAGAAGATATCATTTTGTTGAAGGATTAGCGAGAGATTGGAAGGATGTAGAAATTCAAGAACACACTCTAACAAAGAAATTTAAATCCTATCCAACTCCTTTCTCAACAAGAAATGGTGCGGCAGATGCTTTTGATGTATTGTTCAAAAAATATGAAAGCAGCATAATAATTGTGTCATATTCTTCTAATAGTTTACCAACGTTAGATGAAATGGTTTCTATTCTATCTAAACATAAATCACATGTTGAAGTAATACCTGTAGATTACCGATATTCATTTGGAAATCAAGGGCACAAGGTTGGAGATAACAACAACAAAGTTCAAGAGTATCTGTTTGTCGGATATTAAAGGGGTGATATTGTGGCTATTTGGTATATTGGAAATACTTCAGTACGAAGCGCATTTAGGTTGAGAGACGGTTTAGTCGCACTATCATCTTCTCATTTACAGGGGAATATTCGTAAACAAGAAGGTGATCGAGCATTTCGAGATTTACTTGGACAACATGGAATTGTTTCTTTAGGAACGGATGCTACAAATAGTGTTGGCAGAAAGTGGAGATCAGCCCTTGGCAAACTAGGGTTTTTGTATCCAGAAATCCCACGATCTTCAGATATACGTCAGGAAGATATAGGGGCCTTGGATACAATAACACCGAATGGATGGCGATTAATCAGATCAGAGACGGTTCCTGCTATGCAAGAGTGTTTTTTGAGAGCTTTAGCTGCCCAGTTTATTGAAATTGAGGTATCAGGAGGCGAAAAAATATGGTTTTCACCGTTGAGACATACTCTGGCAATTTTGTTAGAAATAGAGAGAAAAACTGGAGAGGCATCCATTAGCTTTATTGAAATGGCTCTTTTCGTTCAAACAACTAGTAGTGCCGATGATAAAAACGCAATAACTGACAACATTCTAAACTTTAGAAATGAGAGAAACGATGTAGAGTCAAAGCGTAGATTTGACAATCTAAAATACAACGAAACTGCTGATCTTCATGGTTTGAAAGCGTCCACTTTCAGAGACTATGCAGATGCAAATTTTAGATATTTAAAAGCAACGGGACTGGTTCAAAATAAGGGGAAAGGGATAGCGCTAGTTCATGAGAAACGATATTTTTCTGAATTAATGGCAAATGACACTTCTGTCCCCACTAGTGAGTTAGAAAGATATCGTTCAATGTGTAATGGTGCTATCCTTCCAACTGATAGCCAAGATGCAGCATTTGAAGTTCTACAAGATTTATTAGGCCAATTATCCTCCATGGGAATACCATTTGATTTAAGAGGCAAATCAACAGATACTCCTGCAGATATAGCTATAATTAGACATGAGATTGAAGATATCATTTTTAAAGTTAAAGAAGAGATTTATGCGAGTGAGCAAGCTGAACAATGGGAAGAGATAGCTGCCTACATAGACCTAATAGCATCAAGAAGAGAGAGAAAGAGAATTGACGAAGAAACGGAAATCGTGATTCCTCGAAGTGAAACGCCAGCATATCTAGAGTGGGTGTTGTGGCGAGCTTTTCTAGCAATTGACAGTTTGACAAATAAACCGTATGAAGCACGAAGATTTAAAATTGATCAGGATTTTCTTCCGGTGGGCACAGCTCCCGGAAATGGTCCGGATCTAATTATGGAATTCGAAAATTTTGTGATAGTTATTGAAGTCACTCTTACAGAAAATTCGAGGCAAGAAGCTGCAGAAGGAGAGCCTGTAAGACGTCATGTTGCTGATTTAATGAATCACTATATTGAAGAAAATGGGAAGCCCGTCTATGGTTTGTTTATTGCGAATAATATTGACTCAAACACAGCGGAGACGTTTAGAATTGGTGTTTGGTACTCACGTAATGATGAGAAAATGAGTTTAAGTATTATCCCAATAACAATCACGCAGTTTAATATGTTTTTTAGAGCTCTATTTATTAATAGTAGAGCGAATCCTCAAGAAGTCATCAATCTAATGAATGAGTGCGAACAGCACAGAGATAGATGTGAAGCTCCTGAGTGGAAGAATATGATTAACAATACAGTTGAGAGTCTTGTTAGTAATATGTCAGTCGGCTGATTTGAATTAATTATTTCCAATAGATAAAACCCTGCTCAATTAAAGAGTAGGGTTTTTTGATTGGATAAGAAAGCAAACGAACAGATGTAAGGGGATAGTGACTTTTTCATTTTCATAATTTTTCTTTATCTCGGACCGTTTGGATAATATCTTCAAGGTTACAGTCTAAAGCTTCACATAGTTTAAGGAGTACATCAGTTGTAATGTTGTCACCTTTCCCTAGCTTAGCTATGGAGGCGGCACTAACACCACTTAATTCCTTTAAGTCTTGTTTATTCATGTTTTTATCAATTAATAATTTCCATAGTTTGTTGTAGCTGATTCTTAACATATTGTGGCCTCCTCAATTCCTAGAATCTACTTGATGCCCATCATCATTTTATAGTGCTGTTCTTGTCCCATTAACTTGAAAATCATTTCAAACGTTATGCGACTCTCTGTGAGATCAATGCAGTTATCAATATAGTTCATTCCGTCGTTCATACTAATGGCGTTTGAACTAATATAAGAAAGCATGGCAGATGCCATTTGATATTGAGTTGTATCTTCACTGCCATCTTCTTTTTGGATGATAAAATGGTCTTTGTTTTCCAATAATATCCTCCTTCGAAGTGATATACCGTCATACCCACATAGTTGCAAAAAATAGTATTCTAGAATACGTCGCATAACGTTCATAAGTGGTATTGAAGATGAAAGCTCTTTATACTCGTCCCATAATGCTGCATATGAGTTTTGAACCGGATTAACATTAATCCTTTCAGTTGGGATTTCCGTGTTCTGCTTTTCACATAATCTGATTGATGACTTATTAAGCAATTTATTTATTAGGTAGAAATTCACGTATTGATAGTGTTTTACTTGGTTGTATGTAATTTCTCTGTGGAAAAAAGCGTTGTGGGTTAAAATGAAAATCTGCTTTATAAAATCGCCGCTGACGATGTGTTCTCGTTCTTCAGCATTGTTTTCACAAATGTCAATCAGCTCTCTTACAAGTGCGCTTACGATAAACAGCGAACTGCTATCCATACTGGATACAGGATCATCTATGACCACGATTTTATCTCGGCTAACCCCTTCGACCGTTTCACTTCCACGTACTAGATGATAGAAATATAGAAAGGCTATGAAATTGCGTTCACCTTCACTTAAATTTTCTGCAATACTTTTATCAGGTCGAATGACTTCATACACATTTGGGGTTCCTACTTTTTCTCTTAGACTAAACCCTTGAAATCCAGAATCACGTAAAAGAGTATTTATGCTGTCTATCGTAGATGTTGTATTAACAATTTGCCTATTGAGGCTTGAAATGTCTCCAGTTATACGTTGGACAGTATTTTTTGTAGTGGTAATTTGCGAGGTAAGATTCGCAATCTCTTTTTCCACTGTTGTTTTACTTGTTTTGTAGCGATTAATTTCTTCTTTCACTGTAAAAGCAAGTAACTCCCATACACTTATTTTACATTCTGCCTGTTTTTTGTTTTTCGAATCAATGATGTCATTGTTCTCACTGATGAGTTTATTAAATCCATTAATGATGTCCTTAAGGTCTTTTAGTGTAGGCTCAGTTTCATTGATGCTAACAATAATAGATGGGTCGGCGATTTTTTCTGATATTTGCTGAAGATTAGAGGATATCAAACCCTTTAAAGCTGCAAGTTTATCGTTGTAGAATGTAATATTGATTTCGGGATAAATTTCTTGTGGTATTGATTGTAGAGGTAAGAATAAATCATGAGATTTTTGTTTATAATCTTCATAATAATTCTTCAGTGCTCTGGTGTCACTCTCATACTGAGCATCAAAGCAAGCTTTTATGTCATTTTCAAAGTCATCGGGAAGTTTCTGCTGACAGTAGGGACATTTACCGTCAGGAGTATTATGATATTGTTCATGACCTTGACGAACCCAGGCTGTAGCATTTAATGCGCTAATGAATTCAGCAAAAGGCGTGTTAGTACTACTTACAATAGATTTCTCAAGAATATCAAATCCTCCAAGTGTATCAAGAACTGAAGGGTCATTTATGATATTAAACGAATCGTACCTTTTGGAATCGGAGGAAAAGGCAGCATCATATAGTCTTTTCAAAACTAAACGATCATGCTCTTTTGGAGTTTTAGTATCAAGAATAGCTTCAGCAAACTGCTGCTTTCTTTTCTTTCCTGTTTGGGTTCCTGAAAATGACTCGCGTAGATCTCTGGTTTTTTCCCAGCATTCATCTTGAAATATAGAAAATAAAGCCGTATTGGCATCTTCTTTATTCTTCTTTTCATCAGTCATATTTACTAGAGCTTCAGATGCTGTTTCTTTTTCTTTAGTTTTAACTTCAATCTGTTTTTGGATTTCAATATTCAACTCATTTACAGTAAAAACTCCAGGCATACAGTGGTAATTTTGTAAATTAGAGTTAATAAAATCCAAGTTGTATACATGTACGTTATAGTCTGAAGCTGATTTTCCGCCTCTCCATGATATGCCACAATCATTTTTTATAGCTTTTCCTATTGTAGATTTACCAGTACCGTTATTCCCGAAAAAGAAATTCACAAGAGTAGGCTGAATGGAAACACCGCAGTCTTTATAGGTAGCATCATTTAACGAAATACAGGTGATTTCAGAGGATATCTTTTGCTGCATCATATCGCCTTCCTTTCTTATTATTAGGTTGGTGCTAAAACACTTATGCCCGCATCGGTTAATGCTTCTATAAGGTTGATTTTCTTTATTGTCCATTGTGTAGTATTTAACGGAACTAGCGCTCGTGGGTGACCCATTCCGAGGTTGAAAGAGATTTCATTAATTTTATGTTGAGGTATATAATTCAATTCTTTGTAATAAATCATGATTCCATTATCTTGAACTCTTATATCTCTTACAATACCGTAAATGGCTTCTTGTTCTGGATCTGTCCTGCCCCAATGATCGGTATTCTCACTTGCGAATAATGAAGGAAAAGTCTTTATTTCTTCTATTGCTTCTGGTGTAAGAGATGATAAACGTTCAAATAGTTCATTGGAAATATTACCCTTAATTAAAGCACGGTTTTTAGGAACAAGAAAATGATCATGTTCAAAAGTCTCACCGGCAATAACAAATAGGTTGTAATAATCGGTACTTATTGTTTGGCTGACACTCTCACGTTTGCCACCGGGCGTTCGCATTATAAAATTAAAATTGACAGTCTGGTGGATATTATCTGCATGGTCTACATGGACATTTTTATCACCATATTGGTTGACTGTTTTTTGATTAGTGGGTACCCCATGCGAGGTTATTTGTTGCAATTCATTTTTCAATTATTACACCTCCCTTACAGGTTTAATGTATCCACGTGATCTATGTGGATATTCTTCTCCCCATGCTGATTCACAATTGTAGGGTTATTAATTATCTGCGTTACATTTTTTGCTGATGATTCAGCCTCATCGATTATTATTTCAGGTTCTGGAATTTCTTCTTTATCTTTTGAATATCCAGTAGGATCCTCTTTTTCTACATCCATCATGGATATTGTTAATTGACGTTGATTTGCGTTCCCGATCGTACTGACAAAAGTCCACTCTGAATGGGGGGATTCTTTAGAGTGCCATGATTCAAACGTTTTTCGGCCCATTGTGTTAGCTTTACGATATAACAAAATATAGTGCAGTACCCCTATTAGAAAAGGCTCAAGTTCGAAGTTATTAATTCCTAATAGTTCCGATTTTGGAACGGGATCCCCATCACTATTAATGTAAAGTAAATCCTCGTCTTTGATTTCTACATCATGCTCAATGACTTCCAGTAAAGCTTTAACAAGCCATTGTCTTTTAACCATATTTTCAACAATCAAATATTCGTTTGCGAACTCTGACATTCTTTTTAAGGTGTCGGAGTTTTTTTGTTTTACAGCAGTATCAAAACTATTTACCGTAGAAACATCATTAAATGGGATATACGTACCACCATTATATTTACAAGATTTATATTCTGATGTGTTCTTTTTAAATGAATCATTGTAAGGGTTTACACTTTGTCCAGTAACGACATAAATAAGACCTTTCATTAGATCTGTATCATTGAGACCATCAGAACCACCGTTGAATTTATCTCTTGCTTTACTACGTAATTTTTTAATTTGTAACAAAAGAACAAAAAAAGTTCCTCCACAAAGATATGGAGTGTTAGTATTCGCCATCCATAGCCCCCCTTTCAAAAATAGTAACTATATCAACTAAAGTAACCGTTGAAGGCTCTTGAAGGTAACTGTATCTACTATAAGTTTAAAGTAGAGAGTAAGATTTTGAGACGATATCCCAGTAACCTATAAAAACTATATTGAGTCTATTATAACAGAAAATTTAGTGAATTTGGACACGATTAATGAAGTATTGCAGTGCGATCGTGAATATTATCTCGCATAAGTCGATTTTCTCTCCACTATCAAAATCAATCTCAATGTCCTAGTGCGCATACGGACGGCGGGATGCATAAGAGTTCAGAACACAGTGATAAAGACTGTGTTTGGAATGAAGATGCACCCACCGTGATTTCGTGTGCCCGTTTTTAGGACAAGCGGAGTCTGTGGTCATCTTCTCCACAGGCTCTTTTTGTATTCCGCCGTCAATGCCAGGACGGAAAGGAGTACAAAATGAAAATTAAAGTGCTGTATGAGGACAACATCAAGAACGGTCACAAAAACTACACCACAATTGAAATTCCAGATGGAGATTATAGCATCATGCTGGACATTGACTATGAGCAGCGTCTTGCCGAGGCTAAGCCTGAAAAGAAAGATGAAGTCAAACGCTGTGAAACGGTACAAGAGATGTTTGACCTGTTGAATTCCAAAGAATACAACGGTTGGAGGAGAGAAACCAGACGGATTGACCCTACTCCTAAGATGAAAAAATCAAATGGCAAGATAGGGTTTATCCAAGCTGAACCGGATGATGAGTCTTTTAACATTATGGATTATCTTTGTACCACTTCCGATGATGAAATACGCAGTAGAGATTATGAATGCGAGGCTATTTGCGACTGGATTCGCAAAACTCTTGTAAAGAAACCAGAATGGGCAGATGCCTTTATTGCAGTTCGTATTGAAGGTACGCCAATACGTGAGTATGCCAAGTCCATCGGTGCTGATGAGAACAATATCACTCAAAAGTTGAAGCGAGCAACAAAAAAATTACAAGAAGAATATCAGAATCGTCAGATTTGACCTTCTCCCAAGGCTACCACTTAGAAGGGTCAAGACCTTCAAAAAATTTAAGGAGGTAATTCTGATGAGAGAATTAATACCTAAAGACCAATATGGTGTGTTTGCCGACACCAATGATACGGCAAGAGTGGATAGTTTGTTTGTGGCGGAGTTCTTTGAAAAACAACACAAACACGTTCTGCGAGATATTGCAAGAATCACTGAGCCCAAATCTGGGCTGAGCGAAAATTTCATTCATACAAACTTTAAAGCTGATTCTTATAAGGACAGTACTGGAAGAAAGCTACCTTGTTATTTCATGACGCGTGATGGGTTCACGATGCTTGTAATGGGATACTCAGGGCAAAAAGCAATGAAATTCAAAGAACTTTATATCCGTAGGTTCAACGAGATGGAGTGTTTTATTAAAACCCTCGTTTCTGCAAGACAAGAATTCCCTTTATTAACCGCCAACATAAAGCTACTGCATGAAAATCCTAAGCCATATCACTTCAGTAATGAATGCGATATGTTAAATCGCATCGTTGTTGGAATGACTGCAAAGCAGTTTAGATTAGCAAATGGTATTGAGAAAGGAAAAAGCATCAGGCCTTATTTATCTGATGAGCAGATTACGATGCTGGACACTTTACAAAAAGTAGATGTTGGCTTGTTAGTAGCTGTTCCAGATTATCAACAGCGCAAGCGTCATCTGGAATGGTATAAAACCAAATTAGAAAAGAACTAAGGAGGGCTACAACTATGTTTTGTGTGAAAGAAAGATTGAATGATTCCATGGAAATATCCATTGAAATAACAGATGAGAATGTATTTTGCCGCTGCCCAATGTGTGGCTCTGAGGTGTCGGTAGATATTGGAGAAATTTTAAGTGATGGTGAAAGTGACCTTTATGGTACAGCAGTTTTCTGTGATGAATGCAGCAAAAAGGTTAGGAGTGGAGGGCAGTATTATGAGCGTAAATAAATACAATGCTGAAGGATACTATGACCCTACTCCATATGAAGCACTAAGTAATGTATCTCGAGAGGAAAAGGCAGCGTCAAAAGCTGCCTTCAAGCCTCTTGTTTATATTTGTTCTCCTTTTAGCGGGGACACCGAAAAAAATATTAAACGAGCGCAGGACTTCTGCCGCTTTGCATTAGAAAAAGGGAATATCCCACTGGCCCCACACCTTATGTTTCCACAGTTTATGGATGACAACAATGAAAAAGAACGCGACCTGGCAATTTTCATGGACATCATCCTCATGGGTAAATGCCAGGAAGTGTGGGTGCTAGGTGATGTCATTTCAAGAGGCATGAGAATTGAAATTGAGAAGGCGAAAAAGCGTAGACAGCTGATCAGATACTTCAATAGGGATTTTGAGGAGGTGGACTCTTTATGAGAAAACTAGCCATTGCCTATGGGAACAGCCGCCAGGCAAAGAAGTGGGTGAATAAACAAATCACATTTGATGAGCTTAAAGCTAGGTTAAAGACTCCAATACGAACAACAGAATCAGCTGAAGAATATGCCAAGTTCACCAAAGCTCAAAAAGATGATGCAAAAGATCATGGTGGTTTTGTTGCAGGTGTTCTAAAAGGCGGTCGAAGGGAAATTGAAACCGTGGAGCTGCGTTCAATGATTGCTTTAGATGGTGACCGAATTGATAAAGAATTTCTCGAAAACTATGAATCAAATGCTCCCTATACCTCTGTTCTTTACTCCACCCATAGCAGTACCAAGGAAAATCCCAGGGTGCGCATTATCCTGCCTCTATCAAGAGATGTGACCCCTGAGGAGTTTGTAGCAGTATCCCGGTATCTTGCACAGATGCTCGGTATGGATTATTTCGATGAATGCTCCTATCTGCCAAATCAGCTGATGTACTGGCCAAGCACACCATCCAATGGAGATTTTGTGTATAAGGAAGTGGACAAGGATTGGCTTAATCCAGATGATATTTTAACTGCTCATCCGGAATGGACTGATCCTACAAGACTTCCCACTTCATCGAGAGAGAGCAAAGCCAATACGGTAGCATACCAGAAGGTGCATGATCCTCTTGATAAGGAGGGTGTTGTCGGGCTTTTCAATAGAGTCTACTTTCCTGTAACAAAAGCAATCGATGCGTTTTTGTCAGATGTATACGAGCCAACAGAAAATGAGGCCCGCTATCATTTTATAGAGTCAAGCAGTATGGCCGGTGTTGAAATCAAGGATGGTGGGAAATTTGTATACAGCCATCATGCCAAGGATCCTGCATACCTTAAATTATGTAATGCCTTTGACATCGTCCGTATTCATAAGTTTGGTGATGACGATGATAAGAAGTCCTTCAAAAGCATGTGTGATTTTGTCATGAAGATTGATGAGGTGAAGGTCTTTGCTACCAACGAGAAACTTGCAGAAGCTGAAGCGGACTTTACGGATATTGGTGACAACTGGAAAGAAAAACTGAAATATCAGCCTCGAAGTCAAGTGCTCGAAAACAGCGTGTACAACTTAAACCTTATCCTTAATCATGATCCGGATTTTAAGAATTTTGCATTCAACGAGCTATCAAACCGTATCCAGGTCACTGGACCGCTTCCATGGGAAAGGCCGGAAGGTAATGTGTTTTGGAGAGATGCCGATACAGCCCAGCTTAAGTCAATTATGGATATTCGCTACCTTCCGTTTTCAAGCAGAAACCATGATGTTGCATTTACCAAAGTTGCTGATGATAGGCGTTTCCATCCCATAAGGGATTATCTTGATTCCCTTCCTACATGGGATGGGGTAAAGCGTGTGGAAGATGTGTTCATCAAATATCTCCAGGCGGATGATACCGAATATATACGCACAGTGACTAGAAAGACCTTTGCAGCGGCGGTTGCGCGGATATATGTCCCTGGTATTAAGTTTGACTGCGTTCCAGTGCTGGATGGCGATCAGGGTATTGGCAAAAGCACAATTTTAAAAGACCTGGTAACAGCAGATTTTTACTCTGAAACCCTATCCCTTACGGATATGGACGACAAGTCGGGTGCTGAAAAACTCCAGGGGTTCTGGGTAGTTGAAATCGGTGAGCTTGCTGGAATGAAGAAAGCGGACATTGAAAAAGTGAAAGCCTTCCTCTCTACCTCAGATGATAAGTACAGACCGTCCTACGGCAGAGTGGTAGAAAGCCATCCAAGGCAGTGCATCGTCATTGCAACAGTAAATGGCGAGCGTGGATATTTACGCGACATTACCGGTAACCGCCGCTTTTGGATCATCAAGGTGCATCAGAAAAAGCAGAAAAAGACCTGGAATTTTACAGAAGGATATAGACAGCAGTTCTGGGCTGAAGCAAAAGAAATATGGAACTCTGGTGAAAAACTGTATCTCGAAGGTGATGTTTTAGAAGAGGCGGAAAAGGCGCAGAAAGGTGCCATGGAGGCTGACGAGCGTGTTGGTATGGTGGAAGAGTACTTGAATACACTGCTTCCAGATGACTGGGACAGTATGGATTTATTTGCCCGAAGAAATTACCTAAGCGGTTGCGAATTCGGAGGCGCTAAGCATACAGGAACTGTTACGCGAACCTCTGTAAGCAATGCTGAGATTTGGTGTGAATGCTTCAATCGTAATCTTCCAGAATTAAAGACTACTGATAGTTATCAGATCGCAGCACTCATGGCGCAGATTCCAGGTTGGGAACGAACCAGCAGTATTAAGCGTTTGCCGATTTATGGCAGGCAGCGACTTTATCATTATGGTGAATAGGGAACACAACACAACACAACACAAGATTTTCCCTTATATTAAAAATGCTTTTTCTTAAAAGTAGATAGTAGATACCTGTGCATGTACACGCGCGTTAGTAAATATAGGGAAATGCTTGTGATTTTGTGTTCCTGTGTCAGATGGGAGGTAAACAAGTGACTGAAAAATATATAGAGCAAAAACTGGTGAAAGCAGTGAAAGAGCTGGGAGGAATTGCACCAAAGTTTGTAAGTCCGGGGTTAGATGGTGTGCCAGACCGCATTGTACTTTTACCTATGGGAAGAATCGCCTTTATTGAATTAAAGGCACCGGGAAAAAAGATGCGTCCAATACAAGTAAAGCGAAAAAGGCAACTGGAAGCGTTAGGGTTTTTAGTCTACTGCATTGATGGGATAGAGCAGATTGGAGGGGTGCTTGATGAAATCAAAAATGAAATGTAATTGGTGTGGTAAAGAAACTTATAAATACCCATCACAAATAAAAAAGCATAATTTTTGTTCTCGCAAGTGTTTATCTGATTTTAGCAATAAAAGTATAAACCCTACTGGATATCATGAACTCAAAGACTATACAAATATGTCAGTTCATCTCTCAGAGTTAAATCGCGAGTTAAACCCCACAAAAATGACAAAAGAGATGAGAGCAAAAATGAGAAAAGCTAGGCTAGGTACAGGTGAAGGAAAAACATATACAAAATATTATGGGAGACATGCTCATAGGGTGGTGGCAGAACAGAAACTTGGTAGAAAATTAAACAAGAATGAAGTTGTGCATCACATTGATGGCAATCGAAGAAATAATGATCCTGATAACTTAATGGTTTTCTCTTCAAGTTCAGATCATATGAGATATCACGCTCAGATTAGAAAGTTTTTTGATAAAGGAGAAATACCTTCGAAGGTGATAGAGGAGGTGATGCCCTTATGATGTTCAAAGCGTATGACTATCAGAAATTTTGTATCGACTATATCGATAAGAATGAGATATCAGCACTGTTTTTGGACATGGGTTAGGTCTTGGTAAAACCGTTATAACCTTGTCGTCTATTTACAGTCTATGCCTTGATCGGTTCGAAATCAGAAAAGTATTGATTATAGCCCCTTTAAGAGTGGCAAGGGATACTTGGCCTTCTGAAATTAAAAAATGGGATCATCTAAAGGGCTTATCTTACTCAGTGGCTGTTGGAACTGAAAAAGAGAGAATAGATGCCCTTATGAAAAGAGCCACCCTTTATATCATCAATCGTGAAAATATAGATTGGCTTGTAAACAAAAGCGGTGTACCCTTTGACTTTGATATGGTTGTCGTTGATGAGTTATCTTCTTTTAAGTCCTATGGAGCAAAGCGCTTTAAAAGCCTTCTGAAAGTAAGGCCCAAAGTGAAAAGAATAGTCGGACTTACTGGAACGCCTTCAACAAATGGACTTATGGATCTCTGGGCAGAGTTTCGTATTCTGGACTTAGGCCAAAGACTCGGTAGGTATATAACTCACTACCGGAATGCTTACTTCACGCCGGATAAGCGCAATGGTCAGATCATCTTTTCATATAAACCTATGGCTGGAGCAGAAGAGAAAATTTATAACCAAATATCGGATATTACGATTTCCATGAAGTCTTCGGATTATCTCAAAATGCCAGAATGCATCATGAATGAAGTAGATGTTTATCTGAATGAGAAAGAGTGGAGCATTTATTCAAAATTTAGAGATGAAATGGTTGCAAGTTTAGGTGAGGAAGAGATTGATGCGGCAAATGCTGCAGTGCTTTCTGGCAAACTCCTGCAGATGGCAAACGGTGCTGTCTATGATGGTGAAAACAAAGCACATGTTATTCATGAGAGAAAACTTGATGCCCTTGAAGATTTAATTGAAGGGACCAACGGAAAACCGGTCCTTGTGGCTTATTGGTACAAGCATGATCTGGAACGCATCCAGAAGAGATTTCCTGTAAGGCAGCTAAAGTCATCAAAGGACATTGAAGAGTGGAATGAAGGAGAGATTCCTGTAGCTGTTATTCATCCAGCAAGTGCTGGACATGGACTTAATCTTCAGAGTGGTGGTTCCACCCTGATATGGTTTGGTCTTACCTGGTCCTTGGAGCTCTATCAGCAAACCAATGCCCGTCTTTATAGGCAAGGGCAAAACGACACGGTTGTCATTCATCACATCATTGCTAGAGACACTATTGATGAAAATGTTATGGCTGCACTAAGTAAAAAAGAAAAAACTCAGGCAACTTTGATTGAGGCAGTAAAAGCAAAACTGGAGGTGAGTCGATGATTGATCCGTATGAAAACTTAGCCAACGCCATAGTCTTACAAGCCGTCAAGGACTATAGGGATGCACTAAAGAAGCTGATGAAGCATCCACGCCATGAATCTGCAAAATATACAAAAGCCGAGGTGGAGAGGTTCTTCCACTCTGATTGGTATAGAGAACTTACCACGGTAGAACCGGAGATACTAATCCGAAAACTTAAAGAGGAGGCCAAACAATGAATGCTAAAGAATATCTTAGTAAAGCATATCGATTGGATCAAAGAATAAACAGTAAGCTTGAGCAAGTTGCATCCCTGGAGAATATGGCTATGAACTGTACTTCGGCCATAAATGGAATGCCTAACAACCCTAGCAAATCAGTATCTCATATGGCAGATGCTGTCTGTAAGATTATAGATATTAAAAATAATTTGAACGATGATCTCGCCAAACTACTAAAGTGCAAGATTAACATTATTGAGATCATCCAAGGTGTGAATAATATTGAATACAGGCTGATTCTTGAGAAACGCTACCTGTCATATCAGCCTTGGGAAGACATTGCTTATGACCTTGATTATTCTGTAAGCTGGGTACTAAAGCTTCACCGTAAAGCGCTTAGAGCTGTAGATGCTGTATTGGCTGGAAGGGAGAATAAGAATGGGATGGCATGAAGCAGTAGAAGACGGAATAACCATTGGTAAGGATAGTAGAGATTCCAATTGTTATTATCCACCTTGCCACATCTGTTCTACTCCTGTTTATAGTTGGACATACACTCGTGGTACAAAGTATACCTGCAAAGACTGCAGGTCTGAGCTGGTGCGACAGTCGCGTGAAGAAGGGAATGCAATCAGCACTGATAAGAAACAGATGAAGCTGCAGAATGCTTTAAAGAGAATCTCTAAGGTCACCGATATTGCACACTACAACGATGCCATTCGTCTTGTGGAAAAGAGTCTGAACCAGACTGGATGGTATCAGAGTACTGAAGAAATAATGGTAGCACTTGAACTTATCCGACGTGGCGTTAAAGCGTTCCATCAGGTGAAGATCTTCGACTACTCTGTTGACTTCATATTGCCTGAGATGAAAGTTGCTCTTGAGATTGATGGCAAGATTTATCACGGGAAAGACAGACAAAAATATGAGAGTATCCGAGATGAGGTCATTACCAATAAACTCGGTGAAGGCTGGGAGATAATCAGAATTTCTACAGATAACATCAATAAGAATGTCACCAAGCTAATCCCTGGTATCAATGCAGTACTTAAAAGAAGAAAATGTCAAAGTGGATAGTAAAGTCCACATGAGTCCACTTGAGTGCAGTTGAATTTTTTAGTACTCTATAATTGAGAGATAATAATGTAAACAAGCCTTCATGGGGAACACCCCACGAGGGCTTTTCTTATGCCCAAAAGGAGGTGAACCGATGCCATACAAACCTAAGCGTCCTTGTGCTTACCCAGGCTGCGGTCGGCTTGCAGACAGCGAGCAATACTGCACCGAGCATAAGAAGATGGTCGCTAAACGATACAACCAATACCAACGTGACCCTGCTTCCAATAAACGGTACGGCAGGTCCTGGAAACGTATCAGGGACCGCTACATCAAAGCCCATCCTCTTTGCGAGGAGTGTGAAAGGAATGGAAGGATTAAAGCTGCTGAAGAAGTCCACCACATCCTCCCTCTCTGCAAAGGCGGTGGCAATGAAACCAGTAACCTGATGGCCCTTTGTAAGTCATGTCACTCAAAGATCACTGCTGAGAGTGGCGACCGGTGGGGGAGGTAAAATCTCTACAACTTTTCAATCCGGACAGCGGGCTGGGGTGTCGTGTTAAAAAACGCAGATTCAAACGAGGGTATAGCCCCCACTTTGCAAAGGAGGTGTGATCATTGGCAAAAGACGGTACGAACAGAGGTGGCGCTCGTGTTGGTGCAGGGGCAAAAAAGAAACCTCTGGCTGACAAAATAGCTGAAGGCAATCTCGGTGGCAGGAAACTGACCGTGATGGAGCTTTCCGACACTGCAGACCTTGAGGGACAAGAAATGCCTGAACCTAATAAGATGCTTGAAGCCATTCAAAAAGATGGAAAGGCTCTGGTGGCAGGCGAAATCTACAAAGCCACATGGCAGTGGCTGGATAAGCGTGGATGCGCTGCTCTGGTTTCTCCGCAGCTCCTTGAACGGTACGCTATGAGTGTTGCCCGGTGGATTCAGTGTGAAGAGGCCATTACGGAGTATGGCTTTCTTGCTAAGCACCCCACCACAGGAAATGCCATTCAAAGTCCTTATGTATCCATGGGCCAGAACTACATGAACCAGACCAATCGTCTGTGGTTTGAGATATTCCAGATTGTAAAAGAAAACTGTACTGGCGATTACAAAGGAACAAATCCTCAGGATGATGTGATGGAAAGACTTCTTTCTGCTCGTAGGGGCAAATAAAAAAAGATGGGAGATAATGATATGAGTAAAAACTACAGAACCGCAGAAAGTGTTTGCAAGGGACATCCTGATAAGCTTTCTGATTTAATCGCTGACAGCATTCTGGATGCTTGCCTTCGCAGAGACAAAGCTTCACGTGTGGCCTGTGAGGTCATGGCTACCAAAGGTAAAATCATCGTGGCGGGCGAGATCACCTGCAGCGAAAAAATTAACATCCGCCTTATCGTAAAAAATGTACTTCGTGAGGTTGGATACAGTCCATGGAAATTTACAGTATTCGTGTTTGTACATCATCAAAGTGTAGATATTGCTGCTGGTGTAGATACAGCACTTGAAGCAAGAAATGGAATTAGTGATCCTTATGGTTCCATCGGTGCTGGTGATCAAGGCACTGTTTATGGCTATGCTACCAATGAAACTCGTGAGCTGCTGCCTCTGCCTTTACTTCTCTCTCATAGAATCGTAAAGCGTATTGATGAATGTCGCAAAGGAAAAATAATCAAGGGTATCCTGCCCGATGGCAAAGCACAAGTTACCGTTGAGTATGATGGGGATAAACCTATCCGCGTTAAGACTGTGGTAGTTTCTGTTCAGCACCATAAGGACAAAACTCAAAAGCAATTAGAATCAGATATCTTAAATAATGTGCTTTGGCAGTGCTTCGAGGATTTCCCCTTAGATGATGAAACCGAGATCCTCATCAATCCTTCTGGTAGGTTTGTTGAAGGTGGTCCTGCTGCTGATACCGGGCTGACTGGCAGAAAAATCATGGTAGATACCTATGGCGGTCTGGCTTCCCATGGTGGTGGTGCTCTTTGTGGAAAGGACCCAACAAAGGTTGATAGAAGTGGTGCATACATGGCCAGGTACATTGCTAAGAATATTGTTTGGAGCGGGCTTGCTGAAAAATGCGAGGTCGCTATTTCTTATGCCATCGGAAAAGCAAACCCTGTGGCAGTTAATGTGACATCCTTTGGTACGGGGAAAATCAGTGATGAAGATCTAGGTGAACTGGTAAAAGAGATCTTTAATCTTCGTCCTGCGGCCATCATTGAAAAGCTACGCCTAAGAAATGCGATCTACTCTGATACAGCAACCTACGGTCATTTTAACTCATCACTCTTCCCGTGGGAGAACGTGGATTTCAATCTAAACTTAAGAAGGGTGGCGGAAAGATATGAAGATTGAAAAACTGAAAACTAAGCTCTTACTTCCCGCTGACTATAACCCCCGTAAAGATTTAAAACCCGGGGATGCAGAATACGATAAACTAAAACGCTCCATTGAGCAGTTTGGTTATGTTGAACCGGTCATCTGGAACAAGACCACTGGCAGAGTTGTAGGCGGCCACCAGAGATTAAAAGTGCTCCTTGATTTAGGAATGACCGAAGTTGAGTGTGTGGTCATTGAAATGGATGAAGATAAAGAAAAGGCGCTAAACATTGCCCTTAATAAAATCAGCGGCGACTGGGATAAGGATAAGCTAGCCCTTCTTATCGCTGACCTGCAAGGTGCAGACTTTGATGTTTCCCTTACAGGTTTTGATCCCTCTGAATTGGATGACTTATTTAAGGATTCCTTGAAAGAAGGCATCCACGATGATGAGTTCGATGTGGATGCAGAGCTGGAAAAACCCGCCATGACAAAACTGGGTGACGTCTGGAAGCTTGGTCCCCATAGACTGGTTTGCGGTGATTCTACCAAGGCTGAAACCTTCACGCTTCTTATGGATGGAAAGCTGGCAAACCTGGTGGTGACAGATCCCCCTTACAATGTAAACTATGAAGGCTCCGCCGGTAAAATCAAAAACGACAACATGGGTGATTCTGCCTTCTATGAATTCCTATTGGCGGCTTTTACCAATACGGAAACCGTGATGACGCAGGACTCATCTATCTATGTTTTCCATGCAGATACGGAAGGGTTGAACTTTAGAAAGGCATTCTCTGAAGCTGGCTTCTATCTCTCCGGCACCTGCATCTGGAAAAAGCAATCGTTGGTCCTTGGTAGGTCTCCTTACCAGTGGCAGCATGAACCTGTGCTCTTTGGCTGGAAGAAAAAAGGCAAGCATAACTGGTACGCAGATCGAAAGCAAACGACCATCTGGGAATTTGAAAAACCTAAGAAGAATGGCTCTCATCCAACTATGAAGCCTGTGGCTCTTGTGGCCCATCCTATTCTTAATTCAAGTCTCAGCAACTGCATTGTCCTGGATCCCTTTGGCGGTTCTGGTAGCACCCTCATTGCTTGTGATCAGACCCAGCGGATTTGTCACACCATTGAGCTTGATGAAAAGTTTTGTGACGTCATAGTCGAAAGGTTCATTTCTGGAGCACAGACTTCAGATGATGTCTATCTCCTGCGTGATGGCAAAGAATACCGCTACAGTGACCTCCCTGAAAATAAATAACATAACTATCGAAAGATAGACTTGCTATTAACATCACTTAGAGTGATATATGTAGTAAGCCAAAAACAAGGAGGTCAATACCATGAAAATCAGTTACAACGTAACCGGTAACGAACGGAAGAAGCTGGTGAAGCTCATCAGCGAAATCACAGAGGTTCCCTTAAAATACCTGGGAGTTCCATCTTGTGCTTACCAGGTCGGACCCTACCAAATCGGAAAAGACGGAGAGCTAACCTTTGACAACGAATTGGATCAGGACAATATCAAGACGCTGATGAAAAAGCTACAAGATGCAGGGTTTGAAGCTGAGGTGGATGAACCAGCTCCTGCTGAAGATGAACTTGAGGAAACGGGACTCATCATCCAGATACCAAAAGACTCCCTTTCCAATGAAGATTTGGAAAAGCTAACAAAGTTGTTAGAAGCAAAAGGAAACCTCATCAAGAAAGCGCTGAATGTGGATGCCCTCCCCATTAAAACCGATGAAGAACGCGTTAGCTTCCCTTGGTTTTCAAAGCTGCCAAATCCAGATGCGATAAAAGCCTACTCCCAATTCATCACAAAGCTTTGTGAGATGGCGAAAACACAAAAGAGAATCACTGTGAAAGAAAAAGAAGTCGATAATGAAAAGTACGCATTCCGCTGCTTCCTCCTCCGCCTTGGATTTATTGGAGAAGAGTTCAAAACCCACAGAAAGATTCTCCTTCAAAACCTTTCAGGCAGCAGTGCTTTCAAAGGAGGTGCTCCTAATGAAACCGATCAGTAAAGAAAGACTGGCCCACCTACGCAAGCAGTACCCTGCTGGTGCCAGAGTCCAGCTCCTTAGCATGGATGATGTGCAAGCACCACCTGCGGGCACAACAGGCACCGTGTGGGGCGTTGATGACACAGGCTCCATCATGGTTCAGTGGGACAACGGCAGCAGCTTGAATGTGGTTTACGGCATTGATTCCTGTAAGGTAATCGATGAAAAGTCCAGGGAGGAGACATAGCAATGAAGGCATTATTTGGTCGAAAGTTCTATAACATCAAGGAACTACGAGAGGCAACTGAAGAAGCAAAGGAAGATGGCGTCATTGGTTCTGATTACACTGTGATTCGAGAAGTTGAACTCAGTGATTCAGAGTTTAAAAAGTTCACCAGTAATTTTCTAGAAGATCAGCCCTGGATCAAGAAGTCAGATGGCGGGACCAATGAAAAAGGTGAGCTTCGATGCATTAGGGTCATTAACAAAGACACCGGTGAAAAGATATTGTCTAATACGGAAGGTTATGAATTCTCGCGTTACACAGCGATTGAAGATTAAACTGAAAACCTGCTCTATTACTACAGAAATGACTTGCTATTATTCTCGTTTAGAGTGATATATGTAATACCAAAACAAAACCACACTAAATGGAGGATGAGAACATGAAAAAAATCAAGGCATTTGAAGAAGCCAAAGCAACCGGCGCAAACTTTAAGGAGTCTGGAATCAACAGCACCATGTACTGGGCTTACGAAAGAAGCAAGGAAGCAGGAAACGACACCATCGACTTTTCTGAGGTCATTTGGGATTACGACATCGAACCCATTGTTAACGCCTGCAGAGCCTATGGAATCGACCACATCACCATTTCAAGCACCTTCTCAGGGCTGATCGCAACCCTTGCCGAATTTGAAAAGCACGGTTGCAGGATGGAGGGACTTACCAAGGTTAAGACGAGCCACACCGACTGGCAGACCGGTGAAAAGCAAATTCTACCGGCGATTGTGATTAGGATTTAAGGAGGGCTTAGACCATGTGGAGAGAAGGCAAAATCGAAGTCGAAAACAGAACCATTCAGTACTGGATCAAAAGCTTTGACTTAGGCTCCCCTTACGGCATTGATGAGGGTAGAATATCAAAGCTGATGCTAAAGCGAGAAGGCCAGATCATAGCAAACTTTGATAGAGGCTGGGACATTGAACCCATCGACGGCAATGCGCAGGCTGCACTTGAAATATTGATGAAGGAATACAATTAACAACAAGATTAAAAGCACAATGGAACAGGGCTGTATTATAGCTCTTTTCCTCGTTACAGAAGACCTTATGGTCTATTTTTTATGTCTTTTTTAAAGGAGGTGTCCGCATATCCGAAAACTAAAGAAGTATAAACCAACCTCTTACATGGCGAAGGATTCCCATTACAGTAAGGAGATGGCGGACTATGCAGTAGGTTTTATTGAATGCCTCTCCCATACCAAAGGAACTTGGGCAGGAAAGCCCTTTGAACTTATAGATTGGCAAGAGCAAATCATCCGTGATTTATTTGGAACCATAAAACCAAATGGCTATCGCCAGTTTAATACAGCTTATGTAGAGATACCAAAGAAGATGGGGAAAAGTGAGCTCGCGGCGGCTGTTGCCCTGCTCCTAACCTGTGGAGACAATGAAGAACGTGCTGAGGTTTATGGCTGCGCTGCGGATCGTAACCAAGCCTCCATCGTTTTTAATGTGGCAGCAGATATGGTGCGAATGTGCCCTGCCTTGTCCAAACGGGTAAAGATTCTGGACTCACAGAAAAGACTGATCTATCAACCCACGGGAAGCATTTATCAAGTGCTTTCTGCAGATGTAGGAAACAAGCATGGCTTTAACACCCATGGCGTTGTCTTTGATGAGCTTCATACTCAACCGAATAGAAAGCTCTACGATGTTATGACCAAAGGTAGTGGTGATGCCAGAATGCAGCCCTTGTACTTTCTCATCACCACTGCAGGTGATAACCAGAACAGCATCTGCTGGGAGGTTCATCAGAAAGCTCTAGACATCATGGCAGGAAGAAAGAATGATCCTACATTCTACCCTGTCATTTATGGAGCAGCTCTTGAAGATGACTGGTCTGATCCAAAGGTATGGAAGAAAGCAAATCCATCCCTTGGCATAACTGTCAGCATGGATAAAGTAAAAATGGCCTACGAGTCTGCAAGACAAAATCCCGCTGAAGAAAACAGCTTCAGGCAGCTTCGACTCAATCAATGGGTGAAGCAGGCTATTCGTTGGATGCCTATGGATAAATGGGATGCCTGTGCTTTTCCGGTTAATCCAGAAGCCCTTAAAGGCCGCGTCTGCTATGGCGGACTGGACCTTTCCTCTTCCACTGACATTACGGCCTTTGTACTTGTATTTCCTCCACAGGATGAAGATGACAAATATGTGGTTCTGCCATACTTCTGGATACCAGAAG
The DNA here is from genome assembly GCF_046224405.1 of Gudongella ferriphila. NCBI lineage: Bacteria > Bacillati > Bacillota > Tissierellia > Tissierellales > Tissierellaceae > Gudongella > Gudongella ferriphila. The sequence goes on along the minus strand of NZ_JBJXRK010000001.1, from coordinate 121,221 downwards.
ACAGTATTGATCTTAGGGTTAGACGGGATCACGTGAATTATGATGTGTGGGAGAAACAAGGCGTTCTTCTAACTACCGAAGGCAATGTTGTCCACTACGGTTTTATCGAGACTTTCATCGAGGAGCTTGGAATGAAGTATAACATCCGGGAGATTGCTTTTGACCGCTGGGGCGCAGTTCAAATGACGCAGAACTTAGAAAATTTAGGCTTCACAGTCGTTCCTTTTGGACAGGGCTTCAAAGATATGTCTCCTCCAACAAAGGAATTGATGAAGCTGACGTTGGAAGAAAAGATAGCCCACGGTGGCCATCCTGTACTTCGTTGGATGATGGATAATATCTTCATTAGAACTGATCCTGCTGGAAATATCAAAGCAGATAAAGAGAAATCCACCGAGAAGATTGACGGTGCTGTTGCCACAATCATGGCTCTTGACCGTGCAATCCGCTGTGGTGGAGAAACTGGTAATTCTGTTTATGATGATAGAGGGTTATTAGTTTTCTAAGAATAGTTTTGCATAACACCCATACGCAATGCATCATCCTCAACCCCATCATGCAATCAGTTTTCATCAATTTTCAATTGTCAAATACATCCACGTATATTTAGGGTAAAATACTATTGAGGTGATGAAAATGCGTGATGATGCTTATAGAAATTGGCTACAGGGCAAAATTTCAAGTCGTCCTATATCTGATAGTATTAGCCGTTGTCGAAGGATTGAAGAAAGTTTAAGACTAGACCTAGATGAAGAATTTGCAAAAGATGGTGGCCGAAGCCTTGTGAACTTGCTAGAATATTCTTCTGAAGATGAGAGCCTTAATCGTCCAGCACCTGATGGTATTAGTTTTTCTCCAGGTTCAAATATTAAAAACGGAATGTCATCATTACGTTCCGCTGTTAAAAAGTATTTTGAGTTTTGCAGATCATCTAGATAACAATGCACAAATTTATGAGCATCTCAGTAGAGGTGCTTTTTTCATGCCCATTTTAAGGAGAGTGATGTCCATGGGAATATTGCAAGGGATATTTAAGGCCCGAGACAAGCCTAAAAATGCTCTTGGCGGCAGCCCTTACAGCTTCTTTTTTGGAAGCACCAGCGCTGGAAAACCGGTCAATGAACAAACCGCTATGCAAATGACCGCAGTGTACAGCTGCGTGAGAATCTTATCCGAGACGTTGGCCGGACTACCCCTTCATGTCTACAAATACAATGATTCCGGTGGAAAGGAAAAGAACCTCAAGCACCCGTTATACAAGCTGCTTCATGACGAACCAAACCCAGAGATGACTTCTTTTGCCTTTAGAGAGACGCTGATGAGTCATCTTTTATTATGGGGAAATGCCTATGCACAGATTATTCGGAATGCACGAGGTGAAGTGATCTCCCTCTACCCATTAATGCCAAACAAAATGTCAGTCGATCGCGATTCAAGTGGTCGGCTTTTCTATTTGTATCAACGTGGTAGCGAAGATGCTCCTACTCTTGGTAGAGAGAATCAGGTCTACCTTTCACCCTCTGATGTCCTTCATATCCCCGGACTTGGATTTGATGGGTTGGTAGGCTATTCACCTATTGCCATGGCGAAAAATGCTGTGGGCCTTGCCATTGCTACAGAAGAATATGGAGCTAAGTTTTTTGCGAATGGAGCTTCACCCGGCGGTGTCTTAGAGCACCCCGGCACCATAAAAGACCCTGCAAGGATCAAAGAATCCTGGAATGCAGCCTACCAAGGGAGTGGAAACTCTCACCGAGTGGCTGTCCTTGAAGAAGGTATGAAGTACCAGCCTATCGGCATTTCTCCTGAGCAAGCACAATTCCTTGAAACTAGAAAGTTTCAGATCAATGAGATCGCTCGTATCTTTAGAGTGCCCCCTCATATGCTTGCTGACCTTGAGAAGTCATCCTTTAGTAACATCGAGCAGCAATCACTGGAGTTTGTAAAATACACCCTCGACCCTTGGGTGGTCCGCTGGGAACAGTCCATGTGCAGAGCTCTACTCATGGAAAGTGAAAAACCTAATGTATTTATCAAGTTCAATGTGGATGGACTTCTTCGTGGTGATTATGTAAGTCGAATGAGTGGTTATGCAACGGCACGTCAAAACGGTTGGATGAGTGCCAATGATATCAGAGAGCTTGAAAATCTGGATAGAATTCCAGAGTCATTAGGTGGCGACCTCTACCTCATCAACGGCGCCATGACTAAATTACAGGACGCAGGCGCGTTTTATGTTGAGTAAGTGATTATGTTGAGTTCTCATAAACGAACTTACAAAACATCGATTTTTAGCGCATAAATTATCAATAGTTATAAAGTTACTCAACATTATTTTTTATAATGTTCATGGAGGTGATTCTTTATGAACAGCAATGTTGAGTTTCTAGAACTCATGCAAATGGCAAGGAACCACATGGAGGAAAATAACTATTCCTACACATCCGTAACTTGCTATATGCGAACTTGGCGCAGCGTGTATAATTTTGGCCTTAGTAGAGGCATTACACAATACAGCGCCGAACTAGCCGAGCAATATATGCTCGAAAAATATCACATGGCTATTGGGGAAAATGAAGTTGACGGAACTGCTTTATCCCCGTATATGACCCAAAAGGTCCGTGCTCTCAGAGCCCTAACAGATTTCAAACTGCATGGCTTTGTTCCCAAAATCACACGCGGCGAAGTAATAAAATGGCCGGACGAGTATAAGGATATTTGCACCCAATTTTTAGAAGAACGCAAATCCTTAGGTTATGCTGACCTGACCTGTAGGAAGCATGAACTGAATCTGTATCATTTCGCCTGTTTCCTGCATACACGAGATGTATCTCCAGATAAAATAGAAGCAGTTCATTTGTATGAATACTTCAAGACACTAGCCCATTATTCAAAAGCACATTTGGTGAATATCCGGGGAACGCTTGTTCACAGCCTTCAATTTTTCCTGAAGCAGGGGGTAATATCGCAAACCCTCTCAGAGCATGTGCCCCGAATTCACTATTATGCAAAAGCAAAAATTAACAAAGTTTGGAGCGGGGAAGAAATCGAACAGATGCTCAATTCTATTGATCGTGCAAATCCCACCGGAAAACGTGATTATGCAATCATGGCAATAGCAGCAAATCTTGGGTTGCGTACAGGAGATATCCTTGGGATGACCATTGAGAACTTAGACTGGAACCGCGGCTGCATCAATTTAACACAACAAAAAACGGGTGAACCATTGACCCTTCCTTTGTCAGAGCAAATAGGGAAAGCCATCATTGATTATTGGATGAATGGCAGGCCTAATACTGTTGCCAAAGAAATTTTTGTAGGACATACGCTTCCATACCAAAAGTTGACCCCTGGAATGGTATACCACATGTTTAACAAGTACTACGAAAGCAGTGGAGTCCAGGTTACAGATAGCAGAAAGCACGGACTACACTCTTTCCGTCATAGCCTTGCCAGCAGGCTGCTTGAAAAGGATACACCTGTAAATGTGATAGGCAATATCTTAGGCCATGTCAATTCGGATTCAGCTTCGACTTACATCCAGGTTGATATTGAAAAACTTCGCCAATGCTCACTGGAGGTACCGGATTATGAATAATGAAAATAAATTAAAACCGATACCTGTAACTAAATTAGGTCCGCTCTGCGAGGATTTTTTGAGATTTAAGCGGGCAACAGGTCTCAAGTACACATCAGAAGAGAAATCATTTCGTTATTTCATCCGCTACTGTAATGCGAAGTATCCAGAGGCTAACCTTCCCGAAGATGCTATTTTTAATTGGATTAACGAATCTGACAACAGGAGCCTGAAAACGAAATCCAATTATTCAGCAACCATGGCGATATGGGCAGAATACATGTTTTCGCTTGGGTATATCCAGATGCGCCTTCCTGACATCAGGCACTCAAGGAATACTGCCTTTGTCCCGCATGTTTTTACTGCCAATGAGTTAAATGCTATATGGAGCATAGTCGATAACTTCGAGCAATCCAAGGTTTATCCAAATCTTCATAGATGCATTCCGGTGCTATTTCGCCTGTTGTATAGCTGCGGCCTCAGAATTTCAGAGGCTTTAGCCATTACCGCTAACGATATAAATTTTGATACAAATATCATTACACTGAAACACACAAAACTTGACAAAGAACGTCTAATTCCAATGTGTGGCTCTCTTGCAAAAGTCATGAAAAAATACGTTGACGGGCAGTCAGATGATGTAGGACCAGATTCACCTATTTTTTATTACCGGTCAGGACAGGTGCTTACTCAGGGCTCCATTTATAAACGGTTCAGGCTGATTTTGCAGAAAAGCGGAATTCCTTATGAGGGAAAACTACGCGGGCCAAGGATACACGATTTCAGGCATACATTTGCTGTCGTAACAATGAACCGTCTCTGTGATGAGGGCAAAGACCTTTATGTTGCACTTCCTATCCTTGCAGCATACCTTGGGCATTCAGGTGTCAAATCAACTGAGCGGTATATCCGATTGACGGAAGACCGGCTGTCAACAGTAACTGACAGTATGCAATTCCACCTTCCAGAAATTTTTCCGGAGGTGAAAGAAAATGAAGAATTCTAATGCAGAAACCTTTGGATTCTATCTGAATAAATACCTTACTATATATCTGCCGGGCCAGCGCGGGCTTTCAACAAACAGCATCCTTTCATACCGGGATACATTTTCGCTACTTATCATATTTATGAAATCAGAAAAACAGATAATGCCCGAAAGGCTTCCAATGTCATTTTTAACAAAAGATATTCTCATGGAATTCGCTGAATGGCTTGAAACGACACGTGGATGCAGCCTTTCTTCACGTAATCAGCGGTTTGTTGTTCTAAGAAGTTTCTGCAGATGGCTTTCAATTGAAAATCCTGAATTCCTGAAACTTTCAGAGGATGTATATGCAGTTAAACTCAAGAAAACACCAAAGCCTTCCATGTCATATCTGTCTGCTGATGCAATGGGCTGTTTGCTTTCCCAACCAGATTCAGCTACCAGTGACGGCCTCCGGGACCTGACATTGCTGGCATTCACCTACGATACAGGTGCCAGGGTCAGCGAAATAACTGACCTTAAATTTAAGGACATACGTTTTGAAGCCCCACCTATCGTAAAAATCACGGGGAAGGGCAATAAAACCAGAATTGTTCCACTTCTTCCACAGACAGTGAAATATCTCACTGAATATATGAAGCGATCGAGTATAAATCTTATGGATGCCCAGGAACAGCATGTGTTCAGAAACCGTTCAGGAGGTAAACTCTCCCGTTACGGTATCAAATATATCCTGGACAAATACGTGAAATCAGGTAAAGAAAGCAATCCACTACTCTTTACTGAAAAAATTTCACCACACACTTTAAGGCATAGCAAAGCCATGCATATGCTGCAGGCTGGAAATAATATTGTATACATCCGTGATATTCTGGGGCACTCTGACCTCAATACCACTGAGCGGTATGCAAGAGCAGATACAGCAATGAAAAGAGATGCTTTGTCCAAAGTTGAAATTCCTATGCCGGAGCCAGCTGATCCAATGCCTCGGTCAACATTAGATTTTGCTGAGCACAAAGTTGAAGATGATATGGCTAACTGGCTTAAGAACTTCAGTAAAAAATAATGTTGAGTAATTGAATAATAAGAAGCTTGAAAAGTGCTGATTTATGTCAGTGCTTTTCTTTTTCTCAACATAATCACTTACTCAACATAAAACGCGTTATGTGTAGCTACACATAATGCGTTCGCAAATATCAAAGAAACGGAGGAACCTTAATGAAGAAGTTTTGGAACTGGGCACGAGATGAAAACACTGGTGTCCGAACACTTTATCTAGACGGCGTTATTGCCGAAGATTCATGGTTTGATGATGACGTCACCCCTAAGGCATTTAAAGCAGAGCTTACTGCCGGTGAGGGTGACATTGTTATATGGCTTAACTCACCAGGAGGTGATTGCATTGCTGCAAGTCAGATTTATGCCATGCTGATGGATTACAAAGGCACTGTTACTGTAAAGATTGATGGCATTGCCGCTTCAGCAGCCTCAGTCATCGCCATGGCAGGGACAACGGTGCTCATGGCACCAACAGCCCTTATGATGGTGCATAACCCTCTCACAGTAGCCATTGGAGACAGCGAGGAAATGAAAAAAGCCATCGCCATGCTATCTGAAGTGAAGGAGAGCATCATCAATGCCTATGAAATTAAAACGGGTCAGTCTAGAACTAAGCTCTCTCATCTTATGGATGCAGAGACCTGGCTTAATGCGAAAAAGGCCATCGAGCTTAGCTTTGCTGATGGCATCTTGGAGGATGAGAAGAAAAGAAATCAGACCGAGGACTTTACCTATGCCTTTAGCCGTAGAGCTGTTACCAACTCTCTGCTGGATAAGGTAAAACCCAAACTACCAAAAGAGAATACTGGCACCCCTGTTGAGTCGCTGGAAAAGCGACTTTCTTTGATTCAACACTAAATTTTAGGAGGAAAACACTATGAATAAAATTCTTGAACTGCGTGAAAAAAGAGCAAAATCCTGGGAAGCTGCGAAAGCATTCCTGGACACCAAAAGAGGTACCGATGGCATCGTATCTGCTGAAGACACTGCAACCTATGAAAAAATGGAGGCAGATGTCGTTGACCTTGGTAAGGAAATTGACCGTCTTGAAAAGCAAGAGGCTCTGGATCGTGAGCTCTCAAAGCCACTTAACACACCCCTTACCGGGAAACCTATCTTCCAAGGCATTGAATCCAAAGGTGGCAGAGCTTCTGCCGAATACCAGAAAGCCTTCTGGAACGCCATGCGTACCCGTTCAGGCGAGGGACTTGATCCAGTGATTAAGAACGCACTGCAGATTGGAACCGACACGGAAGGTGGCTATCTTGTACCAGATGAGTTCGAGCGTACTCTTATTGAAGCCCTAGATGAAGAGAATATCTTCAGAAAGCTGGCCAACGTCATCTCCACTTCTTCTGGCGATCGTAAGATTCCAGTGGTAGCATCCAAAGGAACTGCTTCTTGGATTGATGAAGAAGGGGCCATTCCTGAGAGCGATGATAGCTTTGGTCAGGTATCCATTGGGGCTTACAAGCTAGGTACCATGATCAAGGTGTCTGAAGAGCTTCTAAATGACAGCGTGTTTAATCTTGAAAACTATATTGCCAGGGAGTTTGCAAGACGTATCGGTAACAAGGAAGAAGACGCTTTCTTTACTGGAGATGGTTCTGGTAAACCTACGGGTATCCTTGCTGCCACTGGTGGAGCACAAATCGGTGTAACTGCTGCTAGTGCCACAGCCATTACTATTGATGAAATTTTAGACCTGTTCTACTCTCTTAAATCGCCTTACAGAAACAAGTCCGTGTTCGTTATGAACGATGCTACCATTAAGGCCATTAGAAAGCTAAAAGATGGTCAGGGTCAGTATATCTGGCAGCCTTCTCTTCAGGCGGGAACACCAGATACTATTTTGAATAGACCTGTCTACACTTCATCTTACGTGCCTACCATCGCTGCATCTGCAAAGTCCATCATCTTCGGTGACTTTGGTTATTACTGGGTAGCGGATCGTCAAGGCAGAGTCTTCAAGAGACTCAATGAGCTCTATGCAGCCACTGGCCAGGTTGGCTTCGTTGCCACTCAACGTGTCGATGGAAAGCTTATTCTGCCTGAAGCCATCAAAGTGCTTCAGCAGAAAGCGTAATGGAGGTGCACTATGAGTTATAACACAAAGAACTATACAGAACAGGGCGGTGAGAAAACCGTCATTGGTGGAACTCTTGAAATCAAGGATGGGGCGGTCGTTACTGGCCTCCCCGTTCTCGATAACCAAGCTGCAAGCACTGCTGCTACAGTAGAAGATTTGGTGACGGATTTTAATGCCCTCCTCACCAAACTTAAAACTGTAGGGCTTATGATTTCAGATTAATGAAAGGATGGTGGCGGTATGACACTACTGGAAAAAGTAAAAGCGAACCTGATTCTTGATCACTCTGCTGATGATGAACTCCTTGAGATGTACATCACCGCCGCCACGCGGTATGCAGAAAGCTATCAGCATCTTCCTGAAAACCATTATGTCGAAATAGCTATGCCAGCCACCACAGAACAAGCCATCATTATGCTGTCGTCCCACTTTTATGAATCCAGGGACGGCAGCACCGGTGGTTTCTTTTCAGATAATGTTCAGGCTGGGCAGCAGGTATGGAACACAGTCAATCTTCTGCTGAGACTTGATCGGGATTGGAAGGTGTAGTTATGAGCTTTGGGAAAATGAATACCTTTATCGATATTGTAGAAAGCGTCACCATTAAAGATCCTGAAGGGTTTAAAACTGAAGTTGATAACATCGTAGCTTCTGTCAGGGCTTACCGTGAAGGTCGCCATGGCAATGAGAAATGGGCAAATAGAGCTTCATTCTCCGAAGCCACTGATCTCTTTCGATTTCGTCATATCCCTGAGTTAACTGTAACGACATCCATGGTGCTCATTCATAGTGATAAGAGATTTGAAATCACATCCGTTGAAGATGTGAAAGGCCGTGGGATGTATCTTGAAGTTCTAGCTAAGGAGGTGGTTCCAAGTGGCTAAGGCAACAATGCGTATGCCAGATGATTTTCTGATGAAGCTCTCAAAACTTGGTGATAAAACAGATGACATTATCTCCAATGTTTTAGAGGCCGGTGGTGAGGTTGTTCTTGATAAAGTCAAAGCCAACCTGAAAGGTGTTATCGGTAATGAAACAAAGGAAAAAAGCCGTTCTACAGGAGAGCTGGTCTCTTCCCTTGGCCTCTCCCCAACAAAGCTAGATAAGAACGGAAACTTCAATATCAAGGTCGGTTTCAATGAACCTCGTGGTGATGGGGATTCCAATGCCAAGATCGCAAATATCTTAGAATATGGTAAATCAGGTCAGCCACCAAAGCCTTTTTTAAAGCCAGCAAAGTCCGCATCTCGGAAGGCCTGCATTGAAACCATGAAATCAGAACTGGATAAGGAGATTGAAAAGTTATGAGCTTACTTGCAGATTTAAACCTCATACTCGCTCCCTTTGATATCCCTGTGGAGACCGGTGTGTTTTCAGATGTGCCTCCTGATGAATATCTGGTCATCACCCCCATGTCAGATAGGCTGGATCTCTTCGCGGACAATGAGGCATACATGATTGTTTCAGAGGCTAGGCTTTCCCTTTTTACAAAGAAGAATTACATGAAACGTAAAAAGGAACTGACGAAAGCCCTGCAATCTGGAGGGATCACCATCACAGACAGACAGTATGTAGGTTATGAACATGATACTAAATTTCATCATTACGCCATTGACGTAATGAAAGAATATGAAACGGAGGAAGAATAAATGGCAACGATCGGATTGGACTCTCTATATTATGCCAAGATCACAGAAGATCAAAACGGCATCGAAACCTATGGAACCCCTAAAGTACTGGCTAAAGCCATGACTGCAGAGCTGAGCATTGAGCTCATTGAAGCCATTCTCTATGCAGATGACGGTGCCAGCGAGGTAGTAAAAGAATTTAAGAGTGGTGCCCTGACACTCGGCATTGATGATGTGGGATCATTGGTAGCACAGGATTTGACAGGATGTAAAATCGACAGCAATAACGTCGTCGTTTCAAGAAGTGAAGATGGTGGGTCGCCGGTGGCTATTGGGTTTCGTGCCAAGAAGGCCAATGGAAAATATCGCTACTTTTGGCTTTACAGGGTTATTTTCAGCGTTCCCGCTACAAGCCTTGCTACCAAAGGTGACTCTATCACATTCAGCAGTCCCACCATAGAAGGAACGGTATTCAGACGAAATAAACTGGATGGAGAAAACAAGCATCCTTGGAAAGCGGAAGTCACTGAAGGAGATAATGGGGTCGCAACATCAACAATTACAAGCTGGTTTACTTCGGTTTATGAACCAGACTTTACACCAGTGACGCCAACCATTACCATCACAACACAACCTGCTACATTGACAGAGGTTACTGAAGGATCTGTTTCTGGAAGCATTTCTGTTGTGGCAAGCTCCAACACCTCAAACCCTGTAATCTATCAGTGGTATGAAAATACCATCGATAGCACCACTGGCGGTACTATTATCAACGGTGAAACTTCTGCGAGCTTTGATATTCCAACGGACCTCTTGGCAGATACCTATTACTACTACTGCGTCTTAAGTTCTAGTGGTGCAGAAAACGTAACGACCACAGTGGCTACTGTTGTTGTTTCTTAATGGGAGGGTTGATCATGGCAGATGAAAAATTAAAGGTTGATGAGGCCGCAGAAGAACGAAGCACCACCATAGATATTGGGGGCACAGGGTTTAAGATGATTCTTACAACCAAAGCTACAAAGGAAATTGCCAAGCGCTATGGTGGTCTTGAGAATTTAGGCGATAAGCTTATGAAAACTGAGAACTTTGAACTCGCACTCGAGGAGGTTGTGTGGCTCATCACCCTTCTGGCAAACCAATCCATCCTGATCCACAATATTAGGAACAAGGACGATAAAAAAGAACTGCTCACAGAAGATGAAGTGGAGCTTCTTACCACTCCCTTTGACCTGGCTAACTACAAGAATGCCATCATGGCCAGTATGATGAAAGGCACGAAAAGAAATGTGGAGAGTGAAGACTCAAAAAACGAGGTGGTCGGGTAAGTGATGAACAAGTCTTTACCCGACTTATCTACTTTGGAACAGTCCATTTAAGGCGTTTAGAAGATGAAGTATGGCTCATGCCCATTGGCTATTTAATGGACCTTTTGGAGTGTCATAAGCAATTTACCGGAATATCGAAACCGAAACAAGAGCGCTACATCGATGAAATAATACCGGAATTTCTGTAAATTTCTCCTATTATGATTTGTAACAGTCATATATAATATTGTAAAAGACGCAGATGAATGGAGGAATACAATGTCAGAAAATAAAGGATGCAGTTGTTGCGGCAATATTGTAGATTTGTCCATGACTAGTAAAGATATAAATAAGTGCCCTATTTGCAAACAAGAGGGCAAGAAAGTAAAAAATACTACGGTGAGGCATTTAGTCAAAGAAGAGTATGAATTATCTGTTGGTTCGGCCAATTATTATATCTGTATGAATGAAAACTGCGATACTGTTTACTACAGTGAAAACAATGAAGTCGTGTTTTGCAAGGAGCAGATCAAGGTACCCATATGGTTTAAAAAAGACGCAGAGCCTCAATATGCTTGTTACTGCAGTGAAGTTACAATCGATCAGGTTAAAGAAGCCGTAAGATCAAAAGGCGCAAGGAAAATGAAAGATGTATTAGCGATCACTGGCGCCATGAGAAACTCAAACTGTGAAATAAAAAACCCACTGGGTGTATGCTGCCATGAGGCGATTCAACAAGCTATAGATGAAGCATTTGCAGAATAATTAAATCAATAAATACTTTTACAAGGCACTCAATTACGGGTGTCTTTTTTCATGCCCCAAAGGAGGTGAAACCATGTCGGACTTCGGCCTAAAAATAGGTGTTGAGGGTGAGAAAGAATTCAAGAGCTCTCTTCGAGATATCAATCAAACATTTAAGGTGCTGGGTTCTGAAATGAATCTGGTCACTTCACAGTTTGATAAGCAAGATAAATCCATTAAGGCCATCACAGCAAGAAATGAAGTTTTAAATAAAGAGATCGATGCTCAAAAAAACAAAGTATCCACCCTTGAAGCTGCTCTGAAAAATGCTGCTGAGTCCTTTGGGGAAAATGACAAGCGAACAAAAGCCTGGCAGATTCAGCTAAACAATGCCAATGCAGATCTGAACAAAATGGAAAAAGAGCTGGATGACAACAACAAGGCTCTTGATGCAGCCAGTGATGGGTTTGATGATGCAGGTAAAGAAGCGGACAAGTTTGGGGATGAAATCAAAGACTCTGCAAAAGTAGCAGATGATTCCGGTGGTAAGTTTGAAAAGCTCGGTTCAGTTATGAAAGGTGTGGCTGCCGGGATAGGCGTTGCCATGGCAGCTATTGGAACTGCAGCGGTAACAGCGGGTAAAAAGCTCTATGATATGGCTAATGATGCTGCCGCCGCAGGGGATGAGATCGATAAGGCCAGCCAAAGGATTGGTCTTTCCAGGCAAGGTTATCAAGAGTGGGACTATGTACTTTCCCAAAACGGTGCCAGCATTTCATCCTTAGAAAACGGAATGAAGAAACTTAACAACACCGTAGACGATGCCATCAATGGTAGTTCCTCAGCCACAGAAAAGTTTCAGCGACTAGGGATTTCCATGGCGGACCTTGAGGGCAAATCCAGAGAAGAAGTCTTTGAGATGACCATTAAAGGTCTTCAAGGCATCTCTGATGAAGGTGAAAAAGCGGCCATTGCCAATGATTTACTTGGAACGTCCTCAGTTGAGCTAGGGGCACTTCTAAACCAGACCGCTGAAAGCACCGATGCCCTAAAGAACAAAGCCAGCGAGCTAGGGCTAGTCATGAGTGATGAATCTGTAGATGCTGCGGTGAACTACACAGATGCCATGGACAATCTCACCCGCTCCTTTGCCGGGGTGAAAAACAATATCACTTCACAGCTCCTCCCTGGCTTTACCATGATTTTAGATGGTTTGACGGGCCTCATCACTGGACAAGAAGGTGCTGCTGAGCAGCTTAAGGAAGGTGCAAGGCAGACGGTTGAACAGATTGCTGTCATCCTTCCTCAAATTCTAGATGTGGTTACTGGACTTATTGCAGCTATTGCAGAAGTAGCACCTGATTTGATTCTCGCTCTTGTCAGTGGGATTTTAGACAATCTTCCTACTCTTATTGAAGCGGCAACGAATATCATCATGACTATTGTAGGTGGCCTCATCGAAGCCTTACCTCAAATTACAAATGGTGCTTTGCAGCTTGTTCTAACATTGGTGGATGGGATTATTACCAATCTTCCTGCCCTGGTGGAAGCGGCGCTAGTGATGATTGTGACCCTTGCAACGGGCCTTGGAGATGCGCTACCAGAACTTATCCCTTCCATCGTAGAAGCAGTGATTCTAATCGCTACCACCTTAATCAATAATTTGGATTTGGTGCTAGATGCAGCATTTCAGATTATCAGCGGCTTGGCTATGGGACTTTTAAACTCTCTACCAACTCTGATTCAATCACTGCCTCAGATTATTAACAGCATCATTACCTTCATCACCAGTAATCTACCAAAACTCATTGAAATGGGAGTTCAGCTGACCATTCAGCTTGGTATGGGCTTGATTAGAGCTATCCCTCAGATCGTGGCTCAACTGCCTCAGATCATCATGTCTATCGTCACCGGACTTGCCCGTGGGATCCCATCAATTTTAGAAGTGGGAAGAAATATCGCCAGAGGTTTATGGGACGGTATCGCATCGATGATTGGTTGGCTAGGAGAAAAAGTGAAAAATATGGTCAACGGCATTGTTGGTGGCGTTAAGAAGGTTCTTGGTATTAGATCACCCTCAAAAGTGTTTGCTGGTATTGGTTCCAACATGGGCGAAGGTATTGGAGAGGGCTTCGAAAAAGCCATGGGCGATGTTGAAAAAGATATGCAAAACGCTATACCTACAGACTTTGATTTGGACTTAAACTCGGAGGTCACAGGAAGCCTTGGTGGCTCTGACGGAGCAGTCTTTGATGTAACTATCCCTCTCACCATTGACGGTAACATTCTAACAAGAGTTATTGCCCAGCTTCAGTGGAACCAAAATACCGTCACAGTTAGAAACCTTGGTGTGGCAGGAAGTTAATAGAAAGGAGGCGGTCCCTTGATTGAAATTTACGCAGGAGCAACCATGATTCAGTCCGTTAAGAAAGTCATCAGCTCAAACATTAGAGAAACCTTAGAGGGTGAATTTACCCTTTCATTTACTGTTATGGCAAAGTCTGCATTGGCCTTAAAAACTAGGCAAATTGCAAAACTAGATAATCAGTATTTTGAACTGGTCCAAATCAGTAAATCAATTCAAGGGAGCCTACCGGTCTGCTCTGTTCTTTGTGAGCATGTGTCTTATCTTTTGAACCATGAAATGTATCAAATAAGCAGTTTCGACTTCACGGGTGATCCTTCAGCAGGATTATCCCAGCTCCTTGCAGGCACTCCCTTTTCAGCTGGGATTGTGGATTTTACAGAGAGCGTCACGATGAAAATCAACCAGAAGGTTTCTAGGCGAGCTACCCTTATGCAGTTCATTGCTATTTTGGGTGGTGAAATCCAGTATGACGGTTACAACATTAATATTCGTAGCCATAGAGGCTCCACTGAATATATCCCTGTGATGGGTTCAAAGAATGTTACAAACGTGGCTGTATCCCACGATTCAAGGGAAAACGCATCATCCTATGACATTTCCTTTTTCAAACTGATGGATTTAGCAGTAGGCGATAATGTTCACATCATTTTCAATCCACTAGGGATCAATGTAAAAACCAGGATCATCTCCCTTGAATACAATCCCTTTTATCGATTTAACATCCGCGTTGAGGTGGGAAGATACAGACCCAGTATCTCTGATACCTTTTATCGCATTGAAAACTCCATTTCTAATGTTGGAAGCTCTGTGGATGATCTTCAAAATCAAGTGTATGACTTAGGTGTCTCCTACACCATTGTAAAAACCCTGTCTGTCGTTGATAACAAAATCAATGTGACCTATGAAGTGGAAAAAGGTGATACCCATCAGTATCATGCCGAGTATAGTTTTACCACAGATTCCAGCGGTCGAATAACGTCCATCACTTTAGAAGACATTTTCTCTGAGCTTCTCCTTAAAGAAGTCTCTTCGCTTTTGATTGATGCTGCAGCCTTTGAAGCAACCTATGCCGATGGCTCAACTGGAAGCTACACCTACTCCACTGATTCCAGCGGAAGAATTACCGCCATTGAGAAAGTTTAAGGAGGAAACCCATGAGCTATGATCGTAATTTTAATAACACCTTGGCCATCTGGACAGCTTTTGGCGGTAGAGGCAGCATTGTCCTTCCCATTCCTACCTTAAGCTGGAGCAAGAAATATTATAACAATTTTGGATACACCCAGTACGGTAGTGAAAGACAGATTAATGTCTATGATAACGGAAACGCTCAGATTGCAGTTTATTATGCCAAAACTCCCTACATGTCCTATTGGAACAAGACCACCAAACAATGGACCGTTGTCAGTGTTCCTTGGTGGAGTCATGGACAGCCTGAGATCCTTTATGCTGCAGATGGTGTCTTTATTGCTAAGATCGTGGGTCTCGCCAATATCATCGCATCCTTTGACGGAATTACCTGGCATAACGCTGGGTACTGTGCCGGCGCACAAAATGCTATGACTTGTGGTGCCTATGATATGGACAGAGGCTCTGGCGTGGTCAGCTGGTGGTACTATAAATCACCGGTTTATTATAGTTTCGATTCTCTTGAGGAAAGAACTGCCTGGACATTGGTTGGATCAGATGGAACTTCAGTCCCTATCTTTAAATACCTAACAAGACACAAAGGCTACTTTGTGGGAGTCGTTGGTGGCGACAAATCCATTGCAAGAGCCAGCACCTCATATCCTGGGAGCTGGTCAACCACCATTCCTGAGGATGTGAATGATACAAGATATATGTTCATCCGTTCCATCAACAATGTACTCTTTGTTATGAAGTTTAATTACACCAATGTGGGCGGCACTTATACCTACTATGTAAAGCTCTGTGTATTGAACGATGATGCCACAGAAATTACAGAAACCAATCTTTCCTGGACCGGAGATCTTGCCAATAACAATATCCCAAACCCAAGGAATATCATATGGATGCCCGATTGGGGGAAGTTCGCTCTCCTTAAGGAGTCTAGCCTTTGTGTATCAAATGATGGACTCACTTGGGAATGCTTGTATCAACCCGGCTTTACCACAAGTCAATACGATACTTTCGATGGTGCCATGCACATTCCAGGAGATGGCTTATATGCCAAAGCCAGCGGATATGTTTATTACGCGCCTTATTAGTTCCACTATGCGAACGCCTCTAACCAGGCGTTTTTTATATACACAATTTTTATGAAAGCGAGGAAATTACATGAGAGATATTTGGACATTTATTCAAATGGTCTTTGCTGCCATAGGTGGTTGGCTTGGCTGGTTTCTCGGAGGTTACGATGGATTTTTATATGCCCTGATTGCCTTTGTAGTCATTGACTATCTGCTTGGTGTCATGTGCGCCATAATCGAGAAGCATTTATCCAGTGACGTGGGTGCTCGGGGCATCTTTAAAAAAGTGGTGATCTTCTCTTTAGTTGGAGTGGCCCATATCATTGATCAGAACATCATCGGTGATGGTGGTGTTATCAGAACAGCAGTGATTTTCTTCTACCTATCCAATGAAGGAATCAGCATCATTGAAAACTCAACAAGAATCGGACTTCCTGTACCTGAGAAACTCAAAGAAATTCTTGAACAGTTAAAAGATGGTGGAGACAAGGATGGAACAAAGTAATGCGTGGCCATCTTGAAGGAGGAGAACAATGAACCTTAAAAAACTAATTTTTACAGAAAATGAATGCTATAAAGTGGGCAGGAAAATCAAACCGGGAGGCATTATGGTCCACAGCACCGGGGCTAACAATCCCTATCTCCGAAGGTATGTTGGTCCAGATGATGGCATCTTGGGAGAGAACCAGTATAACAACCACTGGAATCAACATAGGCCCAGTGGCAGACAAGTCTGTGTCCATGCCTTTATTGGGAAACTAAAAAATGGCACTATCGCTACCTATCAGACACTGCCTTGGGATCATAGAGGCTGGCATGCAGGTGGTGACGCAAATAATAGTCATATCGGATTTGAGATCTGTGAAGACAACCTGTCCGACGCCTCATATTTTAACTCGGTTTATAAAGAAGCCACAGAGCTTTGTGCGCATCTTTGCAAACTCTATAATCTGACTGAGAAGGACATCATCGGCCACTACGAAGGCTATCAAAAGAAGATCGCCAGCAATCATGGAGACCCTCGGCACTGGTTTTCTAGGCATGGAAAGAGTATGGATACTTTCAGGGCTGATGTTAAAAAGCTACTTATGGTTCCTGAAGCTTCCACACCAACTAAGAAGCTGTATAGGGTTCAGGTTGGAGCTTATAGCGTTAAGTCCAATGCGGATGCTATGTTGGCCAGAGTAAAAGCTGCTGGTTTTACAGATGCTTTTATCAAAATTGAATAATTGAGTCTTTGCCCTTGGAGGATTAAAAACTTCTGAGGGCATTATTTTTTTGTTATTTCACAAAACCGTCAGATTTCCGTTCATCTCATGGCTACCAGATAGAGGGGAGCAATTAATGACCCTTCAGAAAGAGGTGATGGATATGAAGCACAACTTAAAAATCAGTGTTTCCAAAATGCCACAGACAGGCGGAATCGTTACTTGCCGTAATGTCACCGTAAGGGAGCGCCTTCTACGTTTCCTCCTAGGAGATAAACAGCGTGTAACGATTCTGATTCCTGGAGACAGTGTCGAGGAACTTGCTATCTGTGAGACTACGAAAGGAGGGGATGAACTTGAGCAAAGTAAAGCTACTGCTTGATGTGGTAAACGATATGCGAAGCCTTGCAGACAGCATAGAAGTGGTTTGTAAGGCAATGACAGAAAGTGATGCTGTACCTAAAGAAGAAACTGCCACAAAGACAGAAACAGCAAAATCGCCGGAGATCCCACTTGAAAAAGTGCGCATGGTCCTTGCAGAAAAAAGCCAGCTTGGGTTTACTGCAGAAGTGCGGGAGATTATCGGTAAGTATGGTGCGGATAAATTGAGTGCTGTTGACAAGGCATACTATGCTGACATCTTGAAAGATGCGGAGGTTCTTGGCAATGGGTAATCACGCAATATTATCTGCATCTTCATCCCACAGATGGCTTCATTGTTTGCCGTCTGCAAGGCTTGAACTAGAGTTTGAAAATACCAGTGGAGAAGCAGCGAAAGCCGGTACTGCAGCACATGAACTCTCAGAACACAAACTGAAAAAGGCACTTCATATCAGAAGTAAGAGGCCCGTGTCAGAGTATGATTCAGATGAAATGGAAGAATGCACAGATGACTATGTTGCCTTTATTATGGAGCAGGTAGAACTTGCAAGAAAGTCCTGTACAGATCCTATCGTTCTAATTGAACAACGTCTTGATTTCTCCTGTTATGTGCCAGATGGATTTGGGACAGGAGATTGTGTAATCATCTCGGATGAAAGGCTTCACATAGTGGATTTCAAATACGGAATCGGCGTGGTTGTGGAGGCGGAGAACAATCCGCAGATGAAACTGTATGCACTAGGTGCTCTTGAGATTTATGACAGTCTTTATGACATCAAGGAAGTATCCATGACAATATTCCAGCCACGAAGAGAAAATGTCAGCACCTGGACTGTCCCGGTAGAAGAACTGAAAGCCTGGGCAGAAGAGGAACTAAAACCAAAGGCTGCAAAAGCCTATCAAGGTGAAGGTGAATATATTCCTGGCCCATGGTGTACTTTCTGCAGAGCGTCAACCAGATGCCGTGCAAGGGCTGATGAAAAGCTCAAACTGGCCCAGAAGGAGTTTAAGATGCCACCACTACTAACAGATAGTGAGATTGAGGAAATTCTAATGATTCTTCCTGATCTTACGAAGTGGGCCAATGAAATAACTGCTTATGCGACAGATGCGGCAGTTAACCACGGGAAAGAGTGGAGTGGCTTTAAAGTTGTGGAAGGTCGCTCAGTTCGCAAGTACAAAGATGAAGATGCTGTAGCAGAAAAAGCTGTAGAAAGTGGATATAAGGACATTTACCGTAAGAGCCTTATTCCTTTGACGGAGATGCAAAAACTGATGGGTAAAACCAACTTTGAGGAAATACTCAGTGGCCTCATAATCAAACCACCGGGAAAGCCAACGCTTGTTCCTAGCTCAGATAAAAGAGTGGCTATGAACGTAACGAACGCAAAAAACGAGTTTAATGAAATTATGGAGGATTGATCATTATGAAAAACAATACGAATAGAACTAAGGTTATTACAGGTGTGAACACAAGACTTTCTTACTTCCACGGCTGGGAGCCGGTTTCCGTCAACGGTGGTGCTGAAAAATACAGCGTATCCGTACTCATTCCAAAGGACGATACGGAAACCATTAACGCAGTAAATGCCGCCATTGATGCAGCTATTGAAGAAGGCATCTCTAAGTTTGGTGGTAAGAAGCCCAACAAGGCTGCCATAAAAATTCCTCTGCGTGATGGGGATGTGGAGCGCGATGACGAGGCATATAAAGGGCATTATTTTATCAATGCCAACAGTAAAACCCCTCCACAGATTGTGGACAAGAGCGTAAAGCCAATCATGGATCGTGGTGAGGTGTACAGTGGTTGTTATGCCAGGGTTTCTCTGAATTTTTTCGCATTCAATTCCAACGGAAATAAGGGTGTGGCTTGCGGACTTGGCAACATTCAAAAGATTAAAGATGGCGAGCCTCTTGGTGGAAAGAGCTCAGCAGCAGATGACTTTACTACTTTTGCAGAGGACGACTTCCTTGCCTAATAGAAATGGCCATTTGAAGGTGGTGGGGGTATTTCCTCTGCCACCTATTTTTTAGGAATGGAGGCATGCTATGAAGAATCTTGAAATCGATATAGAAACATATTCATCTGTCAATTTACAAAAGAGTGGTGTTTACAGTTATGTAGAGGCAGATGATTTTGAAATACTGCTCTTTGGATATTCTATTGATGGCGGGGAGGTTACAGTGGTTGATCTTGCAAAAGGGGAAAGGATCCCACAAAAGATACTGGATGCCTTAACAGATGAAGAGGTAACCAAGTGGGCGTTTAATGCTCAGTTTGAGCGCGTCTGCCTATCCAGATATCTTGGTTATCCGTATGGAGAATATCTAAGTCCATCATCATGGAAATGCTCAATGGTATGGTCTGCCTATATGGGGCTTCCATTATCCCTAGTAGGTGTTGGCGCGGTTCTAGGCCTTGAAAAACAAAAGCTTATAGAAGGTAAAGACCTTATTAGATATTTTTGTGTACCATGCACACCTACCAAAACAAATGTTGGTAGGACTCGTAATCTACCAAGTGATGATGAAGAGAAGTGGCAGAGGTTTAAGGAGTATAACAAGCGAGATGTTGAAGCGGAAATACAGATCCAACAAAGACTTCGTAAGTTTCCTTTACCGGATGAAATATGGAGTGAGTACCATCTTGACCAGGAAATCAATGATCGCGGCATCAAGGTAGATATGGACTTTGTAAAACATGCCATCGCTATAGATGAAATTTCCCGCACCAAGCTGATGAATCAGATGCAGGAAATAACCGAACTTGATAATCCAAACTCAGTTCAGCAGATGAAGGACTGGCTTTCTGAAAATGGTCTAGAAACAGACACCCTCGGTAAAAAGGCCGTAGCTGAGCTATTGAATGATGCACCGGAGCATTTGGCTGAGGTGCTTAAGCTCCGTCAGCAACTGGCAAAGTCATCCGTAAAGAAATACACAGCAATGGAGAATGCAGTGTGTGAAGACTCAAGGGCCAGAGGAATGTTTCAATTCTACGGTGCTAACAGGACCGGTCGCTTTGCTGGAAGGCTTGTGCAATTGCAGAACCTACCGCAAAATCATATATCGGATTTAAAAGAGGCTCGAGGCATAGTAAAAAGTGGTAATTTTGAAGCCCTTGAATTGCTCTATGAAGATATACCAGATACGCTTTCACAGCTTATCCGCACAGCTTTTATACCAAAAGATGGCTGTAAGTTTATTGTTGCCGACTTTTCTGCCATTGAGGCTCGGGTCCTGTCATGGCTTGCGGGCGAAGAATGGAGAAATGAAGTATTCGCAAGTGGCGGAGATATTTATTGTGCATCCGCATCACAGATGTTTAATGTCCCTGTAGAAAAGCATGGTGTGAACGGTCATTTAAGGCAGAAAGGTAAAATTGCAGAGCTGGCCCTTGGATATGGTGGATCAGTGGGTGCTCTAAAAGCGATGGGAGCGCTTGAAATGGGACTTACAGAAGAAGAACTGAAGCCACTTGTGAATGCCTGGAGGCAGGCCAATCCATACATCGTAAAATTCTGGTGGGATGTGGATAGAGCAGCTAAGAAATGCATCAAGGTGAAAAGGCCTCAAGAAACACAAAACATTAAGTTTTACTACAGGAGTGGAATGCTCTTTATCATTCTTCCTTCTGGCAGGCAGCTTGCGTATGTTAAACCTCAGATGGGTGAAAACATCTTCGGTGGTGAATCAGTCACTTACGAAGGCATCGGTGCTACAAAGAAATGGGATCGACTTGAAAGTTATGGACCTAAATTTGTGGAAAATATTGTCCAAGCAATCTCTCGTGATATTTTGATGGTTGCCATGCAGACCCTAAGCTCTTACCGCATTGTGGCTCATGTGCATGATGAAGTTATTATTGAAGCCGATCCCAGTATGTCACGTGATAGGGTATGTCAGCAGATGAGTAAAGTCCCTCCTTGGGCGAAGGGACTCATCCTTGATGCCGATGGTTATGAATGCGAATTTTATAAGAAAGATTAGTTAAACAATCAGATTTCACCTCTTGCCGTGGCTACCAGGTAGGAGGTGTTTTTTTATGAAGATTATTGAAGTAAAGGATGGCTGCCCGATCAAGGGTGAAACAGAAGCTATGACGGAAGAACAGTTACAGAGAGAATATGACTTTTATATAGCAGAGAGCATTATCAAAATGCTCCATAAAGAGGGCAAGATTACAGAGGATGAACTACACAAAATATCAGCGTTAAACCGACAGAAATTCTCACCAAAGTTGGCCGACATTATGTCCTAAATCACTTGCTATTAGTGGCTTTTAGAGTGATATATGTAATGAACGAAAGCGAGGTGAGACAATGAAAAAGATAACGAAAATTGATGAAATATCCAAATCACAATCATCAAATATTAAACTTCGAGTGGCGGCTTATGCCAGGGTTTCAACAGATAGTGATGAACAGATGGTAAGCCTTAAAGCCCAGCGGGAACACTATGAAAAATACATTAAATCCAATCCAGAATGGGAATTTGCAGGGCTTTATTATGACGAAGGGATATCAGGGACCAAGAAGGAAAAAAGGCCTGAACTTCTCCGCATGATTCGTGATTGTGAAAATGATCGGATTGATTTTATTATCACCAAATCCATCAGCCGTTTTGCACGTAATACCACGGATTGCTTAGAACTGGTAAGGCAGCTCTTAAATATCGGTGTCTTCATTTATTTCGAGAAAGAAAATCTGAATACGGGTGACATGGAAAGTGAATTGATGCTTTCTATTTTATCCGGGTTTGCCGCAGAAGAGTCTGCATCGATTTCTCAAAACACCACATGGTCCATCAACAAAAGATTTCAAAATGGAAACTACATTATTGGCAGTCCACCTTATGGCTATGCCAATGTAAATGGTGAGATGGTTATTGTTCCAGAAGAAGCAGAAATAGTTAAACGCATTTTTTCAGAGTGCCTTGCAGGCAAAGGCGGCAGTGTTATTGCAAAGGGCCTTAACAGGGACAAGATTCCTGCAAGAAGAGGTAATCATTGGAGCACAGGAACAGTGATTGATATGCTCCGAAATGAAAAATACAAAGGGGATGCGCTTTTCCAAAAGACTTACACGGATAACAACTACAATCGACGACCTAATAAAGGTGAGAAAGACCAATTTTACTGCAAGAATCATCACGAGCCGATCGTCAGCAGAGAAGTGTTTTCTAAGGCACAAAAGCTGATAACACAAAGAGCGAAGAGCAAAACTGTTAACAAAAATGTTTATCAAAATAGATATGTATTAAGCGGCAAAATCATCTGTGGAGAGTGTGGGTCCACGTTTAGGAGAAAAACAAACTACTCTGCTGGCAGAAGTTATATCGCCTGGAGCTGCATAGGGCATATTGAAGATAAAAATAGCTGTTCTATGCTGTTTCTGCGTGATGGAGAGCTAAAGGCAACCTACGCAACAATGCTGAATAAGCTTGCCTTTAGTAGAAAGATCATATTAGAACCGTTATATAAGGCTATAAGTCAAATAGACGAAAAAAGTGATCTGGAGAGAATTAATGCAATAGATAATAGATTAGAGCAATTGACAGAAGAGCGTAATACTCTAGTCGGATTGATGACAAAGGGTTTTCTTGAACCAGCGCTATTTAGGAAAGAACGCAATGTTTTGGATAGAGAAATAAATAGCCTGACTACAGAAAAAACAAATTTGGTCATGGCATTTACAGACGGTACATCACAAGCAGATGAAGTGAAGTCGCTTCTAGATTATGTGGCGGAACAGGACTTTATTGGTGAGTATACTGAAGAAGCATTTGAAAAATATGTTCAGAACATCATAGTAAATACAAGGGATGAACTGACATTTAAGATGAAATGTGGACTTTCCCTGAAAGAGGAGGTGGTGAGATAAATGGCTTATATACCTTATGGATACGAGGTGATAGAAGGCGTCGTTACTGTTAATGAAGAGAAAGCTAATCAGGTTAGAATATTCTTTGAAAAATACATTTCAGGGCTTTCCTTAGCTGTAGCCGGTGAGCAGGCGGGGATTGAAAAGACACATTCATCAATGGGGCTTATTCTGAAAAATATTCAATATCTCGGGAATGATGTGTACCCAGCGATCATCGACGAAGAAACCTTTTATAGGGCTGAGGAAGTTAGAGAAAAACGCGCTAAGGACTTAGGGCGAATTGTAGAACTTGCTGCGTTTACTGCTCCATCGCCAATTGAAAGATTCAAGATGAAAAAAGCAAATAACAAGCTTCCAGATGATCCAGTAATGCGAGCTGAGTACCTGTATAGTCTGATAGAAAGCGAGGTTTAAATTGGCAGAGAAAAATATAACTGTAATTCCAGCACGAAAAAGGGTCGGAAGTACCGCTGCAAAAGAAAAAGTAAAGAAACTTCGTGTTGCTGCTTATTGCCGCGTTTCTACAGAAACGGAAGAGCAGAACTCCAGCTATGAGGTGCAGGTTGCTCATTACACCGAATTTATAAAGAAAAATGCTGAATGGGAGTTTGCAGGCATATTTGCAGATGACGGTATTTCAGGCACTAACACGAAAAAACGAGAAGAGTTCAATCGCATGATTGAGGAGTGCATGGAGGGGAACATCGATCTGGTTATTACAAAATCCATCAGTCGATTTGCCCGTAACACTCTGGATTGCCTAAAATACATTAGACAGCTCAAGGATAAGAACATTTCAGTGTTTTTCGAGAAGGAGAACATCAACACAATGGATGCCAAGGGGGAGGTGCTGCTTACCATTATGGCATCCCTCGCACAGCAAGAAAGCCAGTCGCTCAGCCAAAATGTAAAGCTTGGACTTCAATATCGATATCAACAGGGGAAAGTTCAGGTCAACCACAATCGTTTTATGGGGTACACAAAAGATGATGAAGGCAACTTGGTCATTGTTCCTGAAGAGGCTGAAATCATAAAGCGCATTTACAGAGAATACCTTGAGGGCAAAAGCCTGGCGGGCATTGGTAGGGATCTTGAGGAGGACGGTATTTTAACAGCTGCCGGAAAACCAAGGTGGCGACCGGAAACCATAAAGAAAATTCTCTTGAACGAAAAATATATCGGTGATGCCCTTTTACAGAAGACCTTCACCGTAGATTTTCTTACAAAGAAAAGAGTCAAGAATGAAGGTCATGTCCCACAGTATTACGTTGAAAATAGCCATGAGGCGATTATCCCAAAGGAACTATTTTTACAGGCGCAGGAGGAACTTCATCGCAGGAATAATATTTACACGGGTACAGAGAAGAATAAAAGAATTTACAGCAGCAAATATGCCTTGAGCACCATAACTTTTTGCGGGGAATGCGGGGATATTTACAGACGGGTCTATTGGAATATACGCGGTAGAAAAGAGTTTGTTTGGCGATGCGTCACAAGAATCGAGCAAGGTCCCGAAGTCTGCAGGAACCGAACTGTAAAAGAAGGTGATTTATATGATGCGGTTATGACGGCAATAAATAAGCTCCTTGCCGGTGGGGACAACATAATAAGAACCTTGGAAGAAAACATCCATGCAGTAATTGGCGACACCACAGAGTACAAGATCTCAGAGATAAACACCTTGCTTGAAGAAAAGCAGAAAGAAGTAATCAACCTCGCCAACAAAGGAAAGGATTACGAATTCTTAGCTGATGAGATTGATAAGCTCCGTGAAGAGCGACAGAGCCTCCTTGTGGAAGATGCATCCTTAAGTGGAGAGAATGAGAGGATAGGTGAGCTGATAGGATTCATCCGCAAGAACAAATATCGAACTCTACTCTATGATGATACTTTAGTAAGGAAACTGATCCAAAACGTCACGGTGTACGAAGAGCACTTTGTGATAAGCTTTAAATCTGGCATTGAGATAGAAGTATGAAAAACGGACCCCAATAGCCCATGACTCTAGAGTAGAGTTGTGGGTTTTTACTTTTGTTCAGAATCCTCACATAGTATATAGATTAGGGATTTGAATTAGAAGTTATCAATTTGGTTATGTCAATTTGATTATTGACAAACACATCAAAAAATAGTACCATAAGAATAAATCGGACGAACGACCGAATTGTGAGGTGTTGATATTGTGCTTACTAGAACAAATGAACGAACTCAACCAGAGAAAATCTTATTAGCAGCTTACACCTGTATATCGACTAGAGGTTATGCGAATGTTTCAATGAGAGATATTGCTGATGAAGCAGGAGTCGTTTTAAGCCAGTTAAATTATTACTTCAAAAATAAGGAGGGGTTGTTTAAAGAAGTTGTAGGAATGATGACTTCAAAGTATTTAAAGGAGATTGAAGCAACATTGGAGCAGGAAAGTACACCCCAGAAAAAAGTAAAAGGCCTGATTAATTACTTTAAAAATATGTTGCAGCATAATCCGGAACTTTTTAGATTGCTCTATGATTTTACGGGTTTAGCTATTTGGTCACCTGTATTCAGTAGTCTGCTTAGTGAATTGTTCAAAGATTTATCGGACATGATTGAGAAGTATATTTTTAACGATCTTCAATTAAAGGAATTAAAAGGCTATTCTACAAAAGACTTGTCTCGCTTGATTTTGGGGTCGATGTTTGGTACTGGTATTCAGGTTTTGCTTGATCAAGATGAAAAATTGCCAGAAACATTAAATGCTATGCAAATTTTATTTGATTAAATTCATGAAAGTGAGGTATTTTGTTATGTCGGGATTAATTGAAAAGTCAGTCAATTTAGGGTTAGGGTTGTTTTCTTACTCTAGAGAAAAAATTGAAGATGTGGTTGATGAGTTGGTGAATAAAGGTGAAGTGGCTAGGAAAGACGCTAAGGATCTGGTTAATGATTTAGTGAAAAAAGGCGAAGAACAACGTGAAGATTTTAAGAAAATGGTCAAGGATGAAATTTTAGATGCACTAGAAGCAAAAGATATTGCTCGCAAAGAAGATCTCATGCGAAAAGATGAGTTCAGAAAAATTGTAAGAGAAGAGTTGATTGATATATTAAATGAGAATGAAATAGCCACAAAGAAGGATATAAGCGAACTAAAAAAATAAGATTTAGATTGATCAGTTAAAAGACAGAGCAATGGCAGGTTCTTAGATATCGTCTATGTTTTTTAGCTGGGTTGTCTATTATTTGGAGAGGGGTTTGAAATGGGAATTGTTATAGTTACTGATTCAAATTGCGATTTGCCCGTTGAATATATTTCTCAAAATAATATACATGTTATTCCATTTACATTTGTACTAAATGGAATAAATTATATAGATGATTTTGGGAAATCTTTAAGTTATAAAGAATTTTACGACGAAATTCGAAATGGAAGTATGCCAACAACTGCTCAGATTACTGCTTTTACTTTTGAAAATGAATTTAGAAGTTTTGTTTCAAAAGGAGATTCAGTTATTTATATAGGTTTTTCTTCAGCACTTAGTGAAACTTTTAATGGTTCTGTCCTAGCTAGAAATGGGATAATGGAAGCAAACCCAGAAGCAGATATAACAGTGATAGATTCGAAAAGCGCCTCTATCGGCCAGGGTTTATTAGTGTATTATGCGTGCGAAATGTTAAAACAAGGAAAATCTAAAGAAGAAATCGTAGAGTGGATTGAGTCAAATAAACTCAATGTAAATCACTGGTTTACTATAGACAATTTGGAACACCTAAAAAGAGGTGGACGAATATCAGCAACTAGTGCAGCTATAGGTGGATTGCTTGATGTTAAACCGGTTTTAAATGTTTCAAATGATGGAAGATTAGATGTTGTAAAAAAAATTAGAGGAAGAAAAAAAGCAATTAAGACTTTATTTGAGGAATATAAAATTCGCGTAACTAAACCGGAAGAACAAATAATATTCATCACCCACGGTGATTGTATTGAAGATGCAGAGTATCTGAAATCTCTGATTTTGAGTGAGACAGTGCCCAAAGATATAGTTATAAATAGTTTGGGACCAGTTATAGGGACACATACAGGACCAGGGATGGTGGGTGTATTTTTTTTAGGAAAAGAAAGATAGTTATGATGTCTATTCCGTTAAGAATTAAAAATGTATATTAGCTTACAGACGTTAAGCAGATATAGATGACAGAGTTTCTATCAATCTATATCTGCAATTTTTTAGCAAAAAAGAGTGATTGGACTGAGTGGGGATAAAAGATGGCGGTTAGTAAACATAGAAAATTCAAGAGATCAACACAAATTGTCAAAATATTTGCAAACCATGGATTTGGCGCATTAATGGATAGATTAGGAATTTTAAAATATCTTAAAATAAAGATGCAAACCAAAGAATTTACAGAAAGGGAAATTTCAAAATTATCAATTGGGGAGAGGCTGAGATTATCTTTTGAAGAGTTGGGGCCGACATTTATAAAACTAGGTCAAATCATGAGTACTAGACCAGATTTATTGCCTCGTGAGATCATACATGAAATGGAAAAACTTCAAGATGCAGTAGCCCCGTTTTCAATAAGCGATGTAAAGGAAGTAATAGAATTTGAGTTAGGAGATAAACTTGAAAATATATTTAGAGAGTTTAAAGAGAAACCTATAGCGGCAGCTTCTATTGGGCAAGTTCATCGTGCAAAATTATTATCAGGTAAAGCTGTGGTAGTAAAAGTTCAAAGACCTAATATCGAAAAAAATATTGAGCTTGATTTGGGTATCCTTAAGGATTTAGCAGATTTTGTAGATAATCGAACCAAGTTTGGGAAACTTTATAGTTTCAGTAAAATGGCTGAAGAATTTGAGACTACCATAACGAATGAACTAGACTTTAGACTTGAAGGCGAAAATGCAGAAACGTTTAAAGTGAATTTTAAGGATGAAGCAAATGTAATAGTTCCAGATATTAGTTGGATTCATACAACGAGTCGTGTACTTACAATGGATGAAATCAAAGGAACTTCTCTAAAAAACTTTGAAGAGCTAGATCAATTAGGGTTAGATAAAAAAATAATAGCAAGAAATTTAGCCAACTCTATTTTATATCAGATATTGAGAGATGGTTTTTTCCACGGGGATCCTCATCCGGGGAATATAATGGCGCTCGAAAATAATAAAATAGCTTTTTTAGATTTGGGTATGATAGGACAACTGAGCCCTCATAGGAAAAACCAGTTCTTGAAAATGTTGATGGGAATAACCCTGAAAGATAGTAAGCTTATTGTTCAAGCGATTGTTGAACTTGATGCAATATCAGAAAGTATCAATATGAGAAAGTTGGAAAAAGATATTGATCGATTAAGAGATCAAGTTTTGTCGGTTCCATTGAGTCAAATAAAGATAGGTGAAGTTTTTAATGAAATTTTTGATTTAGCATTTTCTTATAATATTATGATTCCAGGGGAATTCACAATGCTTGCTAAATCCCTTATAACTTTGGAAGGATTAGTTGAGAAATTGGACCCTGATCTTAATGTCCTGGAAATTGCCGAACCTATTGCAGGAAAGTTGATTTTCACTTTGATTTCCCCTGAGAAAATAGGCCGGGAAATTTTGAGTGGTGCTATGGATTATGGTAATCTAGTTCGAAAGTTTCCATCTGTCTTTTTAAATTTTCTAGGTAAGGTTGAACATGATGACTTTACAATACAAATTAAGGTGAAAGAGGCAGAACGATATGCGCAAAAAATTGATAGATCCTTCAGCCGGCTATCAATCAGCCTAGTGTTTCTATCTTTAAGTATAGTAATTGCGGGAACAATCATTGGACTAAGTTTAATTGGTATGGAAGCGGCTGATTTTATAATGGTCTTAAGTATGATACTAAAAGGTAGCCTTTTCCTGGCGGCAATTACCTTTGCAGCACTGATTATTGCAATTTTTAGATCAAAACGAACATAATTTGATAAATGGATGTAATTAACTATAGAGGTGAAAAATTAATATGGCAGTTGATGTGATACTTTTTTTTGCGATTTATTCATTTTTAGGTTGGGTAATGGAAACTTTATTTGCAAGTATGGAACACAGAAAGTTTATCAATAGGGGATTCCTTAAAGGACCCTTTACACCTATATATGGATTTGGTGGAATTATTATTGTTTCTTACTTTAATTGGAGTCCATTTTTTTTAGAGGATAAATCATTATTGTTGATGATAAATTTGATTGTTTCAATATTATTAGTTACAATATTGGAGTTTGTCACTGGATTTGTATTGGAAAAAATATTCCATGAAAAATGGTGGGATTACAGCTATAATTTCTTGAACATTAAAGGGTATATATGCATTAAATACTCAATGTTATGGGGAATGCTTGCCTTTGCATTAATTCAAATAGTCCATCCAATTATCATAAATTTAACGCGCACTATTCCTGTTCAGTTTAAAGAATATGTTGCTATCATTTTTGTTGTTTGTTTTATTATTGATACTATAAAATCTATTGTTGATATATTGGATTTAAGAAAAACAATTCTCCTTTATTCTGAACTATCGGTACACGTGTACAAAAATAAGATTATAAAATATAAAAGGATCTTTCTTGCTTTCCCTAAATTACTGTTCTTAAATGCAGGTATTATAAATCGCGATGTGAGGAGGATTTTGAATGGCAGAGTCGATAAAATCAAAACTGAGTTTAAAAATAAATTTTACACTTGAAAAAGAATATTGTGATTGCGTGTGGGATTTGATTGATCATGAAAAGGTAAAATTAATGAAAAAATATATGCAACATGGAGATATAAGCTGTTACGATCATAGTCTGCATGTGTCTAATATAAGTTTCCGGTTGTGTAAGAAACTGGGGCTGGACCCCTGTTCTGCAGCAAGAGGTGGACTTCTTCATGATTTGTTCTTGTATGACTGGCACACTGATAACAAATCTTACACAGGGCTACATGGACTTGTTCATCCAGGCATAGCACTGAAAAATGCTAATGAGTATTTTTCTCTGAATAATATTGAAAAGGATATAATTGAAAAACATATGTGGCCATTAACATTAAGGCTACCCAAATATAAGGAGTCTTATGTCGTCCTAATGGTAGATAAATATTGTGCTCTTTTTGAGACGTTGAATCTAATAAGCAAAAAAATACTAATCAACTTAAAACAGTTATTAGATAATATTTCTAAAAACTTATAGAGTTAATAAATAGAAGTATAAAATTGTTTTTGAGACAACTGAGTTTTGATATCGTAAAAGAATCTATTAAAAGCTAAGCAATAATAATGTCAATGAACTGGTAATTCCTACAAATGAAAGAATTACTGCTGGTTTATCTGTGGGAGATAAAAAATCACAGTTGATATGTTCCCATAAACGAAAGCCAATATTGGATATGTTTCCATCTACGAGCTTGGATATGTTCCCAACAACAACAGGGGTTGAAAACGTACTCTTGATAGCTATTCCCTCATCTCAAAACATATCGAGGTCGTCGTCAAATTGAGTCACCGGGGACGGTTCTGCTGACTCATTCGGGGACAAATTGAGTCACCGGGGACGGTTCTCCTGACTCATTTGACCAATAGGCACTGTTAACTTTGTATTGTTGAAAGAAGAGGGTGGTATTATGAATATCTTTATTAATGAAAAAGCCAAGGACTATGTTATAAACAGAGGGTTCGCAGCAATAGTTGTTGACGCCCAGCTAACCAACATATGCTGAGGTAGAGTCTATCTTCCCAACGTGTATTTGGGAAATGTGGAAAAAACCGATCAGTTTGAATGCTATGAGGTTAATGAACTGAAGGTCTTTGTCAATAGAAGGTTGGATATCAAGCCAACCGGTCTAAAAATATTCACAACTGGATTTCTGTTCTTCAAAACCATCGATGTCTCTGGAGTTCAAGTGATTTGAGTCATTGGGGACGGTTCTGCTGACTCACCGGTAGGTGGATGATAAGCCAATAATAGTGCTAGGATAAACAGGGTAGATATTTTTTAGGAATAATTAAGGAGACCTCTATGGAAAAGCTCTATTTAGTAACAGGTGCTGCAGGTCATTTAGGAAGTGTAGTCACGGAGCAATTGATTGAGAGAGGGGATCATGTCCGTGCCCTTTTATTGCCCAGTGAAAAGAACATTCCTGAGATGGCAGAGATAAAATTCGGCAATCTATGCAATAGGGAAAGTATAGTCCCTAGTTTTGAAAACCTGGATGGACGTGAGTTGGTTGTAATCCATTGCGCTGGAATAGTTTCAATAGCTTCGAAACTCAACCCAGCTGTATTTGATGTGAATGTGACTGGAACAAAGAATATTGTAGATCTGTGTAAGGAATACAATGTCTCAAAATTAATTTACGTCAGTTCGGTTCATGCCATCCCTGAAAAATCCAAGGGCGAAATAATCACAGAGACAACTGAATTCAACCCGAACATGGTTGTGGGATTATATGCAAAGACAAAGGCGGAAGCAACAGCATATGTCTTGGATGCCGCTAAACAGGGATTAAATGCTTGCGTAGTCCATCCCTCAGGCATAATTGGGCCTTATGACAAGGGGAGGGGACATACCACAACCCTGGTAATCGATTATTATAAGCAGAGGTTAGTATCAGGGGTAAATGGTGGATATGACTTTGTTGACGTGCGCGACGTGGCAAAGGGTATCATTGCCGCCTGTGATAAGGGAAGACAAGGCCAGTGTTATATTCTTTCAAACAGATTCTTCAAGGTCAGGGAAATTTTTGATATGCTGCATGAAATAACCGGCAAAAGAAAGATAAGAACTTACCTGCCTCTTTGGTTTGTAAAGCCTACATCTGCCCTAGCGGAGTTGTATTATAAAATATTGAAACAGACACCCCTATTTACGGCATATTCGCTTTATACACTTAATTCAAATGCTTTGTTTTCACATGATAAAGCTACAAGAGAGCTAGATTACACCACAAGAGACATGAAGGAAACGCTGAAGGATACTGTAGATTGGCTAAAAGATACAGGTAGAATTTGAGTCATTGGGGACGGTTCTGCTGACTCAATATCAGGAGGTGAAACATGAGTGAACATTACGCTTGGTATAAACAGGTTGACGTTCTTGTTGTAGGAACTGGCTTTGCCGGCCTGACAGCTGCAATTGAAGCTAAAGAGGCAGGAAAGGAAGTCATTGTAATTGAGAAAATGAAGGCAGCTGGTGGGAATTCCATTATAAGCGATGGTGGAATAGCCGCCCCTGAAACCCTGGTGCAAAAGAAGCAGGGAATAGAGGATAGTGAGCAGCTTCTGTATGATGATATGATTAGTGCAGGTCTTGGACTGAATCATCCCAAGTTGCTGAGAACCTTTGTAGCCAATGCTAGGGATGCATTTCAATGGACAGTTGATTACCTAAAGGTGCCCTATATGGACAGGGTGGACCTGTTTGGAGGACACAGCGTTCCCAGGTGCCACACACCAGAGGGAATTACGGGAAATACGATCCTTGAAAGAATGCTTAGTAAAATTGAAGAGCTAGGTATCCCCATACTCTATAGCACCTTTTTCAAATCTCCTATAACTGATGATAATGGTTCCGTGATAGGATGCTCAGTATACAAGGAATATGACTACAGGATCGATACTGGAGAGCTTGGCCATATTAGGACAAAAAATGGAATAATACTTGCTTCTGGTGGCTATGGAGCAGATGTTCAGTTCAGGTCAATACAGGACCCAAGATTGGATGAAAGCATCCTAACTACCAATAAGCCCTTTGCAACGGCTGAGGTGTTAAAGTCAGCCCTGAGCATAGGTGCTGCATCTGTTCAGCTGTCACATATCCAGTTGGGAGCCTGGGCTTCCCCTGATGAACCGGGCTTTGGACATGGTCCAATGTTTGCCGACTATATTGTATTTAAACATGGCATAGTCGTTGATCCAAAATCAGGGAAGAGAATAGTCAATGAACTTGGAGACCGAAAGCGGTCAGCTGATGCCATTTTGGCAACAGGGCATCCATGCTTGGGGATAGCCGATCACAAAGCGGTTGAAACATCAGGATGGGACATATCAAAGGCAATAAACAAGGGTGTGGTTAAGGTTTTTGACACCGTGGAAAGCCTGGCATCCTTTTATGATGTAGAGCCTGAATCACTTAAGGATACAATCAAGCGCTATAACGTTTTTATACATAAGGGGAATGATGATGACTTTGGAAAGCCTGTTGTTGATGATGCAAAAGGCATTCAGAACCCACCCTATTACGCCATGAGACTGTGGCCAAAGGTTCACTTCACAATGGGTGGCCTCAGGATAAATGAGAAAGCCCAGGTGCTGGATTTTGACGGTAAAATCATTGATGGACTCTATGCAGCAGGGGAGATCGCTGGAGGTGTGCACGGGGCCAGTCGTCTGGCAAGCTGTGCCATAACAGAATGCATAGTATTTGGAAGGATTGCAGGACAGAACATTTGATTTGAGTCAAAAAGAACCGTCCCCATTGACTCACCGAGGGAGGTAAAGCATGACAAATATTAATAAATCAGTACTTGAGATGTGGGAGAAGTATTTAAGATCAATCGGAGAAGACCCTGAAGGGACAGACCTGACATATGAATCCTGGTACTTCTGCGACAATGAGGAGGATGCCAATGAGCTGGCCCAGTTGGTACTGGAAGGAACAAAAAGAGCTACAGCATCCCTGTACAGGAGCTATGAATTTGAGAATGAAAAAGTACCCGAAGTAGGTCAACATGTAATCATTACCGATTGGGACGGGATTGCAAAATGCATAATCAAGAGCAGCAAAGTCACCATTCTACCTTTCAGGGATATAACAGAAGAGCATGCCAGGATTGAGGGTGAGGGAGACAAATCCCTTAAATACTGGAGAGAGGGACATATAAGATTTTTCACCAGGGAATGCCAGGTCATGGGGCTGGAATTTAACGAGGATATGCTAGTTGTATTTGAGGAATTCAAAGTTGTTTACCCTTAAAAGCTTAAGAATTCTTTCCCTTAAATCAAAAATAACCGTCCCTAATGATTCGCTGGAGCGTGTCATAATCGTGTGATATAATTTAAGTGTAATCCATTAAGGATGAATAAAATACAAAAGTGGGAGACGAAATATGCTTGTATTCAGAAAATCAACAATTTTTGATATTGATGCCATTGTACAGATTGCCAATGATGGCAAGGAGCTGCTTAAAAATAATGGAATCGACCAATGGCAGAAAGGCACTTACCCTGATCGAAAGCTTTTTATTCAGGATGTTGAAGATGGCTTGGGATATGTTGTTACTGACAATGATGAAGTAGTTGCAGTATGTGCAGTGACTTTCACAGAGGAGGCTTCCTATAGACACCTGATTTCAGGAAACTGGAAAACTGCTGACAACGCTGTTTATGCAACCATACATCGGGCTGCAGTGGCACGGAAGCATCAAGGCAAGAATTTAACGGGATTTTTGCTTGATTCCGTTGCAAGGCTTGCAGCTGAAAAAGGCGCAGTAAGTGTAAGGGCAGACACTCATCCTGACAACGCTGCAATGAACGGGGCGATGCAAAAGGCAGGCTTCGAGAAGTGCGGTAAATTTTTTATTCAGGAGGGTGACGAAGCTGGAGGACTGAGATACGGCTATGAAAGAGTAATCACTAGCGAAAATCCATAAGGGCTTCGGAAGAACGATAGGATTGATATTTGAGATTTTGGGTATTTATTGCATGTATATAGATATAGCAGCGACAATGGGGATAGAACATAGTTAGAGCAAAACAGGCCAGAGGAGTGAAGTCTGGATATGCTCTTATCTTGTGATATCCTTTTTATATTTTTGGGTGGGTATTGGAATATGAGGGTCCGTGGATTTAAAGGAGGCACTAGATATGGAGAAACAAAAGATTGTTGTTCAGGCAACGGTAAATCAGACTGTAGATAAGATTTGGGAGTATTTAAATCTTCCGGAGCACATTACCAAATGGAACAGTGCATCTGAAGACTGGCATACACCTAGAGCCGTAAATGACCTTCGGGTAGGAGGCCAATTCAACTATAGAATGGAGGCCAAGGACGGAAGCTATGGATTTGATTTTTCCGGCAAGTACCATGAGGTGGAACTGAACAGAAGAATCGCATACACCCTGGATGATGGTAGAAAGGTATTGATTGAGCTAGAACCGGTTGAGGCCGGTGTGAATGTAAAGTATACATTCGAGGCTGAAGAATCCAATTCCATGGAAATGCAGCGGTCAGGCTGGCAGGCAATTCTTGATAACTTCAAGAAATACTCGGAAATGCAGTAATTGCTGAGGAATATATGAAATACCAGAATTCAAATCAATGAATTCTGGTATTTTGCTTTTTTTAACCTTTTCGCTTTCGTACCTTCAACCCCAATGACTTTGCCACAGCTTCCCTAATGGCAATCCTGGGAACGTCGTCATATTTCCTGCCCTTGTAATAAACCGCCCTGCAATAGGTTTCTGAGCCCACAAGGTCTGAGCAGGATTTGCAATAGTTGTCGACTACCCTTATCTTGATGATTTTTTCAATGGGAACACCATTTAAGAGGATCAGATTGGATTCTTGGATCTTGGCTTCATCAAGCTTGGTTTCCATTAGCTTTACCTGATATCCAAGTGAATTCAATTTTCTGTTTAATAGCCTTGTTTCCTCCACCAAACTGGCTCCCGTCTGGCTGCAGCGTTCACAGGTTTCCCCTTCCACATCAAGGTGTCTCCATTCTATAACTAAGGTCTTCATAGTGAACCTCCCATTTGTATCTGATATGTATGCCCTCCACTCAATCATACACCTGGACTCCCGCCAATTCAACAGATAGTATTAATTATCTTAATAATTACCAATTCATATGCATATTCCTTGGAAATATTGTACAATAAAATAAGAGGCATAATAAATGACTAATTGACAAAGGGTGATGGACATGAGGGAGTTGTGGGAAATTTTCGTCTCGTTTTTCAAGATGAGTGCAGTAACCTTTGGAGGTGGCTATGCAATGCTGCCCATACTTCAAAGGGAAATTGTTGAAACAAAAAAGTGGATGACAGAGGAAAGAATAATAGATTACTACGCCGTTAGTCAAGGACTTCCAGGGATTATTGCGGTCAACGTGGCAATCTTCATAGGAAAGGAACGAAAGGGTATCCCCGGAGGAATTGCTGGAGCTCTGGGAATTGTAGGACCCTGCCTTTTTATAATCACCTTTATAGCCGCATTTCTAAGCAACTTTCAAGACAACCCAATTGTCAGGAATGCCTTTGCCGGAATTGCTGTATGCGTCTCAGCACTTATACTTAACTCGGTGATCGGCCTTTGGAAAAAGGGAGTGGTGGACAAGACAGGAATAACAGTGTTTGCAATAGTATTCATAGGAATGATGGCAACTGGACTTTCACCTATAGTGCTTATTGTGGCCTCGGCAATCTTCGGCATAGTCTCAAGAAAGCTGGCAGGAGGTGCGCTTAAATGATTTTTGCGAAACTGTTCTATGAGTTCCTAAAGATTGGATTTTTCACAATTGGAGGTGGAATGGCAACAATACCATTCCTTCAGGATTTATCCGAATCAACCGGTTGGTACTCAATATCGTTTATTGCAGACATGGTTGCAATATCAGAGTCCACCCCTGGTCCAATCGGCATAAATATGGCTACATATGTAGGGTACAATGTGGCTGGGATACTGGGAGGTGTCATAGCAACCCTTGGACTTGTCCTTCCATCCATTATTATAGTATCAGTTGTGTCAGGATATCTTGAAAGATTCAGAAAAAGTTCCCTTGTGGAGAACATATTCTATGGATTGAGACCGGCTGTGACTGGACTTATTGCAGCTGCAGGTGTTGAAATTGTTAGAATAGCTGTTCTAAATACCGAGCTGTTCAATGCCACAAATGAAATGAGCGATCTTCTT
Source organism: Gudongella ferriphila (assembly GCF_046224405.1). Classification (NCBI taxonomy): domain Bacteria; kingdom Bacillati; phylum Bacillota; class Tissierellia; order Tissierellales; family Tissierellaceae; genus Gudongella; species Gudongella ferriphila. The sequence goes on along the minus strand of NZ_JBJXRK010000001.1, from coordinate 83,881 downwards.
GACTGGAGGAAGGCGCTGTATTTTGTTATCATTTTTTATCTTATAAGAAGATTCAAGAAGCATCCTGTTGCCTACATAGCATTATCTGCAGTGATAGGAATAGCATTTGGATTCGCAAATCAGTCTTACCTTGGGTGAAGCTTGTACATTGACAGGCTTCATCTTTTGATTTTCATAGATCCATTGAATGGCTAACAAATGTTTATATTTACAAAAATAAGAGACTGATTCAGGTTTTAAAGGAACTAAGCCGGGTATTTATCTTAATGACAGATTAAAGCAAGAATAAAATAACCAGATCCGCTTCAATGCTTACATATAGCTGAACTTTCGGTGAGTTTTTGACTTGAATAGATCTCGGATCAAAATTTTCAAGACCTAGAAATGGAGGTAGCCATGAAAAAGAAATTAGTGATTGCATTTGTTGTATTTACAGCTGTGGCAGTGGCAATATTTTATTTCTTAACTGTGGGAAACGTCGGTAGAAGGTATAATACTGCCCAGGTTGAGAAGGGAGAATTGGGGAGGTCTGTCCAGGACAGTGGAAGGGTAAGCTCAAGAAACATCAGAAAATATTACGGAAACAGCGCAAATAAAGTAGAATCCCTAAAGGTCCAGCTGGGAGACCAGGTTAGAAGTGGGCAGCTTTTGATTGAGTTCGAGGACAACCTGGATCTGGAAATCAAAAAGGTGGAGAAGCAGATAGAGGCTCTGGAGGCTACATACTCAGATGCAACTTCAGGTACCAATATCGAAAGCATAAATAGCGCAAAGATTGAAATTGCACGAATCAACGGGAATATTGAGTTGGCAACAAAGAATAGGGACAGAATTCAGGAGTTGTACAACAATGGAGCTGTATCCCTAGTGGAGCTGGAGCAGGCACAGAATAATCTGGCACAGCTGCAAAGCAGTCTAGGGGTAGCCCAGAACAACTACAATCAGCTGATCAAAGGAGTTTCAGGAAGCACCAGAAAAAGATACGAAGCAGAAATAGACGTTCTTCTTCTGACCCTTGAGTCACTTGAAAAAAGCAGGGATGATTCCAAGATCTATTCAGACATAAATGGCATAGTAACAGAGGTGAACACATTTGCTGGAGATGTCCCTTCAGCAGGATTGATGATACTTGAGATACAGGATCCGTCTGACAAGGTTGTTCTGGTGGATTTCATGGTTGAGGACGCACTCCTTATAGAGCCTGGCATGAGGGCCTTGATCATTGACGAGAAGGTTGGAGTGGACATGGATAATTTGGAGGTCGGCAGGGTATATCCCAAAGCCTTCATAACAATGTCAGAGCTTGGAGTTCAGGAGAACCGACAAACTGTGGAGATTGGTCTCCCACAGAATGCTGGAAATCTATCCTATGGACTTGAGCTCCGGACAAGGGTTATTGTTGATGAGTCTGAAGAAACCTTGTTGATACCAAAGGCTGCCGTCTATGTGAGAAATGGCAATAACTATGTACAGGTTCTGGAGGACGGAAAGCCTATTGAAAAGGAAATTGTTACAGGTCTTGAGGATGGCAACCGTATAGAGGTGACAGAAGGCTTGGCCGAAGGGGAAGAGGTAGTTCTCAACTATATGGAAGACTGATGCTTTTAATTGTGACGAAAGAAGGGATAGTATGATTACGGTCAAGAACCTTTTCCACTCATACAGCAATGATGAAAGATATGCAGTAAATGATATAAGCTTCCAGGTGGAGAAAGGGGAAATATTTGGTTTTCTCGGACCCTCTGGAGCAGGCAAGTCAACAACCCAGAATATACTTGTGGGTCTTCTCCAGCTGCAAAAGGGGGAGGTCCAGGTAGCTGGATACGATGTGAAGCAAATCAAGAACAAGATGTTCAATAAGATTGGCATGTCCTTTGAGCAATCAAATGTTTACAACAAGATGTCTGGTCTGGAGAACCTTGAGTTTTACGGAAAGCTCTTTGATGTGGAAACAAGGGAACCAATGGACCTTATCAGGATGGTGGGGCTGGATGGCAAGGAAAAGATCAAGGCCGGAGAGTACTCCAAGGGTATGAAGCACAGACTGACCTTTGCAAGATCAATGATAAACAATCCTGAGATGTGGTTTTTGGATGAACCCACAACTGGACTGGACCCGGCCATAGCCTCCAACATAAAGGACATCATAAAGGAGGAAAATGAAAAGGGAGTCACTGTTTTTCTTACCACCCATAACATGTACATAGCTGATGAGCTATGTGATAGGGTGGCATTTATCGTGGATGGCAAGATCAGACTGATAGATTCTCCAAAGCAGCTAAAGCTCAAGTACGGTGAGAAGCTGGTGGAGGTTGAATATTACAGAGATGGCGAGCTAAGGAAGGAAAGCTACTCAACAGTTGTTGAAGAGGAGAAGAACAAGCTTATAGAAGTCATTAGGGGTAATGACATACAAACCATGCATACAAAGGAAGCAACCCTTGAGGAGATATTTATCAAGGTAACGGGAAGGGGCCTGGTCTAAATGAAGCTGTGGTACAGTTTTATAAAGGAGATGAAGCTTTCGTCAAAGAGCTGGTATTTCTATATCGAGCTGGGAATGGCAGTTGTCCTGCTCCTTATACTTATTTTTGTCGTGCCTGAGAATTTCGACACCAAGGGAGAACAGTACATTTACCTGGACCTGCCTCAGGTTGTCGTGGACAGATTCAAGAAGGATCTCCTGGAGGAGGATCTGTACGGCGCGCCACGGTTTGTGGAAGTGGAGGCCAACAATACCATATATCCAGCAGAGCTATATGAAACAGAGGAAACTGAGATATATCTCCTCAACAGCATGGAAGCCCTCAATGCATTTTCAGATTCGGAAAGGGTACCAACTGTACACATTAGAGTTAACGAGAGTAATCAAATAGTTCAAACCTACTATCTTCAGGGGTATGAAACCCAGAAGCTCAAGAACCTTCTGCTGGTTTTTCAGAACAGAAAGGCAGGTCTTGATGTAATCGAGGAGTACTCTGAAAATATAGTCGTAAAATCCCTGTACCAGGATACGGAACCCTTAAATGACAGGGAAAATGTAATACCTGTGTTTCTGACCTTCAACGGCAGTCTAATGAGTCTTTTCATTATTGCAGCATATATTTTCCTGGATAAGGATGAGGGAATAATAAAAGCATATGCAGTTACGGCATCCTCAGTATGGCACTATCTGTTGAGCAAGATAGGAGTGATAATTATTACATCCATTGTCACAACCATGATAGTGACAGTGCCCATTATGGGACTGCAGCCCAACTATCCTGCGATGCTGCTGTTTCTTGTCACATCAGGATTTTTTGCAGCCTCCCTGGGGCTTTTCCTCACAAGCTACTACAAGGACATTGCCCAGGCCTTTGGTGCCCTGTACATTGTCATAGTGATCATGATCATGCCAAACATATCATACTTTACACCTAGCTGGGACCCTGACTGGGTCAAGATAATCCCCAGCTATGTGATGCTCCAGAGCTTCAAGGAAATAATTTCAGTCAATGGCAATATGTCATACGTAATGCTGGCGTCCCTGGGCTTTGCCGTTTTGGGTATGGATATCTTCATTCTTGCAAATCACAGATTCAAGAAGACCCTTACTCTGTAAAGGAGTGCTATAAAATGATAAGGAAAATTCTTTTAATATTTCAAAGGGACCTGAAGACCAGTGTACGGAATTTTATAACTCTGTACATACTGGTTGTGCCTGTAATGTTTGCAATCATGATAAATGTATTCTCCCCCGGGATTAATGACACCACAGTTGAGGTTGTCCTGCTGGAGGGCGAGAATCCTCAGCAGGAGGAATACTTCAGCCAATTTGCAAAGGTGGAGGTTCTCAAAACCGTTGAGGACATTGAGGAAAGGGTCCTGAAAAGGGACAATATTGTAGGCGTTCTACCAGATAAGGGAGATGAATACTTTATCCTGAGACAGGGGAATGAGCCTGACTACATCATAGATTATGTTAGAAATCTCACTGCCTTTGATCATTACGGGATTGGCATTGAGGACACCACAGCTGAGATTGTTGATTATGGAAGGGACATTCCACCCTTGAAGAAGATAATGGTAAATGTGGCCATAATCTTTACTTCCATCATGGGAGGAATGATTATAGCAATCAACATAGTTGAGGAAAAGAGTGACAACACCATAAGTGCGATCCACCTTTCACCGGTATCCCGGCTTGGTTTTATTGCGGGGAAAAGCCTCATAGGAGTATTTGTACCAATTGTCGGATCCTTTATACTTCTTTTCTTCACAGGCTTCAGGGACATCAACTATTTCCACGCCTTTCTAATGGTCGCCACAACCTGTCTCATAAGCTTGACGGTTGGCTTTATAGAAGGTGTAAACAATGATGATGTAATGACCGCCGCTGGAAATATGAAGCTGCTGTTTCTACCACTTTTTGGAAGCATTGCTGGGGTGGAGCTCCTTGCGGACAAATGGCAGCCACTGTTTTATTGGGCACCCTTTTATTGGGCTTACAAGGGGAACGATCTGGTCCTTTCAAATGCGGGATCCTTGCTTGAAATATTGAAATACTCAGGTATTGTCCTTGGAATAAGCCTGGTGGTTTTTGTAGTTCTGGCACCTAGAATCAGAAAAGGTCTTGAATAAGCAGACCTTGGTGGATAAAAGCTGATTAATAATAAAGGGGGTAGACTTATGAGCATTTGGGGAATAGTTGCAATAGTATACGCAGCAGCAGTTGTTGTAATAGCCGTTGTCAAGCCTGATAAAATCTGGAACATGAAGAAGATTGAATTGTTCAAGAAGGTACTTGGGGACAGGGGAACAGAGATTTTCTTCTATATTTGGGCATTGATTTTCCTGGTCCTGGGAGTCTGGCTAATAGCAAGATAGAAATGCATGAAAAAGCTCTCCAAATGGAGAGCTTTTTAGTACCTTGTCTTGAGAATCTCCTTCTCAAGCTCCAGGAGCTCCTCGATTGTATCGTCGCTAAGCTTTGAAAACAGATCTCCTCTTGTCTCAATTGCCTTTTCCTTCTTGACCACATTCTTCTCCTTCTTGAACAAGGATGCCCACTGGACCTTCTTTCCATTTTCCAGGAGGTCATAGTCAATAATCCTTCTACCATCCTCCAGGTACTCCAGTCCAAACAAAATTCTCTTGACCTCCTGGGGAGAGTAGAAGGTAAGAAGCCTTATGCTATAGACATCAATGAAAAGCAGAGCCCTTGGCTGGTCCTTTGACCATGATTCCCCGGTTAATAGTCCTATCTGAAGGGCATCCAGGACTGTAAGAAGCCTCTTGTAATGTAGCTCATAGGCACCAAAGCTGTCGTATATCCTTATTTCAAGACTTGACCATCCCTTGGAGCCAACACCCAGATTAAGATATTTTATGGAGTGCCTTCTAAGGACCTGCTTGATTTTGAAGTAATCATCATTTATTTGAAGAAATTGAGGGTGGAAGTCATCAGCAGCCATTGACCTGTAAATTGGCTTGTCGGTTATACCAATGATGGTCCTATCCTCAAAACCGTTCTCCCCACATTCCTCAAAGGATGAAAGCTCTCCCTCAAAATCCTCCTTGATCTTTTCAATTACAGCTCCTAGATTCCCTGCTGAGCGAAGGATTAGTACCTGGGGCCCCGACCTCATTGTCTGGACCAAGCCATGCCTAATCATTTCACGTAGCTTGCATGCAAGTACAAGAGGGTCCAGGAAGACAACAAGAGCATCCGTTTTTTTGTATCTTGTTTTCTCCTCATTTTCATACTCAATAATATATACAATTGTATGGTTCTCTTCACTTCTCTTCATCACGGTTTCCATTTCAACCACAGCTCCACCAAGGTCATTACAGAGGTATTGGATTAGCTGTTCCTTGTCAGATGAAGTTATCAGCAATGACCTGGGGCCACTTCTTACCAGTGATACCATAAAATCAACTCCTTGTATTTTTGTAAGTTCTAGACCTGCTGACCTGAGGCATATATCTAAAGCTTGGTCTTTCTACGCTTAAGTCTTTCGGAATCGGTACCTTGCGGATAGTCAAGCCTGGTGATATCAAGCTCAGGTATTGTAATGACATGTATTGCAGAGATTCCATTGAGGTAGACCCTGCTGTCAATGGTCTGGCTTTCAATTGACAGGTCATGACCATATAGGTAAATATCTGCATCAATGTCCTTAAGAAAATCGGAGTAATGGCTGATGGCGAATTTCCTTCCTTGAATGGTGATAAGTTCCCTATCCTCTATGACCTTGATTCTACCGCAGTTCTTCTTGACAAAGTCAAGCTTGTCATGGTTACCCAAGGACAGAAATACCTTTTCTGCATTTGAGCTATCCAAGATCTTCAGCATTTTTTTAGCCTCATGCTTGTATCTTGTGATGTAGCTTGGATGAAGGCCAACCTTTATGTTGTCAGAGACATCACCTGTATGGACGATGTAATCAGGATTAAGCACCCTAATGAGCCTCTTGATTTCTGGATAAATGCTGCTGGGGGTATCTGAAATATGTAGTAGGTGGACTGAATCAGAACCCACTATGTCTTTCTCTATGTGGATCCTGCCAAACAAAGAATCAAAAAAAGTCGAAAACCTTCCCATAAAAATGCCTCCTCCCTATGATTATACCTTAATTTAACAAGTTTGTACCACTATAAGTGAAACACAATGATATTTTGTTTCTGATCTTTATTTTCTGAATAAGAGCAACAATTATGCTTATTTACGGAAATCTTTTCTTATGATATGATGATAATGTAGAGAAAATTTAACAATCATACACTTAAATTACAACAATCAAATAATCAAATGAAAGGGAGTTATGCAATGAGTAAACCAATCATGTCAGCACACTTTGAATCAAGAAAGCCTTCAGATGTTAGACTGGCTCAAATGAAGTACGATGAAAGGGAGAAGAAGCCGGAGGCAGTAATCAATGTGGGGATAGGTAACGTATCTCTACCAACAAATCCTGCGATGATGAAAAGAATGTTCAATCTGGATTCTCCGGAAAGCCCATTTTCAAAAGGTGTAATAAGATATTCAGGTACAGCGGGAACTCCTGAGGCACAGGATGCCTTCAAGAACATACTTAAGAGCGAGGGGTTTGATACCAGCAAGCTTAATGTTCAGGTAACTGACGGTGGATCGTCAGGTATGGAGCTTGTTATCCTTGGCGTTTGTGGTCCAGCAGGAGAAAACGAAAGACCACTAATGATGATTGACCCTGCCTATACGAACTACATTTCATTTGCTCAAAGACTTGGAAGAAAGACAGTTACAATCAAGAGACACATGGGAGAGGACGGACTTTTCAACCTTCCAGAAATGTCTGAAATTGAAGCTATAATAAAGGAACATAATCCAGGGGGATTGCTTGTAATTCCATATGACAACCCAACAGGTCAGCTTTATGACCAGGAAACACTGAAGGAGCTTGCGGAGCTTTGTGTTAAGCACAATATGTGGCTGATCGGAGACGAAGCCTATAGGGAGCTTTACTACAAGGAAGACCAGGAGCTTGTAAGCATCTGGGGCCTGTCAGATGAAGAGGTTCCAGGAATCGAAGGAAGAAGGATTAGCATTGAGACGGCATCAAAGGTGTGGAATGCATGTGGACTTAGGATGGGAGCGGTTATAACTGACAATGCTGAGTTCAGCAAGAAATCAATTGCTGAGTATACAGCAAACCTTTGTGCCAATGTAATCGGTCAGTATATCTTTGGAGCACTTGCCCATGAGAGCAAGGAGGATATCCTAAGCTGGTGCAAGGAGCAGAGGGATTACTACAAGGACATGATTGTCAAGGTAAGGGAAGGACTTCTGGAGAAGGAGCCCAAGCTTATCGTTTCAAGACCTGATGCGTCCATCTATTCTGTAATAGATGTAAGAAATGTTGTCAAGCCAGACTTTGATTCAATTGACTTTGTTCTTTACTGTGCAGGGGAAGGTGCAGTTGAAATAGACGGGGTTGAGACAACTCTTCTTGTAGCTCCAATGAAGGGCTTCTACGATATTGAGGATTCCTCCAAGAATCCAGGAACAACCCAGTTCAGAATTTCATTTGTTGAATCACCTGAGAACATGGCGAAGGTTCCAGAACTGTTTGTGGAGCTATTGAGAAAATATGAGGATCAAAGATAATTATAATAATAAAGAGGTCTGCCTGATCAATTGGGCAGACCTTTTGCATGTAAAAGCAATATAAATCAATATAAATTTAACACAGTAATATGTTAAATTTTACTAAAATTGGATATAAATAGAATGGGAAAGAGTATCTTTGCATATACATAAAAATCGGACACGTGGATTCCGTGGTAAGATATGGACGCTTCCAGCCACGGAGGAGTGAGTGGCGTAACCGGCCTGTGGGCTGGTTTTTTTGTGTTTGCTATTGTATCAAGGGGGAGGGGGATAAGTTGGATAAAATGTTTGAGGAAAGTATCATTTCAGGAATTGCAATGAAGAACCGCATTATTAGGTCCGCAACCCATGAAGCCATGGGAGACGAAGCAGGTTCGCCAACTGATGAACTGTACAGGCTATATGAAAATCTTGCAGATGGGGGTGTTGGATGCATCATAACAGGGTTGGCCGGTATTCATGAGGAAGGGAAGGCCTTCCCCAGGATGCTGATGATGGACAAGGATGATCTTGTCATGGGCTACAGACCATTGGTAGACATGGTCCACGGAATGAATGTACCAATAATTGCCCAGCTGGCCCATGGAGGTGGAAAGATATCTCCCGCATCCCCAAACAAAGTGGTGGTTGCACCTTCAAAGAAAAAGTATCCACCTTGGAATGTTATGGCAAGGGAGCTTGAAGAGAAGGAAATACTAAAAATAATTGACTCATTTGTGCTGGCCATAGCAAGATCAAAGGAGGCAGGCTTTGATGGGGTACAGCTGCACGGAGCACATGGCTTCCTTCTGTCAGAGTTTCTTTCGCCACACTGCAACAATCGAACTGACAAATGGGGAGGCACCATTGAGAACAGATTCAGGATTATCGCCGAAATAATGAAGAAAGCCAGGCAGGAAGTTGGAGATTATCCGATTTGGATAAAAATAAGCTCTCATGACGGTGACAAGAATGGCATAACGATTTCAGACACCATAGAGATTGCTAAAATGTTTCAGCATAACGGGGGAGATGTCATAGAGGTTTCCTGTGGAGGAACAAATTTCTTTGACTTTATGAGGGTAACAAAGATTCCCACTGAGGCAATTCTGGCATATGATCCAGTTTATGGTGGTAAAAAGGGGATTGAGAAGAAACTTTACTCCATGGTATTGCCAAAGGTCATCCATAAAGAGGAGCCAATACATCTGTATAACGTTGATTCTGCCACCAAAATCAAGGAAGAGGTGTCTCTACCAGTAATTGTTGTAGGTGGATTCAGACATAGGGCGGAAATTGAAAGGGTGCTAATGGATGGCAGCGCTGACTATGTTTCTCTCAGTCGACCTCTAATAATCGAGCCGGGCATAGTGAATCAGTTTAGGCAGGGGAAAAAGGAGAAATCAGCATGTATTGATTGTGGATTCTGTGCAGTTGCCATAAGCTCAGCACCCCTTAGGTGCTACCATGGAAAGGTGATGCCTTTGAATCAAAGCTAAGATGGCAGCTGAGGAAAAATTCAGGAGGGTCTACCTGATCAAACAGGTAGACCCTCTTTCCTTTTCAGGAGGAATAAGGGATAAACAATGGCTAGGGTTCCTCCCAAAACCGGTATTAAAACCGCCGGCAAGTAATCAATAAGATAGCCTGAAGCCAGCAGAGAAACAGGTAGCACAACCTTTACCAGACTCATGGTCAGGCCAAAGACAACCCCTCTAAGGCCTGATGGGATTTCATCCTGCATGATTGTTATTATTGGAATATCCACATAGGATATAAGAACACCCATGAGGATGCTTAAGGCTGAATAATAGATTCCATACATCAGGGTGGTTGCATGGACCAACAGGGGAACACCTATCATTGAGGCCAATAGAGCCAGCAGAAACGTAGCAAGTATCAATAGTCTGGAGTAGGAACTCTTTTCCAGAATCTTACCAATTGACAAAGTTCCAATTATAAGCCCAACCGGGAACATGGAATTGATAAATCCAAACAGCTCAGGCGGAAGCTCCAGCATCTGGTTAACGATGTAGGGCATGGGTACGTTCACTGAGAAGCCCAGGAGGAAATTCAATATTACAAAAAGCATGAAGGCCTCCCTTATGGCCTTGGAATTGATCATGAACCTAAATCCTTTGCCTATATGAGGTATAAATGGAGGCTTATCCTCCCTGTCCAGGTCAGCATGAAAATCATAGTCGATAAATATCTCTGAAATAGCTGATACAAAGAATGAAATGCAGTTTACCAGAATAAACAATTGGATATCAATCATGGCAAACATAACTCCTCCCAGAGCCGGTCCCAGGATGGATGTTGTGGAATCGATCAGCTTGCTGATTGAATTAAGCCTTAAACGGGATTCCGGCATTACAAGATTGGGCTTCGCCGCCTCAAATGCAATATTGAACAAACTGGAGAAGATACTTAGGAGTACGGTTGTCAGGTATATGGTTGCCAAGTTCAGACCACCAGATTGGCTGATCCTGAAAAGAACAAGGAACAGCATCCCATTGGCAACATCCATTCCCACGATCAGGGTTCTTTTGGAGATCTTGTCTGCAAGCACTCCCGCTATTGGGCTCACAATAATCATGGGAAGTATGTGAAGCATGATGGTGGTAGCATAATTAAGTGCTGAGCCGGTGATTCCTAGAACATAAAGCCCAATGGCAAAGCTATAGATTGACGATGCAAACATGGATACAGATTTTCCTGACGAGAACAGGACAATATTTTTCATTTCTCCCCTTTTATCATATTTTGAGATGAGCTCACCCATATAAATTCTCCTTTCTTGGTCTATATGGAAAGTATATTATGTGGTGTGAACCCAAGTGCAATAGGGGATTCCAAAAAATAATCTACAAAAAACACTAAAGCATGGGGCTGACCCCATGCTTTGAAGCTAACTGCTTAACTTGCCCATATAAAGATAATTGAAGATTCTCTCACCCTTAACGAAGAAGTCCTCTCTTGGACCTCCCTGGGAAATTGGGGCGGTCTCATACTCCCTTAGATTCCTGAAACCTAGGCTGTCAAGATGTCTCTTGATGATATCCCTCCTAAACCATTGCCTGCTTTTTTCTGGAACAACTGAATTTGGTGCAAAATTTTCAAATGCAAGGTAATGTCCATATAGTGTGGAATTATCAGCAAGAAGCTGCATCAATGAGTCCAGGAGAAAGTCTTCGTGCTCAAATGCGTAATTTGAACTCCCTGTGGCATCGATCATTGTTGCGACAGCATGAGGCTTTAAGGGTATGCTTTTGAAGTCACAGCAAAGGAAAAGAATATTCCTGCCTCCAATAACATCAGCCAGTGAGTCCTTAAGCCAGGCTAGGGCGTTGGGATTGTGATCAACAGCTATATATAGAGAGTCTCCCGGCAGTATGTCAATTACATTTCTCAGGAAAAAGCCCCTTCCCGAACCCAGTTCAAGTACAATTCCATCCCCCTGGTCGGGGAAATCATAGTTGTTCCGTGCCCACTGGAGGCTCATGTGCAGATTCTTCAGGTAGTCCACATGTGTAGTATTAACATAATCATCAATAAATGAGTTACTGACAGCATCACACATTTCCGGGCTGAGGGCACCCTTTCCAAAGAGAATTCCACCCCTGATTTCCAGTGAATCCCTGCAATGACAGGTCAGCCTCCCTGAAATGATCATTCCATTCTCCACTTGACCCTCTGAAAGTACATATGAACTCTCGCATTCATTGCAGAAGAGATGGGGTAGGGCATTAAATGGGACCCCTACAGCGGGATGGGGATCATCTGATTCACCTGGCATCGATTCCAGAGTCTCTTGAAGCTTCTCCTCCATATCCTTTAGCCGAAGCAGCTCATCCTGGATCCATTGCAGCTTATTGAGGAAGAATGCCCTGTAGGTCTTCTGCCTGCTGTACTCTGTGTGTCTTCCGATTCTGTCATATAGCATAAGCGTCTGAATCTCAACCAGGGAGAAGCCGATGTGTTTAAGTGAAAGGACAGTATTGTAGTCCTTTTGGCAATCCTCGTTAAAAACATAGTATGAGCCCTTCTTTTCAGGCGTCAGCAATGAAAGGTCCATATAATGTCTGATCGTATCTATTGTTGTCTTGTTTCTTGCAGCAAATTCACCAATCTTCATGGTATCACTCCCAATCCATTCTGATAATTTGATTATACAATATTTTATTCGGGTTTAACAAAAATCATTCAAAAATATGCCTCTACACTAAAGCCTTGGCTTAATTCTGGAAATAATTTGATTTTTAAATGATAAATAATCAATAATTCAAAAAATAAGGGTATAAACACATTGAAGAAGCATAGGAAACAGGGCGATGAGGGTAAGTTATAACGGAGGTGTTTTGGATGTCTGAATTAAACAAAACTTATGAGATGGTTTTCAAGAGGATGATAAAGGAAACCGATGAGATATTTTCCTTTGTCTTTGAAAAGCCCGAGGAGCTCCAGTGGATTCCTGGACAGCATGCCATTTTCAGAAATCTTGAGTGCAAGGTTGAGGGAGACAAGAATTACAGGATATTCAGCCTGGCATCCATAATGGAAGAGGACTTCGTAATGTTCTCCACAAGAATCACCGATGAGTCCACCGATTGCAAGAAGAAACTCCTTGAGTTGAAGCCTGGTGACAGGATGACCGCTGAGGATCCCCAGGGGAGATTCAGGATTGAGGATTTCAACAAGCCCACATGCCTGATGGCAGGAGGAATTGGGATAACACCTATCAGGGCACTTCTACAACACATGGATTTCAATTGCATAAATCCAAAGAAGCTACGGGTTCTGTATTCAGATGATAGAGGGGACTTCGCATATGAGGATACCCTGAAATGGATCAACAGAAAATATGATGGTTTGGACGTTAGATTTATTTCCGACAGGCATGAGTTTATGGAGGAGATAGAAAACTTTGCAAAAGAAATGAGAAACAATGCAGATTATCTGATCTCAGGCACACCTGGTATGAACAAGGCAATAACAGATAAGCTCACATCTCTTGGTGTGGAGAAGAGCAGCATCAAGACAGATAATTTCATAGGCTACAAGTAATCTGTTACAGGGCGGAAGACGGAATATGGGGAGGATGGCATGCTGCAGAGAATATTACTTAAATTCAGAAAAAGTGTCTGGATATACCCTTCAATAATCAGCTTTATATCACTGGTGGGAGCAGTAGTGGTAGGGATGTCAGATTCGGGCAGCTTTCTTAACCTTCCTGATTTCCTTCCGGAGTTTTTCCTTACAAGTGTTGAGCTATCAAAGGATATACTCAGTGTGATTGCAGGCTCGCTCATAACAATGACCACATTTACCTTTTCAACCACCATGGTTGTATTGACAACCTACTCATCACAATTTTCGCCAAGAACAGTGGAGAACTTCCTTTCAGATGACGATACCATGAAAGCCCTGGGAGTATTCATGGGAGGCTTCGTTTACTCCATAGTCACCCTCTTCTTTATGAAGAACAGTCTTGGGGACAAACTGGTTGTATCTGCAACCCTAGGTATAGCCTATGCAATTGTTTGTCTGGTCCAGTTCACTATGTACATTCACCATGTCGGGTCCTATATACAGACAAACAATCTTATTGACAGGCTCTACCAGGAGGCTGAAAAGAAAATAAGCGACTACGTATCCCTTTTGGATGAAGGGACCTTGATTGACGGATCAAGCTGGGGAAGGGAGGACCTGGTGCTAAGGATCAAGAGCAGGAAGGAAGGCTACATACAGCTTATCGACCACAGCAGCATATACCGGACAGCCGGGAATATCAAGGGAACAGTGGTGCTTGGAAAGATTAATGGGCAGTTTGTAACGGATGAATCAGTGCTTTTCTCTATATATTTCGATGATGAAGTGCAATTTGATCAGGAGACCACCGATGAGCTTCTTGACTCAATAACAATAGGCAAACAGAAGTCCGAAATACAGGATTTCAATTTTTCCATGCAGAAGATTACGGAAATCGCACTAAGGGCAATATCACCTGGGATAAACGACCCAAACACAGCGAGCCACTGTCTGAGGATAATGGGGGTGCTGTTGGGCAAGATAGCCCATATTGATGGAAGCTACATGCTATATAAAGGTGAGGAGGAGTATCCAAAGGTAGCCTATGAGATCATAGAGTTCTCTCAGGAGCTGAAATCATCATATCATCAGATTCTTCACTACGGTAAGGAGGATGCCTCTGTGATGCAGAATATGCTCAAGTCAATAAGGTTTGCAGCAGACAAGGCATCAGAGGGAAATCGCAAGGCAATTGGCAGGTATCTTGAACATGTTTGGGGAGTCTTGAAGAATACCTACAATACCAACTACGATTTGAGGATACTGGAAAGGGAAAAGGAGGACATAGTAAGAATTATAGAAGAATAATGTCAAAAAGCAAACATAAGACTTGTAAATTTAGAGATTCCGGAGTATTATTAATTTAGGGAGTTATCAATGGAAAGGAGTGACTTGAATGAATTTTGATGGAAAGCAAATATTATCAACCTTCGTTAAGATGGAAGAGGAAGTATCCAAGTATTATGCTGAGATGGCTAAAAATGCACCAGATGAAAAATCCAAGGCATTGTTTGAGAGATTGTCACTGGAAGAGGACAAGCACAACAAGATGTATGCTAAGCTTCTTGAAAAGCACGGTGGAGACATGAACAGAGAGTTCTCAGAAGAGGAGATCGAGTACACCAAGTCACTGATTGATGAAAACATAAACGCCAAGCATGAGTTTGACAAGAACAAGAAATTTGCAGATTCCCTGGAGCTTGCAGAGAGAATGGAGAAGGATGGAATTCTTTTCGTACATCAGATGATGGAGTTGTATCCTGATATAGCCAACAAGGAAATGAAGGTTATACTTATGGAGGAGAAGAGACATCTTCAACAGGTAAGAGAGAGAATGAACTTTGGTCCCCTGAGATCGCTGGGATTGTAGTACCAATACGGGCTACTCATGGAATTGAATACTTTTTCGTAGAACATGTCGGAAACCTTCCGGCATGTTTTTGTTTAGCCAACAAACTGCTTATTTACTGTGTTTTATGGGTATCAACTTCATATCAGTGAAGGGAGAGGATGGAGTTGGGAAATGATATCAGCATAACGGGAAAACTAATTTTAATCCTTGTATTGACTCTTGTAAATGCTTTTTTTGCAGCCTCTGAAATGGCCATGGTATCCGTTGACAGGATAAAGCTGTCCTCCAAGGCCGATGGAGGTGACAAAAAAGCCAAAATGCTGGTAAACATTCTAAAGGAGCCATCCAGATTCCTATCCACCATTCAGGTGGGTATAACCTTTGCGGGATTCTTTTCATCGGCATCGGCAGCAGTGAGCATCTCTGCGAGACTTGGAGAAACACTGGACGGGATGGGAGTTCCATTTGGGCAGGACATTGCCTTTATCGGAATCACACTTGTACTATCCTACATAATGCTTGTTTTCGGGGAGCTTGTTCCAAAGAGAATTGCCCTGAGATATGCTGAAAAATTTGCAATGTTTGCAGTTAAGCCCATCAGCATTGCTGCAAAGACAATGCATCCCTTTGTTACATTCCTTTCAGTATCAACCAATACGGTAATGAGGATTATTGGCATAAGCCAGGAGGGTGTCGAGGCAAAGGTCACCCTTGAGGAAATCAGCTCCATGGTTGACGTGGGACATGAGCAGGGCTTTATAAATCCGGTGGAGCGGGAAATGATCCGAAGTGTAATAAAATTTGATGACAAGCTGGCTGAGGAAATCATGACTGCAAGAACTGAGGTATTCGCCATTGACATAGACGACCCCCCTGAGGAGTACATTGATGAGTTCCTCAGGCTAAGGCATTCAAGGGTTCCTGTGTTCAGGGATGATGTGGACAATATAATCGGGATACTTTACCTGAAGGACTACCTTTTGGAGGCCTACAACAAAGGCTTCCAGAATATAGACATTGGAAAAATCATAAGACCGGCCTACTTCGTACCTGAGAGGAAAAACATTAACGATTTGTTTATGGAGCTTAAATCCACCAGAAAACACATGGCGATCCTTATAGACGAGTATGGGGGCTTTTCAGGCCTTGTTACCATGGAAGACCTGATTGAGGAAATAGTGGGAGACATAGACGATGAGTTCGACCAGGACGATCCGGACGTGAAAATATTGGAGGAGCATCTGTACCTGGCCCGAGGCTCCGTTTCCATCAAGGAGCTTAACAGCAGAACTGGATTGGAGCTGGATGAGGAAAGCGAGGATTACGATACCCTGGCAGGATTTCTGATCCATCAGCTTGGCTACATCCCCGACGATGAAGAGACACCGGAAATAATGGTGGATGAGACTCTGTTTACCATTCAGGAGATAGAGGACAAGAGAATAAAAAGGGTTGCAATCCATAGGAAATGATCTAATAGACGCAATCTATTTTGGGTGCGTCTTTTATGGTTTTGCTTTTAATGGACTTAAGCCACTTCATACTGTAAAATGGAACAAAAGAGAAAACAGTGAAATGAGAGGACAGGATCAGATGCTAAGAATAAGTGGAATAAGACTTGGGCTGGATCAGGAGGAAGAATCCATACCCTTTGAAATAGCAAAAAAATTAAGGATAAATGAAACCGATATTACAGCTTGGAGTATCTGGAAACAATCAGTTGATGCCAGAAGAAAGAGCAATATTACATTTGTATATACAGTGGATTTTCAGGTGGCAAATGAAAAGGCCATATTGAAGAAATTCGGTAAAAAGGGTGTTTCCCAGGCAACAGTGGAGAAGAGGGACTATGTGAGAAAAAACTCCATAAAGGGCTCGAGGCCTGTAATAGTTGGAACTGGGCCAGCAGGACTATTTGCGGGGCTTGTCCTCTCGGAGCTTGGTTTCAGGCCAATACTACTGGAGAGAGGGAAAAGGATAGAAGAGAGGGTTAAGGATGTCAGGGAATTTTGGGAAACAGGAAAGCTTGATTCCGAATCAAATGTACAGTTTGGGGAAGGGGGAGCAGGAACCTTCTCAGACGGAAAGCTCACAACCATGACAAACGACCCCAGGTCAAGGAAAGTGCTGGAGTATTTTGTTCAGGCAGGCGCACCCGGGGATATCCTGTACGTAAACAAGCCGCATATTGGAACCGATATACTCAGAAGAGTCGTAATAAACATGAGGGAAAAGATCATATCCCTTGGAGGGGAAGTAAGGTTCGGAGCCAAGGTCACTGGATTTGAAATTGTGGATGGCAGGGTTCAGGCGGTGATAATAAATGCAGGTGAGAGGCTGGAGACTGACAGGGTTGTCCTGGCATTGGGACACAGTGCCAGGGATACCTTCCAAATGCTTAATGAAAAGGGCTTCAACATCCAGCAGAAGAGCTTTTCCATCGGTGTGCGCATTGAACATCCCCAAAGGCTTGTTGACATGACACAGTATGGGGAAAGCCATGGACATCCAAGGCTTGGAGCAGCTGATTACAAGCTGGCAGGACACTTTGAAAATGGCCGATCGGCCTACACCTTCTGCATGTGCCCAGGGGGCACTGTTGTGGCGGCAGCATCTGAGGAAGGGATGCTGGTGACCAATGGCATGAGCGAGCATGCCAGGGACAGGGAAAACGCAAACGCTGCCCTGCTGGTTAATGTAGGACCTGATGACTTCGGGGACGATCACCCACTGGCTGGCATGCACTTTCAGAGGCTGTGGGAGAGGAAGGCCTTTGTTGAAGGAGGGGGAGACTATAATGCTCCTGCTCAAAGGGTTGGAGACTTTCTCAAGGACAGGGCGTCGGAAAACATCGGAGCCGTGAATCCAAGCTACAGACCGGGGGTAAGGATGACGGACCTTAGAAGCTGTCTTCCGGGATATGTTACAGACACCCTCAAGCTGGCAATAGTGGAGTTCGATAAGAAGCTGAAGGGGTTTGCAGACCCGGATGCAATCATGACGGGAGTTGAAACCAGAAGCTCATCACCTGTAAGGATACTCAGAAATCAGGAATATAAGTCCAATATTCTAGGGATCTACCCTACTGGAGAAGGAGCTGGGTACGCAGGTGGAATCATATCGGCGGCGGTTGACGGAATAAGGGTAGCAGAGGCTATTGGAGAGGAAGAGGAGATTTAATAATGGATGAGAAGAGATTTGCAGTCTTAATTGATGCTGACAATGTTTCAGCAAAATACATCAAGTACATACTTGATGAAACGGCCAACTACGGTATAGCCACCTACAAGAGGATATATGGTGACTGGACAAAGCCAAACACCATTGCATGGAAAGAGGTACTGCTGGAAAATTCAGTTACGCCGGTTCAGCAATACAGCTACACTGTAGGGAAAAATGCAACAGATGCAGCAATGATAATAGATGCCATGGACATACTGTATTCCGGGAATGTTGACGGGTACTGCATAGTATCCAGCGACAGCGACTTTACAAAGCTATCATCAAGACTCAGGGAGTCGGGAATGATGGTTATAGGAATGGGAGAGCGAAAGACACCAAAGCCTTTTATTTCCTCCTGCAACCTTTTCAAGTACCTGGATGTCCTGGCCGAGTCAGAGAAGCAGACCATGGGTATTCAGGAAGATGCAGAAACCACAGCCAAGAAGGTCAATGGTCAACAGAAGAAAAAGGAACCGAATGGTTCCTATGATGATACGGAAAAGGGAATGACAGATATCAATGTGATTAAGCTTGCAATCAAGAAGATGCTAAATGAGGCTGATGGCAAGGATCAGAGAATGAACATGGGAGAGATAGGTAACAGGCTGGCCAAGAGATATTCTGACTTTGATGTTAGAAACTACGGTGATACAAAGCTTTCCAAGTTCCTTAAGAAGATGGATTTCCTTGAAATCGAAACCGACAAGGAAGGCGGCACCGCAATGTGGGTTGCCCTAAAGGGTGAAGGCGAGGAAAAGAAACCTGACTCAAATCAGCAAAGCAGAAAACGAAGCTATAAGAAGAGAAAGAAAACCTAAACAGGAGAAATGACATGGACAATAACCAGGATTTTTTAAAGGGACTGGCTCGGATCGGCATAAAGATTGGAATTGGGCTACTTGTGCTTCTTTTGATCATAATATTCAATCAGACAGTTCAGATAGTGAATTTCATGAACACCATAAATCCAATGCTTGGCAAAATCACTCTTGTTGTATTGATCCTTCTGTTCGCATCCCTGTTGATGATGCCACTGATCGGATTCCTTAGGTACAAAAAGGGAATGGAGATACCGGAGAATGAGGATTCCCAGGAGTTTAGGGAATACCTTAAGCAGACTCAGAAAAACATGGTCAGAAACAAGTACCTTAAGGGGGAAAACTTCCAATTTGATCCTGAAAAGGACTTGAAGGAGGAGGTAATAAGAGCCTACGGCTTGCTTGATGAGAGGGCAAGGACCGCCATAAAGGAAAAGGCCACTGGCGTATTCCTTACCACAGCCATATCCCAGAATGGGGTCCTGGATGGATTCTTCGTACTGGGAGCCTTGACCAAGATGGTCTGGGAGCTGGCATCGCTTTACGAAACCAGACCCTCATTGAATCGGATGGCAGCATTGTATGGAAATGTTGCAGCAACAGTACTTATGGCTAGGGGAGTTGAGGACCTGGACCTTCTGGATGAGCAGATAGAACCACTGGTGGCATCCATCCTCGGTGGTGGAATGGCAACTCTGGTTCCGGGAGCTGTAACCGTAACCAATATAATAGTCAATTCAATCACTGAGGGCTCCGTAAATGCCCTGCTTACCCTTAGAGTAGGCTGCATAGCCCAAAGGTATCTCAGCGCCCTTACCAAACCGGACAAGAGAAGCCTAAGAAGAAGCGCCACCATTGAAGCCATATCAATGCTCGGGTCGGTGCTCAAGGACAATACGGTGACCATCCTGAAGGCCTTTAGCAAGGGTGCAACAAATGCCGCCAGGAACACCATGAAAAATACCTTTAGGTTCTAGGAGTGATCAAATGATTGAGAAGCTTGATAGACACAGCTGGAATGACATCATTCCAGACCTGATGCAAAACCCCGTTGAGAACTACTTCAATCTCCTGGGGCTTTTGTCAAGGAAACCCATCTACAGGGACATCTACCTTCAGAGGGATGATGATGGCAGGACCGTCAGCTACTTGTTTCACAGGCTATCTGGAACAATCAAGTTCTATTCCAGGGAAGCCTATGATGTGGAGGAGCTGTCTGGTTTCCTGACTGCGCTCCAGTTCAGGAAGCTTATAGGGCCCTTTTCGTCCACGGAAAGGCTGGAAGGGCTGAAGGTGTTGGGCAAGGGTATTCCCATCACCTATCTGTGCAGACTGGAGGAGCCGGTGAGGCTTGAAATGGGCAACCTTGACGGGATACGGCAGCTTGGAACGGAGGACCTTGGTAGGGTTGTTGAAATCTATCTGGAGGTATTCAAATCCTTCGCATCTGAAGAGGTCATGGAGGAAAAGCTAAGAACCGGCAGGGGAAGGGCCTATGGACTTTTTGAGGAAGAAAGGCTTGTTTCTGTTGTACAGACTGATTTTGAACAGGAGGACAGCGCATTGATTGTTGGTGTGGCCACAAGACTTAACCAGCAGGGCAAGGGCTTTGGAACAAGGCTGATGACTCATGTAATCAAGCTACTTCAGAGGGAAGGGAAGAAAATCTATTTGGAGTACGAGAATCCTGAAGCTGGAGGGCTGTACAGAAAGCTGGGCTTCAATCAGTTTGACACCGTAATGGAGCATTCAAGAATATGAGAACCCCACATCTGTTCAAGGAACAGATGTTTTTATGGTGCACATTGTTAAAGAAATAACTAATATTTCATAATTATCTGTAAATTCAACTAGACAAATTACCCATTTTGTATTATCATATTTATTAAGATGTGAAACTATTGCATCATTACAGTACTAAAGGAGGGAATATTTGATGGAAAAGAAACAAAGAGAAAATTGGGGATCCCGGGTTGGATTCTTGATGGCTGCTGCCGGTTCAGCGGTAGGTCTTGGTAACATTTGGAGATTTCCGTACATGGCAGGAGACAACGGTGGTAGTGCATTTATAATTATTTATTTGGCATTCGCATTAATAATCGGTATCAGCATCATGATTTCGGAATTTGCCATTGGTCGTAGAACTGAGCTTGCAGCAGTTGGAGCCTACAAATCCATTAACAAGAACTTTACATTCGCAGGAGTCCTTGGGGTGCTTAGTGCATTCTTCATAATGGGCTTCTACCCTGTAGTTGGTGGATGGGCATTGGCCTATGTATTCAAATCATTTACAGGACTTCTTTCAAATCCGGCAGTAATTGGAGATATTTTTGGTGGCTTTATAACAAGCTCCTTTGAACCAGTTATGTGGATGTTGATATTCCTTGCAATGAACATAGCTATCGTTGCAAAGGGTATTGCAGGCGGAATTGAAAAAGCGGGTAAGATACTTATGCCTACATTGTTCGTACTGTTACTTTTAATCGCTGGAAGAAGCGTTACGCTTCCTGGAGCAGGTGCTGGTCTAGACTTCCTGTTCAAGCCAGACTTCAGTGCAGTTACAGGACAGACTTACCTTGCAGCCCTTGGGCAGGCTTTCTTCTCACTATCACTTGGTATGGGCTGTATGATCACATACGGTAGTTACCTTGGAAAGTCAGAGAACCTACCAAGTAATGCTCTGATTGTAACACTTATGGACACCGGTGTAGCATTGCTTGCAGGTATTGCAATATTCCCAGCGCTTTTCGCATTTGGAATGGAGCCTGCAGTAGGAGCTGGTCTTGTATTCGTAGTTGTTCCACAGATCTTTGCAGCAATGGGAGGAATCGGTACACTGTTCTCAGCCATATTCTTTGTGGCACTTACAGTAGCTGCACTTACTTCATCAGTATCACTTCTTGAGGTAGTTACAGCATATCTGATAGACCAAAGAGGATGGGAAAGAAAGAAATCCGTTTACACAGCTGGTGGAATAATGGTTGTAACTGGAATTCTTTCATCACTTTCAATGGGACTAATGTCTGGGTTTACCATGTTTGGAGTTGGAGTATTCGACTTCTTCGACATCCTTACTGACAAGATATTCCTTGCTATCGGTGGATTGCTGTTGGCCATATTCGTTGGATGGTTTGTTGACAAGAAGGACCTTGAGGATGAGATCACCAATGGTGGAACAATCAAGTTTGGTCTTTTCAACGTATGGTACAATACAGTCAAGTACGTTATTCCAGTGGCAATTCTAATAGTTGCCGTAATGGGTATAATCTCAATCGAGCAGACATCACTTATGATTTTCGGTCTTGCTGTAATTGGTGTACTTGCAATATTCTCAAAGAAACTATAACAATAACAAAAAAAATCATGTTTCCCATCTGGGAAACATGATTTTTTTTATGCTACCTGTGTCTTTTCTATCTCGTCAAGGAAAACCTCAAGAGGCTGATTGCCTACAAACTCGAACTCGTCGTTTATCACTATCTTTGGAACACTTGATACATTGTACTCCTCAGACATATCAAAGAAGGTCTGGGCCTCGATCATGTCAGCATGGATGTTTGGATTCTCAAGTGCCAGCTTGTGAGCCTTCTCAACAGCTCCTGGACAGTGTGGACATGCAAGTGTCACGAATACCTTGATGTTAACCGGCTTGTCAATCTTTTCAATCCTCTCCATTATCTCCTTGGGCAGCTCCTGGGAGTTTCCGGAAACCTCCATAACGCTGCTGATAAAGGAATTGATCTCATGTCCCGATGGGACACCGTTGAACTTTATTCTCTTGTAGTTCTTGTCCTTGTCAAGAAGTACAAGGCTTGGTGCCATCTTGACTCCGAATTCTTGTGCCTTCTCGGAATCCTTCTCAAGGTCATGGTTTTCAAGGCTTAGCTTTGGTGCAACGGAAGCCAGCTCTGAAATGAAGTCCTTGGTATCGGTGCAGGTTTCACAATCCTGGTCTTTGGTGAAAAGGGCCACCGTAACATCATCCTTCATACCCTTAAAGATTCCCTCAAGCTGCTTTGCTACTTCTTCATTTAAAAATTTCATAATTACCTCCTGTAATTTACTTGTTAACAGTGTTCAAATAGTCGTTTACGGCAAGTGCGCATTTTGCTCCGTCCCCGGCAGACATGATTATCTGCTTGTAGGGGGTGTCGGTCACATCGCCAGCTGCATAGATTCCCTCAACACTGGTCTTGCCGTATCTATCCACGACAATCTCATTTCTTTCATTAAGCTCCAATAGATTGGAGAATATTTCGCTGTTTGGCAGGTACCCTATTTCAACAAACAGACCTGCACCCTCAACCTGGTATTCCTCACCTGATTCCTTGTCCTTGACCTTGACCCCGGTCATGAACTTGTCACCTTGAACCTCCAGAATCTGGGTCTGAAGCTTCACTTCAACATTATCAAGCTTTGAAAGCTGGTCTATTAGTATCTGGTCAGCCCTGAACTGTGATCTGTGAACTATTGTGACCTTCTTTACGATCTTGGCCAGGTCAATTGCAGCTTCAACAGCAGAGTTGCCACCGCCTGCCACAATTACCTCCTCGCCTGCGAAAAGAGGACCGTCACATATTGCGCAATAGCAAACACCCTTGCCGGCATATTCCTTCTCTCCAGGAACTCCAAGCTTTCTTGGCTTACTTCCCGTTGCGATAATAACGGAATAAGTATTGAATTTCTCACCATTCTTTAGGACCACTTCTCTCATGCTGGACTTGTCCTTTACATTTATTGCTTCCAGCTCCTCATATTCAAGAATGGGAACACTCAGCTCGTTTACATGACCAATGAACTTCTTCATCAGCTCTTCGCCGGACAGGGAATTAAAGCCCAGATAGTTCTCAACTGAGGATGTGTCCATAACCTGTCCCCCGATATCCCTTGCGATTATTCCAACTTGGAGACCCTTTCTTTTTGCATAAAGTGCCGCGTTGAGGCCTGCAGGACCTCCGCCCACAACAATCAGGTCGTAGACTGTCTCTGGATCCATTTTTGGTTTTTCCTTTCCAGGATTGCTTCCTAAATTAAGATTGACTTCCATGATTAAATGCACCTCCGCTTATTATTATGGGACTGTTCTTGATCATTCAGCAAAAAAATCAATGATTGCTTATTATTTTTGATACAGTTGACTCGGAAAGCCCTCCCATTAGGTCTCCAATCTGCTTCAGGGACAGGGTTGATTCTCTTCTTAGCTGAAGGATCATCCTGTTCCTTTCATCCTTGTCCTTAAGGAGCTCCTCATGTGTGATTCCCCTATTATTCAGAATCTGACCAATTCTCAGCTTTGCCTCTTCCACAGTTGTGATACAGTTGGTGCACTCTCTCAGACCCTCGCTGAATATGGAGTGGTTCTTAAGTATCCGAATATCATCCTTTTTTAGCAGACCTGTCTGAAAAAGACCGACCTCATTGTAGAAGCATGTACTGTTGAAAAGCTCCGGGGAATTTTCCTTTCTGCTGTGAATACTGTAAATGGACTCCATCAAGGATCCATGATCCTCAATGATTCTGCTCCTGTATCTGTCCTTGAACAGCTTTTCAGGAAAATCAACATAAATTGCATAGGATATGTTGATTGCCTTCATGACATTTGAAATATCCGAGCCGTTTGCATTGACTATGAGATGATACTCTTCATCGTGGGCGATGCAATAGGCGTATACAATTATATTGAATTTATTCCTTACAGCATCCAAAATGCTTAGAAACTTTTCCCTGTCATCATCACACTGAAAAATAGGTCGACCAGGACCTCTAGTTTGATGGATGTAGTAAATACCGTAGTTATCCTTAATACGGGCTTGTCTTGGCATCTGTTTCGACCTCCAGAAGCAATTATACACCAGGGGGGTATCTAATGTCAAGTACCGTCCCTGATTTTTTCAGATTTAAATTTAGAGCCAATGGCAAAGCCTGCAGTCAGAATCATGGAATATGTCCAATTCCTAGATGCTTTGCAGGCTTTAAATGGTTAAATCTTATTCAGGTAGTCCTTTAATTTTTCTATTGAAAGGTTTCTGTCCAAGGTCTTTTGATCTGATTCATTGATAACCGAAACGATGTATGAGTAGAAGGCTTCAATGATGTCCTTGTTGTCAAAGGCCAAGGCAAAGGGGGAAGGGGTTATCTTGTAAAGAATTGCTGCCCTGTCCTTCTTGACAGTTATTCTAACATCCTTGAGAAACAGCTTATCCAGAACTATAACGCTGAAGTTTTCATAGGTCTCCAGCCAGTGGATTACATTCTCCAGATGAAGCCTGAAGGTATTCCTGTCATAGTAGACAGCCCCAGTTGAAAGGTGGTTTGACAGTTCAACCTGTACAGTGCCACTGTCAAGCTCCTCCAGTGTAGGCAGTGAGAATATTTCAATGTATTTGTACTTTTCAAGGTTATCCTTCAGGAGTCCTGTTCTTTTTATATGGGTATTGTGCAGGTCCTTTGAGTCAGAAAGCATATGGAGAAATTCCATTGGAACGGTCATTGTACTCAAGGTCTGGTGAAGGGCTATCAGGTCGCCGGGATTGTCACCCTGCTTCAGCAGATAGTCAATAAGCTCCTTTAGGTTATGGAAGCCAAAGATATTCATCATAGGGTCGCATTCCCCTATAAAGCTCAACAGATTTTCCTTGATGGAATGGACAATTTTTTCATCAGTAACATAAAAGTTAATGCTGTTCTGGGAGTTTGACCTTATGGAGGCTGACTTTAAGGCTGCAACATCTCCTGCAACAGCCACAGTGTTTCCAAAAATGGTTTTTATCTCCTCATGGTAATAATATGTTTGTATCTGTCCAGAAAGATAGACAGGAAGCCATCTTTCAATGGACTCCATTATGCTCCTGAATTCCCTGTAGTACGGCTGGATTATGTTTAGCCTATGGCCCTTGGCCAGAGCATCAGAGAGCATTCCATTAAAGATGAAATAGAAGTCTATATCGTCTGTAATCCATTCAAGGGGCTCATCACTGTAAAAGAAAATATCAAGGATTTCCTCTGAAAGGGATATCTGGTGAAGAAATCTCTTCATGGCCTCACGCTTGCCATCGGTTCCTACATAAATATCCTCAATGGAATATTCAGGAGGGCTATGTAGCCTGTGGTGTGAAGGGTTAAACTCAGAGCTCCCAGTGAAGAACTCAACCTTGTCGATAAAGTCCCTGATAAAGGGTGAATTGTCCTGGTACTTGTCATCCTGCAGCCAGTTCAGAAGATGGGACCTCAGGTATACGTGATCGCTTCTGTGTGCATCTGCCGAGAGACCCAGAAGCTCTGTAAACTCATCCAGCAGGTCCTTCTTGAAGGCGCACTCCATCAGGTAATCTGCAATCTGCTCCATATGGTCCCCACGCTGTGATGGAAGGCGGTTTCCGGTTCTCCAGCGGCTTACAAGGGACATATCCACATCCAGCCGTTGGGCCAACTGGGAGTTGGTGATTTTCAATATCTGCATCATTCTCGTTATCTTATCCTTGAATTCCATTTTCACTCTCCTTAAAGGTTTCTTTTGTAATTATATACTTTTGATGGCTTTTGTGCAATATAGTGATAGGACAATGTGCTGCCATTGGCTAAATCACAAAAAAGTCGTTGAAGAGGGAGGTTTTTGGGTATAATGTTTACATAAAAAAGTAAAGGAGATGGATTATGCAATTAGAAGAGGTAAAAGGTCTACCACATAAGGTGGTAAAGAATATTGAAGGTGTGGATAATCTGAAGGTGTATCTTGTACAGGACTTCAACCTTAAGCTCCTGAGGAACATGGTTGAATTTGGACTGGATATATTTGGAGATCTGGGAATGGACCAGTGGGGACTTGTTCCACAGATCAGACACGGAAACGTCTATATACTAACTGAGGAAGGCAAGCATCAGATAGTTGGACTTGCAATACTTATGAGAGACTGGGAGGATTTCTACAAGGCATACTTGTTTGACTATGCAATTTCAGAGGACTATCAGAGCCTGGGTCTTGGATTTGAATTCCTCAAGATTATTGCAGAGGACCTTTTGGATCAGGGATTTGACAAGATGAGCCTTACAGTGGATGTGGACAACGAGCCTGCAATCAGGCTTTACAGGGACAAAATTGGATTCAAGTCAATCCTGTACTCAAAGGATGAGTACGGCAAGGGAGAGGACAGGTTTACAATGGAGCTTGACCTTGCAGGATTCCTTGAGAGAAACAAAAACAAATAAGAATAGCATAAAAAAATCTGGATGCCTGGCATCCAGATTTTTTGTCCTCTAGTTGTTTAGAATAAAGTTCTCAACCTTGTATTTCTCCTGAACATCCTCATACCATACAGAGTAAGCAGAGTTCATTTTCTCCTGCTTAAGGATATCCTTGATCTCATCGGAAACATCCTCAAGCTTTGTCTCCTGGGCTTCAGTTTTGTCCTCAACCCTTATTATATGAAATCCAAAATCAGTCTGGACCGGATCGCTAATTTCTCCAGGCTCCATACCGAAGGCTGCCTCTTCAAACGGTGCCACCATTCGACCCTTCCCAAAGAAGCCAAGGGCTCCTCCCTGCTGGGCATTTGAAGCATCCTTTGAGTACTCGGCTGCAAGCTCCGCAAAATCTCCACCGTCGTCCAGCTGCTGCTTGATGTCCCTTGCCTCCTCTTCAGTATCCACAAGTATATGACTGGCGTTTACCTGCTCAGAGGTATCGAATTCCTCCTTGTTCTGAATGAAGTACTGCAGCACCTCATCCTCTGTAATATCGATGTATGGCTCCATCAATGCCTCAATTCCAAGATTAAGCTTGATATTGTTCATAACAGACGCTTCCGTGAAGCCGTAGTATTGAATTGCCTCTTGGAAGGCTTCCTCTCCACCATAGGAGTTCTTCATCTCGTTCAGTTCCTCCTGGAGGGCCTCATCAGAGACCTCGATATCATTGGCCTCCATCTCCATCATGATCATCTTCTCAAGAATCAATGCCTCCAGAACCTCAGGTCCGTTCTGCTGGAGCAGGTAGCTGTAGAATTCGTCCTTGGTGATCTCAACATCGTTGATTTTAGCAACAACCTCAACCTCGCTTGGCTCCTCAGCCTTTTCGCAGGCTCCAGCAAACACCCCAAGCGCAAGTACCAGCATAAGCAATATTATTTTTCTGCCGTTTTTTCCCTTTGTTAAATTCATTTTAAGTCTCCTCCCTTTAAGTATCTATGTTAGTATACCACAAAAGATAATCCAATTCATTGCAAAATTGTTACACTCAGGTGAAAATAATGTGAAAGGGGTGATTGACAAAAACACATCAATATTGACTGAACAATTTTACATTCCTGTAATACTTGCTTCCTTAAAGGGGTATAAAGACAACAACCGTTATGAAGGGGAAGAGGTGCCTTATGAACAGCATATACCACAAATTAATGAGCAAGTCACCATTGGGATACCTGATCCTCAAGGGGGAGACCTCCTTTGAGGAGTTGGTTGTGCAGAATTATAACCAGCTCCTTCTAGACTATCTTCATTTGGAGGGCGACATAGCTGGAAAAAGGATAGTTGAAGTCCTTGAGGAGAGCATAACCCAGCAGCTGGGTGAGGCTGTGTCCTCGGTAATGGATGATGGAGAGGTTGAAGGCATAATATTTAGCAATTCATTCTACTTCAACATCAAGGTCATTGACCTTGGAGACGGTATCCTGGCCATAACCTTCAGCGAAAGGGCAGGGTATCTTGACAACTTCAGAAAGTCCGAAAGGACCAGGCTAAACCTCCTTGAGAGTCTTCCTGGGATGGTTTACCGCTGCAGATTTGACAGGCACTGGACAATGGAGTATGTCTCAGAGGGATGCAAGGAGCTTACAGGCTATGATGTTGACAGCCTCATAGAAAACAAGGAAATATCCTACAATGAGATCATAGATGAGAAGTACAGGGATGAAATTTGGAGGCACTGGGAGGAAGCCGTCGCCGATGGAAGGATGGTACGGACCGAGTACGAAATAATCACAGCCGCAGGTCAGAAAAAATGGGTCTATGAACAGGGCCAGCCTGTCTTGGACAAGGAAGGGAACCTCACTGTCCTTGAGGGAATGGTGGTTGATATCACCCAGCAGAAGGAGAGGGAGGAGAGGATAAACTACCTGACCTACTACGATGCAATGACGGGAGTCTACAACAGAAGATATTACAACCACACCATAGACCAGATAAACAGGGAGGAATCACTTCCGCTTTCGGTAATCGTTGGGGACATAAACGGACTTAAGCTTATAAACGATGCCTTTGGTCACGAGTACGGGGACCAGCTCATTATTAAAACCGCAGAGCTCCTCAAGGAATCAATCAGAAGCACCGATGTTCTGGCCAGGACAGGTGGAGATGAGTTTGTAATCCTGCTGCCAAATACAACCCTGGACATTGCCAGGATGATAGTCAAGAGGATTGGACAGGAAGGTGAGCTGATCAACCAGCTCAACAAGGATTCTCCCGTGCAGATAAGCATTTCCCTTGGGTATGCAACCAAGGAAGGGATGGAGGAGGAGCTTTCCGAAACCATCAAGCTGGCGGAGGACCACATGTACAGAAACAAGCTTTTTGACCACAAGAGCACCCACGGTACAATCATTAAGTCCATAAGGAATTCACTTCTCAGACGTGGGGAGGAAAACGAGGAGAACCTTACAAATATGGAGAAGGTTGCCAGAAAAATGGGCAAGAGGCTGGAATTCAACGATGAAATGCTTGATAAGCTCCAAACCCTTGTTTCAATACATGACATAGGAAAAATCACAATTGATACTGAGCTCCTCAACAAGGAGGAGCCCCTTACGGAGGAGGAATGGGAGATAATAAGAAAGCACCCTGAAATGGGCTACAGGATTGCCATGGCATCGCTTGAGCTTGCGGCCATATCGGACTACATCCTGTCCCATCATGAACGTTGGGATGGAACAGGCTACCCGGATGGTTTGAAGTACGACGAAATACCGGTTCTTTCAAGGATAGTCTCCATCATTGATTCCTATGATGCCATGATAACGGAACGTCCATACAAGAGAAAGCTGCCGGAGGAAGAGGCCTTGAAGGAAATTGAGAGAAATGCAGGCACCCAGTTTGACCCTGACCTTGCACATGTATTTGTGGAGGTTGTAAGGGAGATGGAGGAGGATGAAGATAAAACCTAATCCGACAACTTTCTAACCTGGAATTTGACTATTTGAGATTTTATGCTAATATATGACTATTATATAAGAAATGACACAAATTAGGAGGACATTTATGGAAGCAAGCACTGGCACAATTATTTTCGCCTTTACATTGACCCTGTTGGCAGGTCTGTCAACTGGTATCGGAAGTGCACTGGCATTTTATACAAAGCAGACCAACAAGAAATTTCTATCAGCCGCACTTGGATTTTCAGCAGGTGTAATGATTTACGTATCCTTTGTTGAGATATTTCCCAAAGCCAGGGAATCACTGGAGGTCATATACGGGGAGACAGGAGGTCTTCTGGTAACAACAGTTGCCTTCTTCGCCGGAATTGCACTGATTGGACTAATAGACAAGTTCGTACCCTCAGGAGAGAATCCCCACGAGATGAGGGATGTGGGTGAAATGGAGGAGGGTGCTAAAGAGAATGAAGAGCTAATGAGGATGGGACTCTTCTCAGCCCTTGCAATTGCAATCCACAATTTTCCTGAAGGCCTTGCAACCTTTATCAGTGCATTGCAGGACCCTTCCCTTGGAATATCAATTGCAATTGCTATTGCAATACACAACATCCCAGAGGGTATAGCCGTGTCAGTACCGATATACTATGCCACAGGAAGCAAGAGAAAGGCATTCAAGTATTCCTTCCTTTCAGGCCTTTCGGAGCCATTGGGTGCCTTGGTGGGATACTTCCTCCTCATGCGTATTTTTGATGAGAGGATGTTTGGAATCATTTTTGCGGGGGTTGCAGGAATCATGGTTTACATTTCCTTGGATGAGCTGCTGCCAACGGCTCAGAAGTATGGAGAACACCATATAGCCATATGGGGCCTCATATCAGGTATGCTGGTTATGGCAATAAGCCTTATTATCCTATAGAGGTGACAAGGAGAACATTCCAAAATATTACAATACATGGTACAATGTTCATATGGCAACAAAATAGTAGCAAGAGGTGAAATGATGCCCATACTCCAAACAGAAAGATTGCTCCTGCGAAGGTTCAAATTGAGCGATCTCAACGATTTTTACGAATACGCGAAAGACCCTGCGGTAGGACCCGATGCAGGCTGGGACTACCACAGAAACAAGGATGAATCACTGTTTCTTTTGAAGAAGTTTGTCAAGAGCAATGAAATTTGGGCCATTGAGCTCAAGGAGAATTCCAAGGTAATCGGGTCCATAGGTCTACATAGGGACAAGAAAAGGGACAACAAATCCGCCAGAATGATGGGCTATGTAATGAACTCCCAGCACTGGGGCCTTGGCTATGCAACGGAGGCATCAAGGAGGATCATAAGCTATGCCTTTGAGGTTCTGGAGATTGACCTGGTATCAGCCTACCATTATCCTCACAATGACAGGTCAAAAAGTGTGATACTAAAGTGTGGAATGACCCATGAAGGGGTGCTTAAGCGTGCAACCGTAACCTATGATGGAAGGGTCCACGACGAGCATTGCTACTCCATTACAAGAGACCAGTACAGGAATAATTTGGAAACCACAGGAGCCTAGTTGCTCCTGTTATTTTTTTGCCTCAAAGCAGGTTCTAATGTATAATTAAAGCATCACCTTGAAGGGAGCGATTGGATGAATCAGGATGCGGGAAAAATAGATAGACTTAAAGAATATATAAGAAGACTCAACAGCAAGGAAGACGGAAGGAAGCTTTATCTGGAGTACAAGGATGACATCACCACCGTCAAGCCTCAGGATGCATTTCAGGTTTTCCACGGACTTCTTCAGGATGGCATGACAGAAAAGGAGATTCTAACATTTCTTGACAAGATAATAAATGTTTTTCACGAAAGCCTTACAAGTCATACCTGGAAGAGACCTGAAAGTGACAACTTCCTCACTGACCTGGAGCTTGAAAACCAGGCTTTGAGGAAAAAGACCGACCATATCAAGACCATAGTGAAGGAGCCCACTTCACAGATGAGAAGGGAAAAGCTCATACCTCTAATCGAAGAGCTGAAGGAATTCTATCCCCACTACACCAAGAAGGAAAACATACTCTTTCCCTACCTGGAAAAGAAGCTTCCAAGGTTTGAAGGTCTGACAATAATGTGGGGGCTCCATGACATGGTGAAGGACCAGGTTGACAATGCTCTGGTGAAGCTTAGGGATCCCGGGAGTGACGACCATGAGGTGAATGTCGCCATAGCGGAATTGTTTTTTGGAATCCTGGGTATAGTTAAGAAGGAGGAAATAATCCTCTTCCCGGCAGCATGTGAGGTGCTCAGTGAGGAGGAATGGCACCAGATGCACCGACAAAGCTATGATTACAGCTTCCCCTTCATCCAGAAGGAGTGGGAGGAGGAATACATTGAAAGCACCGAAGAACAATTGTCAGATGGAAGGTTCAGGACAGAGACGGGAGAGCTTTCCTTTGACCAGATCAAGCTTATCTTTGATTCCCTTCCAGTCGACATGACCTTTGTTGACCAACACAACAAGGTAAGGTTCTTCACCCGTCCCAAGGACAGGATCTTCCCAAGGTCACCTGCAATAATCGGACGGGATGTGAACAAGTGCCATCCACCAGACAGCGTCCATGTGGTGGAGGAGATTGTTGAAGCCTTCAGAAGGGGAGAAAGGGATACTGCCACCTTCTGGATAAAAATAAGGGATAGGATGATACTGATACAGTACTTTGCCATGAGAAACGAAGACGGCCAGTACAGGGGGGTGCTTGAAGTTAGCCAGGACATAACCGAAATCCAGGCACTTGAAGGCGAGAGAAGACTTTTGGAGTGGAACTGACAAAAATATTAGCTAAAGAGAGGTGCATTTGATATGAATAGATTGACCAAGCTATTTACAATAGGAACACTGGCCATGATGCTTGCAATGTTCAATGGCTGCGATACTGAAGCCACTGGAATGGAGCCCATAAAGCTGGTTGTTGACGGAAAGGACATAACCCATCTGACAGAGCCCATAATAGAAAACGGCAGGACCCTCGTCCCAATAAGGTTTGTTACGGAGGAAATCGGGGGAGAGGTCAGCTGGGACAATGTAACCAGAACCGTAAAGGCATGGAAGGGAGACAGGTCCCTGAGGATGATAATTGACAGCAGGGTCGTGGAGCTTGGTAATGGCAATGATGCTGTAGTAAGCGATGTTGCTCCAAGGATAATAAACAGCAGGACCTTTGTGCCCCTAAGGCTCATAAGCAATGGACTTGGAGTAGGTGTAAGCTGGGACAACGCCACAAGAACGGTGACCGTTGACTCAAGCAGGGCAGCGGCTGTTGAGCCCTTCTACAACGTGAACATAACCTCACATGAAGGGGGGAGCTATATCACAGGGACCTCAAGGATCACGGTCTCCGGGGATTCTAGTCTCCTTAAAGCAGGCAACCAGATCAGACTGCTTCTCCTTGACAAGAAGGACCATACCGGCTTTATAGTGGGGATGTCAGATGCAGCCACAAGGGCAGTTGAATATATACCCGAGGTTGAAAACACAGGGGACAGGATGCTGG
Source organism: Gudongella ferriphila (assembly GCF_046224405.1). NCBI lineage: Bacteria > Bacillati > Bacillota > Tissierellia > Tissierellales > Tissierellaceae > Gudongella > Gudongella ferriphila. The sequence goes on along the minus strand of NZ_JBJXRK010000001.1, from coordinate 50,123 downwards.
TTGCCGGCGTCTATGACCAGAATGGAAGCTTCCTTGGGGGAGACAGCATACCTGTATCAGTTAGGGTCATACCTGAAGCTGACATGACAGGTCTTGTAAACAACATGGTTCTAAGCTCAGCCAGGGAGATCATGCCAAAGCTTAACTTTGCACCATATTCAGTGAAATACGTTATAACAAACCTTTCCACTGGAAGGGTGAAGATAGAGGAAAACAGGGACCCTTACGGCCCCTTCACCTGGAATCCAATGTCTACGGACAACGGTCTTAATACCGTACAGATAATTGCATTGGACCACCAAAAAAATGAGTTTCCAGGCAAGGTATATACTGTGAATGTACAGGTACCCAAAAGGATGACCCTGTCAGGGGTAACCGAGGGATCCACCATAAGAAATCCAGTGACCCTTATGGCAAACAGAAACTTTGATGTAAGGGAGACCACCTTCCTTATGAGAGACCCTTCAACGGGAATGGAGACAGTAATTCAGACCATTCCATACGGAACCTATACCTGGTTCCCAGGCCCTGAGATATCCGGCTGGAAAGACCTGATGGTAAGGGTTGTGGATTCGCAGGGCAACATCGTCACCAGTGAGCCCGTAAGAGTCAACTTCCAAGGAACTCCACAGCTTCAGCTACAGGGAATCGGACCCAAGCAGGTGGTGACAGGAGATACAGACCTGACCTACAGAAGCAATGTTGAATTTACAGACGTTCAGTTTGTCCTTACAAACAAGGGAACTGGGGGTACAAGGACAATTGCTGCAAATCCGGATACAAAAAAGGCAGTCTACACTCCACAGCCTCAGGATACGGGGGACTGGAGAATTCTAGCACGAGCAACCTACAACGGGAGGATTGTAACCAGTGAAACCGTTGATTTTCAGGTCTATGCACAGGAGATATTTGGTCCGAAGAGTATAGTTCCAAAGGATCAGTTCAAGTCCTTTGCAGCTGAAATGGCTGTCCAGACCTACAGAAGGACAGGAATGTCCGCTGCGATACAGACATCCCAGGCAATCCTTGAAACAGGCTGGGGACAGTATGTGCCAAGGGATAAGTATTCAGGCAAGATGTCAAACAATCTCTTTGGAATAAAGGGAAGCGCCAGCAACGGATCGGTCATATCAAACACCTGGGAGGTCTACAATGGAGTAACCTACAGGATTGACGCTGAATTCAGGGCATATATGGACCCTGTGGAGAGCTGGAATGACCACAAGGTGCTTCTCCAGAAAGACCGCTACGGAATATTCAGGGACGTGATGTACAACAGTACAATGGGAGCCTGGGCCATAAGAAGGGCTGGCTATGCCACTGACCCCAACTACCCCATCAAGCTGATGGATATAATAAGGGCAAACAACCTGAGGGAATACGACAAGGTAACCCTATAGAGGTAGAGTAAAGGATGAAAACATGAGAATAGGATATGCATGCCTTACAAAAGGGATTCCCTATACGGACTTCAAGGGGGTCACCAGCAAGAAAGCAACACCGGAAAGGCTTAATGAAGTAACCGGTCACAATCTTAATACCTTGGGGAACATTTTAAGGTACAATGCTGAGGATGGTCTGAATATGTTCAGGCTGTCCTCAGACCTTATACCCTTCGGGTCAAGCCCTGTGAACGGTACAAAATGGTGGGAGGTTTTCAAGCCTCAATTCCAGGAGCTTGGAGGTCTTATGAGGGACAATGACATGAGGATATCCATGCACCCGGGTCAGTACACGGTCCTAAATTCACCTGATGGGGATGTTGTCAATCGGGCGATTGATGACCTTGTTTACCACAACCTGGTCCTGGACAGTCTCCAGCTTGATGGAAGGGCAAAGATAATCATCCACATTGGAGGGGTGTACGGGGATAAAAATTCTGCCATAAGAAGATTCAAGGAAAACTACCGTAAGCTTCCTGAGGGTGTGAAAGGTCGCCTAATAATTGAAAACGACGAGAGGCTGTACAATATTGAGGAGGTCCTTGAAATTGGAACCACCCTTAAGATACCAGTTGTCTTTGACAACCTCCACCACCAGGTCAAGGTTGGAGACGGAAAGGATCACATGTGGATCAGGGAGGCTGCCAAGACCTGGAAAGAGGAGGATGGCATCCAGAAGATCCACTACTCCCAGCAGGATCCAAGGAAGAACCTGGGGGCCCATTCAGAGACAATAGATGTGGGACAGCTCCTGGAATATATAGAGGAAAACATCCACCATGACCTTGATATCATGCTGGAGGTCAAGGATAAGAACCTGTCTGCAAAAAAGGCGATCAATGCTGTAATAAAAACTGGAAAAATAGAGAATCTGGAGGGTGAATGGAGCAGATACAAATACAATGTCCTTGAAAGGTCTCCTGAAGGCTACCAGAGGATCCGAGGCCTCCTAAAGGACAAGGACTCCTATCCGGTTGAGGAATTCTACAGCCTTGTTGACAAGGCCATATACAGGACCAGCCCAACCCAGGGGACGGTGGTAAATGGAATCCAGCATGTGTGGGGCTATTTCAAGGATGTAGCCACAGAAAAGGAGAAAAACAGGTTCAGAAGTGACCTGGACAGGTTCAGGGAAGGCAGGCTCTCCCTGCAGGCAGTTAAGAATAGCCTGTGGAGACTTAACGAAAAGTACCGGGATCCATACCTTATGAGGTCCTACTATTTTCACATATAGGGGGTTGAGATCATGAGTAATGGAGTTTTTCATACAATAGCACCCATATACGGACTCTTCTACAACAAGCAGGTGGACCACTACAGGGAGATTATCAAGAATAACCGTGATTTTCTGGATTTCAGAGAGTATTCCACAGCTGTGGACATTGGCTTTGGAACTGGAGCCCTTTGCAGGGTATTGGCTGAAAATGGCCTCCATGTGACAGGAGTTGAGCCGGTTGAGAGGATGCTCAAAATAGCAAAAAGAAGAAATGCGGACATCCTTGCGGACTGTGTAATGGCTGATGTACTTGAGGGTCTTCCCTTCCAGGATGATGCCTTTGACCTATCAATATCCTCATATGTTGCCCACGGCATGAAAAAAGAGGAAAGGCTCAGAATGTATCGTGAAATGGCAAGGGTTACAAGCAGGAAAATGATCATCTATGACTACAACCAGGAGAGAAGATGGGCCAATGATATTGTTGAGTGGCTTGAGGGGGGAGACTACTTCAACTTCATCAAGGCTGTGGAGGAGGAGCTGAGGGAGGAATTCGGAAATGTCAGCAAGAGGGATGTTGACAAGAGAGCTGCCTGGTATGTGGTGGATCTGAAAAAATCATGATAATGGTATTGACAATTAAAAACATATGCCCTATAATATAATTGCAAAAGGTTAGCACTCAAAACAAGAGAGTGCTAAAACAAAAATACAATATAAAAGGAGTTGTTAATCATGGCAGGACTAGTACCTTTCAACAGAAGGAACAGAGGACTGACTGGAACAGGCTTGGGTGATTTCTACGGCATGCTTGATGACTTCTTTAGTGACGATCTGATGATGCCACGAAGAAGTTTGGCTAGAGACACCTTTAAGCTTGACGTTCAGGACAAGGAGAAAGAATACCTGATCGAGGCTGAGCTGCCAGGGGTGAAAAAGGAGGAGATCACTCTAGAAATGCATGAAGGACAGCTGATGATCGGTATCCAGAGGGAAGAGAAGGTGGATGAGGAGAAGAAGAACTACATCCACAAGGAAAGAAGGTACTGCTCAATGAGCAGAAGCGTCTATCTGGCCGATGCGGATTCGGACAACATCAAGGCCAAGCTGGATGGTGGGGTTCTTGAAATAACAGTTCCCAAGGTTGAGAAATCCGTTAAGGAAAAGAACCGCATAGAGATTGAATAACAGGTAAAATCAAGGCTGGAACCGGTTTTAGTTCCTGCCTTTCATATGGATGGGATTCAATATTTTTTAAGTTTTGGACATACTTGGTCAACAAATGTTTAAAACAAGTCACACATGGTATATGTATAGTAATCGAAAATAATAAGGAGGAATTTCAATGAGTGTAATAATTTATTCAACCCCGTCTTGACCATGGTGTACTAAGGTAAAGGATTACCTAAACTCAAAGAATGTTACTTACACTGACCATGACGTATCAAAGGATTATGACAAGGCAGTGGAAATGGTTCAGAAATCTGGGCAAAGAGGCGTACCTGTCCTTGACATCAACGGACAGATAATCGTAGGCTTTGACAAGGCAGGAATAGACCAGCTGTTAGGTCTTTAGAAAACGAAAGCTCCCGTTTGGGAGCTTTTAGCTTTTCCTACTCATAGGTTATTGCGTTAGGAGTGCAGACCTCCGTGCATTTCATGCACACAAGGCAATCCTCCCTGTTTATGAAGTGGGACACTTCGTCCTTCTCAATTGCAAGGGCGGGACACGCATTAACACACCTGCCGCAGCTGATGCAAAGGTCCGGGTCCACCTTCATTCCGTATTTTGGATTCCTGGAGCTCCTGTTAAGTATACTTCCATAGGGACAGAGGAATCTGTGCCAAAGCTCCTCGTGAAAGAAGAAGGTGAGAATGATTCCAAATAGAAACAGTACCGGAAGTATGGGCATCTGCTTACCCGTTCGCATAACAAGGATGAAGGTGGCAAAGAAGAGCAGAAGCATTCCCCAGCGTACAAGGGGACGCTTTAGGACATCGGGGATTTTCCTGTCCCTTATGCCACTTTTTCTTTTAAAGGCTGTGACCGCTTCCATTACGGTATTGATTGAACAGATCCATCCGCAATACAGTCGACCAAATATAAAGGATGCTGCCACTCCAAGGAGCAGAAGCCCCATCCAAAGCTGAGGCTTGTTGAGGATTACAAGAAGAATGAATATTCCAAGGAAAAAAAGCTGTACTGATTTTCTGAAGCGTGTTTTCATGTTTGACCCCTTTCAATTATGTAATAGTTCCAGTATACTTATGAACTGTACATATGAAAGTTACCTAGGTAACACAAATGGAGGATGAAATGGAGTATATTGGTAGAATGATCAATTCAATTGAGCCCTTTGTGAATATAGAACCCCATAGGCTTGAGGAAGCCATCCGAAAGGATAATGTCAAGACCAAAAGGTTCCAAGGGAATCAGCTGGTCTATTTGCAGGGAGAGGTCTGCACTACAATGGATATTGTCCTTAAGGGAACCGTTGACATACACAGCATAGACCAGGAGGGAAACGTAATAACCCTTGCAAGGTTCAAGAAGGGTGACATTGTGGGAGTGAATCTTCTCTTTTCAACAGACAGCGCCTACCCCTTCTCTGTAACTGCAGTGGAGGATACGGAGATTCTTCAGCTTTCAAAGGGACTGCTTCTTGAGCTGTCCAGGGACAATCCAAGGTTCACGGAATCTCTCCTACAGATTGTATCCGACAAGGCCATCTCCCTTGCAAACTGGATTACAGAGATATCCATGAAGCCCCTTAGGGAAAAGATCATGGACTTTGTTCAAATGGAAAGGAAAAGACAGGGAGGAGAAAGGATAATTCTGCCAACCTCAAAAAAAGAGCTTGCGGAAAGACTGGGAGTGCAGAGGACCTCCCTCAGCAGGGAGCTTCAGAAAATGAAAAGGGAAGGTATTTTGGATTACGATAGAGCCTCCATAACCCTCCTGGAATAGGATAACAAAGCCAATTAAATCAAATTTCAAATTCTCTGGCAACGCGGATTAATTCGTGGTATAATACTAGGGTATGGAGGTGATTTGATTGGCAAGACCAACAAAAACAAGAAGAGTATGCTGTCTTCCAGAGACCGACCTTTTCGGTCCCTTGAATAGAAGACCCTTTGATGGAAGTCAGATTGTCATGACTGTAGAGGAGTACGAGACAATCAGGCTTATCGACAAGGAAGGACTGATGCAGGAGGAATGTGCAGAGAGAATGAATGTTGCAAGGACAACCGTCCAAAGGATATACATCTCTGCAAGAAAGAAGCTTGCTGATGCGGTAGTGGATGGACTTACCCTTAAGATAGAGGGCGGATCCTACAAGCTGTGCGATGGCGATTGCGATCACGACTATTTCCACTGTGGAAACAGACGTCGTCAAAGACAGGGAAGAAACAGAATGGCAAGAGGTATTGAATAAAATATAAATAAACATAAAGAAAGAAGGCGTATTTTTAATGAGTGAAACATGTAATGACAGCTGCAGCACCTGCGGCGTTGACTGCAACGACAGAAAAGAGCCTCAGAATGAGTTCTTCGTAGCCTTGAATGAAAAGAGCTCAGTGAAGAAGGTAATCGGCATCGTAAGCGGCAAGGGTGGAGTAGGAAAATCCCTTGTAACTTCAATGCTTGCGGTCAACATGAACAAGAAGGGCTACAGAACGGCAATCATGGATGCTGACATAACGGGTCCCTCAATTCCAAAGGCATTCGGTATCCACGGCAAGGCGGTATCTGACGGGAAATCCCTGATGCCAAAAAGGAGCGACACTGGAATAAGCATAATGTCTGTTAACCTGATTCTTGAGAAGGAGACTGACCCTGTAATCTGGAGAGGTCCAATCGTAGCAGGGGTTGTAAAGCAGTTCTGGTCAGACGTTCAATGGGGAGATATTGAGTATATGTTCGTGGACATGCCACCTGGAACAGGGGATGTTCCCTTGACGGTATTCCAGTCACTGCCTGTGGATGGGATAATAGTAGTTACATCACCCCAGGAGCTGGTTTCCATGATCGTGACCAAGGCCTCAAACATGGCCAAGATGATGAACGTTCCAATCCTTGGAATAGTTGAGAACATGTCATACTTAAGCTGTCCGGATTGCGGAAAGAAGATAAACGTATTTGGAGAGAGCAAGGTTGAGCAGGTTGCCGCCGACCAGGGAATTCAGCATTTTGCAAGGGTTCCAATAGATCCTGCAATAGCTTCCCTAGTTGACAACGGAGCCATCGAGCAGTACGATACAAGCATGCTGGATGCGCTGATTGACACATTCAAGTAAGATTAGAAGGAGATCGGCACGTCTGGTCTCCTTTAGCTTTTCATACAAGGGAGGATAAGATGAACACTAGAAAAATTGTAATGACTGGAATGTTTATAGCCTTGGGAATAGTCCTTCCCATCGCCTTTCACAGCTTCAACATGGGAGGACCGGTCTTCCTTCCCATGCACATACCTGTACTTATGGCAGGTCTGACCCTTGGCCCCCTTGCGGGACTTTTTACAGGAGTCATAACCCCGCTACTCAGCAGTGTAATGACTGGGATGCCCCCAATGTTTCCAATGCTTCCAATCATGGTATTTGAGCTTGGGGTGTACGGGCTCACCTCTGGATTTATAGCAAAGCAGTACCCTGGAAAGACCTTCTTCCCGCTGATAGCAGGGATGATTGATGGAAGGGTCATGGCAGCCATTGTGGTGTTTGTCCTTTCAACCTTCTTTGGCGTCCAGATGTCACCCTGGGCCTTTATAAAGGGTGCCATTGTAACGGGAATACCGGGGATACTTATACAGCTTGTTATAATACCCCCTCTTGTAAAGGCAATCAGAAATGCAACCGGCATGAAGGCAAACCATGCCTAGAATGGTGAATCTCCCTTGGGAGATATTTTCAGACCTTAAATAGGTCTATTTGGATAGGAACGGTGATAATATGAATAATTTCAAAAGACCAAAGAAGCCGATCATATACTACTACCTTATCGCTCTTATAGTGATAATTGTGCTTAACATGGTCGTGTTTCCTAGGATGATGCAGTCTGACATAGAGCAGATAGATTATGGAACCTTCCTTCAGATGCTGGAGGACGGAGAGATTGATGTGGTTGAAATAAAGGACAACGACATTTTCATTCAGGAGAAGGGAACGGAGACCGTCTTTGTTACGGGAACCATGGATGACCCTGACCTGGTGGGGAGGTTGAACGATGCTGATGTGGTATTCTCAAGGGAGATTTCAGACACCACACCATCCCTCATGAGTACAATCTTCTCCTGGATTATAACAATAGCCATCTTTGTTGCAATAGGCCAGCTTTTCGCCAGGTCAATGCAGAAGAGGATGGGCGGAGGAAATGATGTACTTTCCTTTGGAAAGAGCAATGCAAAGATCTACGTTGAATCCCAGACAGGCAAGACCTTCGAGGATGTTGCCGGTCAGGATGAGGCCAAGGAGGCTCTTGAGGAGATTGTTGACTACCTGCACAATCCAGGCAAGTACAAGGATATCGGTGCAAACCTTCCAAAGGGAGCCCTTCTTGTGGGACCTCCGGGAACCGGTAAGACCCTTCTTGCAAGGGCTGTTGCAGGAGAGGCCAAGGTGCCCTTCTTCTCAATCTCGGGCTCTGAGTTCGTTCAGATGTTTGTTGGAATGGGAGCGGCCAAGGTAAGGGACCTTTTCAAGCAAGCACAGGAAAAGGCACCCTGCATAGTCTTCATAGATGAGATCGACACAATCGGAAAGAAGCGTGACGGCGGAGGTATCGGCGGCAACGACGAAAGAGAGCAGACACTTAATCAGCTTTTGACCGAGATGGATGGCTTCGACGGCAAGGAGGGAGTTGTCATCCTTGCTGCCACAAACAGGCCTGAGTCCCTTGACAAGGCCCTTCTAAGGCCTGGAAGGTTCGACAGGAGGGTTCCGGTGGAGCTGCCTGACATGAAGGGCAGGGAGGACATTCTGAAGGTTCACGCCAAGGCTGTCAAGGTTGATCCGGACCTTGACTACAATGCAATAGCAAGGGCCACTGCTGGAGCTTCGGGAGCTGACCTTGCAAACATGATAAACGAGGCTGCCCTACGTGCTGTAAGGCAGGGTAGGGACAAGGTAAGCCAGCCTGACCTTGAGGAGTCAGTTGAGGTTGTAATAGCAGGCTACCAAAGGAAGAATTCCGTTATCTCCACCAAGGAGAAGAGGATCATCGCCTACCACGAGATCGGGCACGCTCTGGTTGCTGCAAAGCAGACAGATTCAGACCCGGTCCACAAGATTACAATCATACCAAGGACCTCGGGAGCCCTGGGCTACACCATGCAGATCTCAGAGCAGGAAAGCGTGCTTATGAGCAAGGAGGAGCTGTTCAACAAGATTGTTACGATCACCGGTGGACGTGCGGCAGAGGAGCTGGTATTCGGCTCAATCACAACGGGAGCTGCCAATGACATCGAGCAGGTAACTAAGATTGCCAGGGCAATGGTTACACGATATGGAATGAGCGGTGAATTTGACATGATGGCCCTTGAAACCCAGACCAACATGTACCTTGGAGGGGATTCCTCACTTACCTGCTCCGCTGAGACCTCATCAAGGATCGATGCAGAGGTCCTGAGAATCATCAAAGAGGCCCATGACAAGGCCAAGAAGATTCTGGAAGAGAATATGGACAAGCTGAGGGAACTATCCAATTATCTTCTTGAGATGGAGACCATAACTGGTGAGCAGTTTATGGAGATATTGAATAAAACTGAAGAGAATGAAGAGTTAGGTGAATAAAAGGATGCCGGCAGATTTCTGCCGGCATTAGTTTTTGTCATGAAATGTGCCAATTATCGTCATTGCCAAATGTATATAACCTAACATTCGATTTATGAAATATTATAATATATAAGATGGGTGGGTTATGAGCAATTTATGGGAGTAGATGCTCATTATTGCTAGAAAATAGGATTTAATGGAAATGTTAGGGAGGTATGGGCAATGTATAAGAAAATATTAAGCTGGTTATTAACGTTCGCAATGGTTTTCTCAATGCTTGGAGGAGTTGGGCAAGTGGCATTTGGACAGTCATTCAATGACATTAGTGCCCACTGGGCAAAAGATGACATTGAAGAGTGGTCTGGTAAGGGGCTGATTAGTGGCTACGAAGATGGCACATTCAGGCCTGATGACAAAATTACAAGAGCCGAGTTCGTAAAGTTAATAAACAATGTCATAAGCATCAAAATGGAAGAGTCAATCTCATTCGTGGATGTTGAGGAAAGAGATTGGTACTTCAGAGATTTAAGAAAGGCAATCTATGGAGAATACATAGCAGGCTATGAAGATAATACCTTCAGGGCGAATGAACTGATAACAAGACAGGAAGCAGCCGTAATATTGAAAAATTTAGTGCAGCTGGAAGAAATAGAAGGGGATGTTCTTGGAAAATTTGTCGATACTAATAACACACCTGACTGGAGCAAAGCAGCACTTATCCTTGCGGTACAGAAGGGATACTTGACAGGCTATACAGATGGCACATTGAAAGCCTCAAATTATATTACCAGGGCAGAATCAGTCAAGGTATTGGATAATCTATTTGGGATTATTTATAATGAGCCTGGTGTGTATGGGCCAAGCTTGGACCAAGGAAAGCTGGAACTAAAGGGAAACCTTACTGTTTCGGTCAATGACGTAACTCTACAAAACATGATTATAGATGGAGACCTTTACTTGGCAGAAGGCATTGGAGATGGAGATGTTATCCTGGACAACATAACAGTTAAGGGAGAAACCATTGTAAAGGGTGGGGGAGCAAACTCAATCATAATAAGAAACTCATCCCTACAAAATCTACTGATAATAAAAAAGGATGGTAATATTAGAATAATTGCACAGGGCAGTACTTCAATAAACAATACCTACCTTCACTCATCAGCAAAACTGAAAGGAGAAGAGCTTAATAATAGCTTTGGAGCTGTTGAGATCATAAGAGTAACACCTGGAGTGGCAATTGAGCTTGAAGGTGGTTTTGAAAAGATAGATTTATTAGCAAACGCAGATATTGAGATAAATGGAAAAAGCGAGTTGCAGGAATTATACATTCACAAGGATTTGGAAAATGTTTATATTCAGGTGTCAAGAGACTCCACAGTTAAAAAATTGTATGCAAATTCTGAGATTGAAGTGGTTATCAGAGGGGTTATAATTGAAGCACTAGGAGAATTTGCCAAAGCTTCAAGCTATGATATCAAGCTTCCCGAGAACCTTAAGCCTAAGTCAAGCTCTGGAACTTCAAGGCCTGCTGCACCCAAATATACTCTGGCATTAGACATTGTTCCAGCAGGAGCTGGAACAGTAATTGGTTCTGGAAGTTATGAAGAAGGGACCGAAGTTAACGTAAGTGCAAATGCCAATGACGGATATGAGTTTGTTGAATGGAGAGAAGGTAAAAACCTTTTAACCACCTCATCTGCATTTAGCTATACAACAACCTCTGAAAGCAAAACCTTCACAGCGTATTTTGAATCAACCGGAGAATTTGCGGGAGGATCCGGAACAGAGGAAGATCCTTACAGGGTGGCAAATCCTGAACAGCTTAACAAAGTAAGGGATCATCTGGACAGTCATTTCTTACAGATTGCCAATATAGATTTAGGAGTCTCACCCTGGAATGAGGGGGAAGGCTGGCAGCCAATCGGTGAGTGGTCAAATGGACTTTCAGGATCATTCGATGGCAATGGCTACATCATAGAAAACCTGACAATTGATTATGAAGGCTATGAAAGCTATAAAAGCCTATTCCAAGAGCTGGCACCAGGTGGGATCATAGAAAATGTACAGATGAAGGGTGTTGATGTTAAGGGAAATAGTTATGTAAGTGCCCTGGTTGCCTATCAGCGAGGTGGAGAAGTTCGGAACTGTTCAGTAGAGGGAACCATAATGGCCAACAACAATGCAGGTTTGTTGGTAGCTGGTAGTGATGGATTAATAACTGGAAGCTATTCATCAGGCTCTGTAATCGCCCTGGATATCAATGGTCAAGACTACTATTTCGGTGGACTGGTTGGTCGAATGTCAAATCCAAATGCTGAGATTCACAATTCATATTCGACTGCGGAGGTATTTGGAGACCATACAGCAGGTGGCTTGGTTGGAAACGCCTGGGGTCATTCAATAAACAATTGCTATTCCATAGGAAAGGTTACAGGATATGCCAGGACAGGAGGACTTGTAGGACACAAGAGTGAAGATATGGAGGTCAACAACAGCTATTGGGACATCGAAACCTCGGGAATAGATTCTTCAGCAGGAGGTGTCGGCTACGTAACGTCGGCCATGATTAAATCAACAAACAGTGTTCCTATTTACACTGATTGGGATTTTGAAAACATCTGGAATATAGATGAAGGAAATTCTTATCCTTATCTGAAATGGCAGAGCAGTGAAAATATACCTTATCCTCCAAGCCCCTTTGCGGGAGGATCTGGGACGGAAGAAAATCCATATGAAGTTGCTACTGCAGAGCAGTTAAATGAGGTCAGAAATTATCTGGACAGTCATTTCATACAAATTGCTGATATTGATCTGGGGGTTTCACCATGGAAGGATGGAGAAGGATGGAATCCAATAGGATCAGGGTCAGCACCCTTTGAGGGAAGCTATGATGGTGACGGGTATTCCATAGAGGGACTGTATATCAATAGATCTATAGGAAGATACCAAGGCTTGTTCGGATATGTTGGTTCATCAGCAGTACTGAAAAATATGGATTTGAGTAACTCCTATGTTTCTGCTGACCAGTACACTGGAACCTTGGTTGGCTATAACGCTGGTGAAATTTCAAACTGTTCCTCTTCCAATGTTGAGGTACTGAACGGATGGGATTATGCAGGTGGACTGGTAGGCTTCAATTCTGGTACGATTTATGATTCATCCACAACAGGAATAGTTAAAACCTCTGACTTCAATGCAGGAGGCTTGGTTGGAAGCAATTACGGTGTAATCGAAGATTGCTTCAGTGAAGCCGATTTGGCTCCTGTTGATGCTGCATCTGGTGGTTATCCATATCAGATGGGAGGTTTGGTAGGATATAACAGTGGTGGAACCATAGAAGGCTCCTATGCCAAGGGTGATGTCACCGGTTGGAAAACAATCGGGGGACTTGTAGGTGAAAATTTTGAGGGCTCAGTGATAAACTCCAATGCGGAAGGAAATGTTTCAGGGAATGAGGAGTATATTGGTGGCTTGGTTGGCATAAATGGATACAATAGTATAATTAGAGACAGCTATGCTACAGGCAATGCCAATGGAGTATATTATGTAGGTGGCTTGGTGGGCTACAACAGCTCCCTGGTTGAAGGCTCACACCATAGGATTGGGACTGTATCAGGATCAGAGAGGGTTGGTGGATTGGTTGGAGACAACAATGGAACCATAGCCGAGTCATATGCGGAGAGCAATCCATCAGGAACTCAATATGTCGGTGGTCTAGCGGGCTACTCAGGGTATGGTGAGATTAGGTTCACCTATGCGTCTGGAGATGTATCAGGATCTAGTCAATCAGTTGGAGGCCTAGTTGGTTCTGCACAGGATACAGCTATTAATGATTCCTATGCTATGGGACCTGTCACAGGAGGAAGTTATATTGGTGGTCTTGCCGGTTATCTAAGTGTTGGCTCTTCAGTAACCAATTGTTATTCAACAGGTAGGGTTAATGGAAGCTCCTATGTTGGTGGCTTGATAGGCTCCAAGACAACCGGTGGTACTGTCCCAACAGTTGATGACAGCTATTACAACTCTGAAACATCATATCAGTCAGACAACTCTGGAAAAGGAATGCCTAAGACAACAGCAGAAATGCTATCGCTATCAACCTATGTTGGTTGGGATTTTCCAACTGAGTGGACTATGAATCCAACAGACAATGACGGATATCCCGCTTTATATTGGCAGGGGTTTGACCATGAGGGAGAATTTGCAGGTGGTTCAGGGACTGTATCCGATCCATATCAAATAGCAACAGCTGAACATCTGAACAATGTGAGAAAATATTTGGATGCCAACTTCATTCAGATAGAGGACATTGATCTGGCGGACTATGTTACCACTGGTGGAGATTATTACAATGACGGTAAAGGATGGGAGCCAATAGGTTCTACTCTAAATCCTTTTACGGGTTCATACGATGGAGACAATGGAAATATAACAAACCTCTCGATCTCAGGTTCGGATAGTAGAATAGGACTTTTTGGGACAACTTCAGAAACTTCATTTATTCATGATTTGAATCTAATTGACGTGAGTATTGATGGGAGAGAGTTTATAGGTGGTATCGTTGGAGTCAGTTATGGAACTATTGAAGCGTGTTCTGTAACTGGAACAATTGAGGGAATAATGAGTGTTGGAGGCATCGCCGGCTGGACAAGAGATGGAGAAATTAGATTATCTTCAGGATCTTGTACAATAGCTAATAAAACACCAACTCAGGGAAGCCGATTGGGAATTATAGTAGGTGACAATGAAGCCGCCATCATCGAAAGCTGCACAGGAAGCGGTATTGTTCAAGGTATAGGTAGTGTGGGTGGAATCGTTGGACTTAATCGGGGTAGCGGTGAAATTCGGGACTCTTTTTCAGATGCAACCGTAACAGGTACTACCAATTATGCAGGAGGTCTTGTAGGAGAAAGTCAAGGTACTATAAGCAATAGTTACTCCACTGGAAATGTTTCTGGTGGTGGATATGTAGGTGGACTGAGTGGCTATAATAGTGGTACTATTGACAAAACATTCGCATTAGGATTTGTAGAAGGATCTGATAACTTTGTTGGTGGCTTGGTTGGAATGAATGACGCTTCAATTAGCAATTCATATGCTTATGGTAATGTTATCGGAGATCAGTATGTTGGAGGATTAATAGGAATACACGGTTACTATAATAGTTCGAGTGCTTTATCCAACTGTTACTCAACCGGAGTTGTAAACGGAACATTCCGATGGGGAGGGTTAGTTGGCTATAAAGCTTCTGCCAGTACAGTTACTTCAAGCTACTGGGACATTGATGCTTCAGGTATTACCTCATCAGCAGCTGGCATGGGTTATACATCTTTACAGATGACCGATTCATCAAATTTCGGTGGATGGGATTTTGTTACAGTTTGGGATATAGATGAGGGCATTTCCTACCCTTATCTTAGATAAAGTGGAATAGCTAAAAGCAGCTGACAAGTTTGTCAGCTGCTAATCTTTTACCTTAATCTTACTGATTTCATCCTTAACTGAACCACTGTTTGACTAAGCAAAAATACTTGATTATGAGATATTAGTTTTTAGATTTTTTATCTATTGTTCAGTGTTCAATTTTCAATGTTCATTTGCCTCTTAGATATTACCTCTTACTTATTACCTTACCCTTCAACTTTCTACTTTCCACTTTCGACTATAAACTTGTTTATAAGTATTTCCGCACTCTTTTCCGGCTCCTGGTTCTCAACATGAAAAACATAATTCTTGGGATTATGCTCATACATGGGATCATAGTATTCAATCATAAGGTCTCTTGCAACAGACCGGTAATCATTCTGCCTTACCAGCTCAATAAACTGGTCAATTCTATCGTTACCGAGTCTCTTTCTAAGGTGATTAAGAGCCTCAATCAGCTCGTGGTCCGTTTCATAAACATAATCTCCTACGATGTTCTCAACCCGGATATCCATTGGAGCTGTAATCTCAACATGGATTCCGCTACGGATCTTCTCAAAGATATAATCGGGAATTACTGAGCGGCCGATTCTCTTGCTTTCTCCCTCAGTAAAGACCAGATTTCCCTTCCTGTCCTTCAGCTCCTCATACAGCAGGGCCTCAAACATCTTCTGGGTATTGGGCTCACCTAATCCAACAGCTCCAAGAGTTGAGCCCCTGTGGTTTGCACAGCCCTCAAGGTCCAACACATCAGCACCTTTGGCCTTAAGTGCCTCAAGGACCTGGGTCTTGCCTGTGCCGGTGTTTCCGTAAAGTACAATCAATTCAATATCCTTTGCAACCTCAGGCAGCCTTTCGTTCACATATGCCCTGTAGGCCTTGTAGCCACCCTGAAGCTTCAATGCACTTATATGAAGGCTCTGCAGGAAAGCCACAACACTTCCGCTCCTGAAGCCTCCCCTTGCACAGAAAAACACAAGATGCTTGTGCTTCTTGTTGATTTCAAGCAGTGTCTTGAACATGTCAGGAAGCCTTTTGGCCACTGCCTCCACACCGATCATCTTGGCCTCATCAACGGACAGTTGCTTGTAGGCTGTTCCCACAATGGCCCTTTCCTCGTTGGAGAACAGGGGAACATTGATTGCTCCAGGAATGGTCTCCTGGGCATACTCATCTGGGGTCCGTACATCTATTAGAACATATTCATCGGTTTTCAGTTTTTCTTCCAGCTCGCTGTATGATATATCAGGATACATAATCTACCTCATCTTTCGGATATTCTTTTTGTACATAATATCCTATTATATAGGAAGTGGGAGGAAATAGTAAAGTATCTGGGGAAAACTGTTTCATATTTAACCCTATTGATGTAGAATATATGAAGAACATAATGGAGGAGATGAAAAGTTGGAAGGAATCAAAATAGCAAAAGACCATATGGAAAAGAATGACCTGAAAATGGTTGTATATAATAACGGAAAAGTTGTAGCACAATCAACGGACAGAGGCATCAAGCCTATTTATGATGTCTATACAGAGAGCTTTGAGGACCTTGAGGGAGCCTTTGTGTCAGACAGGATAACAGGAAAGGCAGCTGCCATGCTTCTTGCTGAGGGTAGGATTAGAGGAATCTACACAGACCTAATATCTGAGCCGGCCTTGGAGATTTTCAACCAGAAGGGAATAGCACTGGAGTACGGGAAAAAGGTTCCTCATATACTAAACAGGGATAAGGACGGAATGTGCCCAATCGAGACAATATCAAGAAATGTCCAAGGCGTGGGTGACCTAATAGAGGGAATAGAGGAGTTTTTTGTGATTGTGGGCATGAAAAAATAAAGGTGGTAGACTGATGAATGGGGACAGATTAAGAGCAATAACATATATTGTCATAGCAGCCACCCTTTTAAGTACAGGTGGGATAATAATCAAGTTCATTGATCTTCCTCCCATGACAATAGCAGGAGGCCGGGCAATCTTTTCAGCAGCGGTGGTATGGCTGTATGTAAGAAAGCCAAAATTCACCTTTTCCAAGGCCCAGGTTTCTGGAGCCCTATGCTACTCTACAATGATCACTGCTTTTGTTATCGCAAACAAGCTTACAACAGCAGCAAATGCCATAATACTTCAGTTTACAGCACCAATCTGGGTTGCTATTCTTAGCGTCTGGATTCTTAAGGAAAGGATTCGCTGGTATGACATTGCTGCAATTTTTTCTGTTGCAATAGGAATGGTCCTCTTCTTCCTGGATGATGTATCTGGAGGAAACTGGGCAGGAAACATGGTAGCAATCGGAAGCGGGGTTGCCCTTGCAGGAGTTACAATTTCACTGAGGTTCCAGAAGGATGAAAAGCCTGTGGAGACAACACTTCTTGGTCATTTGATAACAGCTGTAGTGGGAATTCCATTCTTGATCGGATTGTCATATACAACTGGGGATATTGTAGGATTGTTTGTTCTTGGAACCTTCCAGGTGGGCATAGCCTATATTTTCTATTCCCTTGCAGTCAAGCATCTGACGGCCCTTGAAGCCATTCTGATTATGTTTCTTGAACCGATCCTAAACCCAATCTGGGTGTTTCTTATTGTAGGGGAAAGACCAGGACCTGTATCTCTGCTTGGAGGGGCGATTGTACTTGGCACTGTCATTGCCAGAAGCCTTTTGGCAAACAAAATGAATCAAATCGAGGTCCGTAAATCTGTTAACCATCAAATTGAATAAAATTTTCATAAAACTGAAATAAAATTGAAATAAAATCCATATAAAACTGAGACCCCGTTTACAACCACAGTAGCGGGGTATTATAATCATAAGTAATTATACATGTTTTATTTGGGGGCCTCGATCTATTAAGATTATTTGGACGTCTTCTTAATAGGGAGCCAGTGACGTAACCGACCGGGACAAAAATTGTTTTGGTCTTTTTTAGACCACAATACTTTAGTGGGGTGGTTGGATGAAGTGAACGATGGTTAAGGATTTGAATTGTACGGGAAAGAACATAGGTAGTGGAGATAATTACATGAAAAGGAGGAAAAATGATGATGAATCTTATGATGAGACTTTGGAAGGATGAAGAAGGACAGGGAATGGCTGAGTATGGATTGATAATATTTGCCGTTGCTTTGGTTGTTCTTGTTGGATTAGCAGCATTTGGGGGAGCGTTAAGTGAATGGTTTTCAGAGTTATGGGATCCAAGTTTGCCAGGTGGATAGAATATATCTCAAATTATTAGTTTAGTATAGTTGAAATAAAAACCACAACAGCAAGAAAAGTTGCTTTGCTGTTGTGGTTAAATCTCGAAGAGTATGACAAATGAGTGTTTATTTCACTTGATAATACGGATAAATGGAGAACGGTGAATTAAATGTTAAATACGACTTTGCTATTAATATTAGTGACAGTTTCATCGTATCATGATGTTACTTCGAAAAGAATCCCCAATTTTATTACAATACCAGTAATACTTTGGGGTTTATTGACATATACAGTATTTGATGGATATGCAGGATTGAAGTTTAGCGGACTTGGGTTTCTGGTAGGATTAGGAGTTTTCCTGGTACCCTATATCCTTGGAGGAATGGGTGGTGGAGATGTAAAACTAATGGCTGCAATAGGAGCACTAAAAGGTTGGAGATTTGTTCTTTATACAACTGTCTACACAGGACTTGCAGGCGGAGTTATTGTAATACTAATACTTATCAAGGAAAAGAAGCTGTGGATAACATTAAAAAGAGTTGTTGCAATTATACTAAAACCGATTATTTTTATTATTACATTGACCTTCAACAGTGATCTGTTGAAACGAGTTAACAACTGGCTTCTTAAAACCCAGGTAGACTGGGAGAAGAGATACATCCCCTATGGAGTGGCCATAGGGATTGGGGCAGTAATTTCTTATTTTATATGAGGTGAGTTGGATGTTTGATTTTTGGAAATTTAAAAGAGATGAACAAGGTCAATCTTTAGTTGAATTTGCTTTAATCCTACCCGTACTATTACTTCTTTTGATGGGCATAATTCAGTCTGGAATAATATACGGTGGATATGTTGCTGTCAGCAATGCCGCTAGAGAGGGAGCTAGAATTGGAATTGTTGAAAAGGATAAGAATAAAATGATTCTAAGTATTGATAATGCATTTGATGATTCACCCTACTTGGAAAAAGGCGAGATTACAATCGATCCAGCTAATGGTGTTTTCGTTAATGGACAGTCGTTAAGTGTAACGGTTGAGGGAAAAGTTCCAATTATAGTACCTATGATGGAACGCTATTTTGAAGATGGATTTTATACAGTTTCCAAGACTTCAGTAATGATGGTAGAAGGTTTTAGAGAAAATTAGATGAGTTTAGGGAGATGAAAACATGTTTAGGAAAAATCATATACTATTCAATAGAATTAAATCGTTATTTAGTGATATTGAAGGTCAAGCAATGGTGATGGTTGCAGTTTTCATGGCAGTACTTCTTGGATTTGGTGCTTTTTCTGTAGATATGGGGAATCTCTATGTTCAAAGAAGACAAGCTCAAAATGTAGCCGATGCTGCAGCTCTTGCAGGCACATGGGTTATCGATGGGGGAGACCCAAAAGTTAAAGAAGTAGCTGGAATATATGCTGAAGATCACGGTATGGACAAGGATGATATTGATGCATATATTGTTGATGATAAATTTGTTGAGACCATAGTTAATAAGAACCATGATGTCTATTTTATGAGGTTTTTTGGATTTAATAGCAAGCTAGTTACAGCAAAAGCAAAAGCAACAAGAACATCTATTTGGATACCCGGACATAAAGATGTATTGCCTCTTGGACTGATAGGATGGGAAGAAATCTTCTATAAAGTGATAGCTGATGATTTACAAAACAAGGATGATTTCTATGAGTTGTTCAAGGACAATAAGCATGAGCTAAATTATGAGTTTGGTCATAGACCTGGGATCTTAAAGAGCGACGTAAAGAATTTCCTGCTTGATAAGTATCCAACAGCTGTCATATATGTTGAGCAGGGGGGAAAAGATTTCTCAATTCCCGATGATGAGACCAATCCTAATGACAGATACCCCGAATGGAGCGTTGAGCAACTGCTACAAACAGATATAAATGTTTATAGGGATGTTCTTCAGATGATGATAGATGATGATCCAGATGTATTGTTTGATATATTATTTGGTACAAACAGTATGACTGGTAGTTTTGGTTTTATTGATCTTGAAAATCCCGGAGCAGCTGAGCTTAGGAGTATAATTGATAATGGATTTAAGGGAGAAATAGATGAAATCCAGGCTGAGACAGGTTTTATAAGCAATGTAGGAGCTAAGGATGGACCATTGGATAAATATATTAAAGATAATGGAGGTCAGGCATATATCTTTGCCATACTTCCAGGAGCATTAAAGGGAGGTAAATGGGAAGCTGATGGACCAGATGTCGCTGGGAATTTCACCGAGTATCTAGTGTTACATGTTGTTAATATGAATCTGGAGTTCAAAACTGGAATGGACCCGAGGCTTACGGGCAGAATAAATAAAATCTTTGACAAAGTCGATGACATTAATTCAAATGATGGTTACTGGGAGGAAGTCCTTCAGAGTTGGCTAGTTGAATAAGAATAAACTACAAAGAAAGAGGTGCAGTCTATGAAAGTGAATAAAAAGGTACTCCTGATTGGGGTACTCCTTGGCATTATCACAATATTTTTCTTAAACAGGTATATTCAGTCCCTCAGGGTGGATCCCCAGGAGGTGGCTGCAACCTCTTATTCTGATGTGGTTACAGCTACAACTGCAATACCTGAGCACGTTAGGATTACTGCTGAGATGGTTCAAATGTCATCCGTTCCATCAGAAGGAGTTCATCCTGATGCTGTAACAGACCTGGAACAGGTGGTTGGAGCCATAACAAGGACCGAAATCATTTCAGGTGAACAGATTCTTTCGGGAAGGGTAGCAATGGAGGAGGGTGATGTTGGACTTTCCTACTGGATACCTGAAAACATGAGGGCAATGACAATACCTGTCAACGAAATCATCGGAGTGGCCAACTACGTTCAGAAAGGTGACAGGGTGGATATCCTGGCAACCTATGAATTTGAGGTTGAAGTGGAAGGCGAAGAGGAAGAGGAAAATGTACAGATGACCTACACCCAGCTGCAAAATATTGAGGTTGTGGCAGTAGGAGGAAGAAGCGCACCTACAGAAGAAAATACAGTGCAGCAGCCAAACTCCCTAACAATACTTGTAAATCCGGAGCAGGCTGAGGTGGTTGCATGGGCTACACTAAACGGAAGCTTCCATCTGACACTAAGGAATCCTGTTGACAACCAGATCAACGAGCTTGACCATTATGGAAGCGACAACTTTGAAACCTTTAGAGTGAGGTGAGATACTTGGATAAAATAAAGGTACTATTGATAGAAAAGAGCAGTGATGACAAGGACCTGGTAACGGAAACCCTGGCTAAGGTTGACTACGTCAATCTGGTGGGGGATGCCACTACAACAGAGGAGGCAAATTACTATATTGGCGAGAAATATCCCAATGTTGTCCTTATTGGTACAAACGTTGATTTTGACAGATATGAGTTTACGGACTTTTTATCCAAGGAATACCCGGAAATAGCAGTGGTTCTGGTTGAAACCCAGCTTCTTGAGGATACAATGTACCGCGCAATATTTGTTGGCGCCAAGGATGTAATAATCTCCCCGTTCACTTCATCCAAGCTTGTGGATTCCATTTACAGGTCCTTTGAGCTTGTGAAGGACAAGGAGGTTGTCCACAGGGAAACAACTCCTACAAGAAGAAGACGAGCCACAAACGGCAATGTCATAACCGTATTCAGCACCAAGGGAGGGGTTGGAAAGACCTTTATTTCAACAAACCTTGCCATTGCACTTTCTAAGGGCAATGAAAAGCGGGTCTGCCTTGTGGATCTGGACCTGGATTTTGGAAACACTGTACTTGCACTTAATCTTGTGCCAAGGTTTACAATCATGGACATAGTTGATGATATTAGAAACATCGACCAGGATATTATAGAATCATATCTGATTCCCCACGAGTCGGGAATCAAGGTTCTTCCAGCAAATGCAAAGCCTCAGATCAATGAATTTATAACAGCTGAGCATATAGAGATAATTTTGAAGGCCCTTAGGGGAGCATTTGATTATGTGGTGGTTGATATGCCAGCCAGGTTCTATGAGCCTGTAAATCCAGCATTCCAATTTGCGGATGTCCTGCTGATGGTTACAACACCTGAAATTTCAACACTGAGAAATATTAAGGCGTCGATTTTGACCCTGCATGAACTGAACTTTCCAAAGAACAAGATAAAGATTCTATTAAACAGAGCGGATGCATCAAGTCAGATCAAGACCAAGGATGTTGAAAGCACCCTGGGTCAGAGTCTCTACTCTGTAATAGATGCGGATTACAAGCTGGCGGTCTTGTCCCTGAACAGCGGGACGCCGGTGGTGATTTCAAAACCAAGAAGTCCAGTGAGCAAGGGCTTTCTTTCACTGGCAAAGAAGATCAACACTGATTTAGGAGGAAATGGCCATAGCTAGCCGGAGGTGATACCATGGGAAACGGTTCCTTTAACTTCAAGAATTTAAAGCAAAATGGAGAACAGACAGCACATGACCAGGGAACGGGGGAGATATTGCTCCGAAAGCGGAAGGAGCTGGAGGAGATAGCCACGGAGACACTTTCCAGGGTCATCGAAACCATTTCAGGAACTGTAAATACAGAGGACAAGCTCTTTAAAAAGCAGGTTCTTGACGATACAAACAAGATAATAAATGATATTCTTGTGGAGTCCAAGCGTAATCTTTCCTTCGGGGACAAGCAGAGGGTTGCAGGCTATGTGATGGATGAGGTTTTCGGCTACGGTCCAATCACCCCCCTTATAAACGACCCCACAGTAACAGAGATTATGGTGAACTCTCCCCAGGATGTGTTTGTTGAGCGTAAGGGGAAAATAACAAGAACGGAGGTCTCCTTCAGGGACGACACCCATATTATGCATACAATTGACAAGATTATTTCCCCACTTGGACGGAGGGTGGATGAAAGCTCTCCAATGGTTGATGCCAGACTTCCAGACGGATCCCGTGTGAATGTTATAATACCTCCCTTGTCAATCAAGGGACCTACCATCACGATCCGTAAGTTTGCAGTTGAGCCCTACAACCTGGAGGACCTGATAACCATGGGTACCCTGACGGCTGATATTGCAAAGCTAATAAAGGCCTGTGTAAGGGGAAGGATCAACATCATCGTTGCAGGAGGTACCGGTAGCGGTAAGACAACCCTCCTTAATGTAATATCAAACTTCATACCGAACAATGAGCGTATAGTTACAATAGAGGATGCAGCGGAGCTTCAGCTGCAGAAGGACCATGTTGTA
Organism: Gudongella ferriphila; assembly: GCF_046224405.1. NCBI lineage: Bacteria > Bacillati > Bacillota > Tissierellia > Tissierellales > Tissierellaceae > Gudongella > Gudongella ferriphila. The sequence goes on along the minus strand of NZ_JBJXRK010000001.1, from coordinate 26,862 downwards.
TCCCTTGAAAGCAGACCTCCAAACATTGAGGGCAAGGGACACGTGGCAATCAGGGACCTTGTGATCAACTCACTTAGGATGAGACCTGACAGGATAATCGTCGGTGAGGTCAGGGGAGGAGAGGCACTGGACATGCTCCAGGCCATGAACACAGGTCATGACGGGTCTATTACGACAATACATGCCAACAGCCCCAGGGATACCCTTGGGAGGCTTGAAACAATGGTAATGATGTCTGGAATGGATCTTCCATCAAGGGCCATCCGTGAACAAGTGTCCTCGGCAATCAACCTTATTGTATTTGTTGCAAGGATGACAGACGGTACCAGAAAAGTAATGAAAATCACAGAGATTGTAGGGATGGAAGCGGATACAATAACCCTTCAGGATCTCTACATCTTCAAGCAGGAGGGCTTTGACGAGGGTGGCAATGTATTGGGTAGACACGTTCCAACTGGAATCGTGCCAAAGTTTATGGAAAAATTGAAGGCCTATGGCGAAACAATACCTGCATCTGTTTTTAACACTGACAGGAGGTTATAGCCATGATTTATCTTATATTTATTTTGGGATTTCTTACAGTGCTTTTTATTTTTCTCGGACTCTATTCCCTTCTTTTCAATAAAAAGCTAAAGGTCGCCAACAGAATGGACATGTACCTGGCTGACGAGGAGGAGGTTGGAGAGGAAGAGGACATAACCTTCAAGGAATTTGTCCTAAGGACAATCGGAGGTGTTGGAAGGGCGGTATCAAGGAAGTCATACATGGAGGATAAGAAGACCAAGCTCCAGCAGGCATACATCTTTATGAGGGTTGAGGAATTCCTTGGACTTTCACTCCTGGTGGCGGCTGGTTTGGGTCTCTTCTTGTTTCTATTGACCAGAATGTGGTTTATCGGTCTTGCAGGCTTTCTTCTGGGATTTAGAATTCCTGATGTTGTAGTTACAAATACAAAGAAAAAGAGGATGAGGCAGCTGAACTCTCAATTGCCTGAGTCTTTGACAATACTTTCAAACGGTCTTAGGGCAGGATTTAGCTTTATTCAGGCCATGAATGTGGCTGCAACGGAAATGGAATCACCAATAAGGGATGAGTTCCTGAGGATCATCAGGGACAATTCAATCGGAAAAACTCTTGACGATGCCCTTATGGACTTTTCAAACAGGACCGATGATGAGGATATAGACATGTTTGTAACAGCCCTGATCATCCAGCGTAAGGTCGGAGGAAATCTGGCTGAGATTCTTGATACAATTGCAGCAACAATAAGGGACAGAATGAGAATTAGGGGAGAGATAAAAACTTTAACTGCCCAAAGTAGAGTCTCTGCGATACTAATATCTATGTTGCCATTTGCTTTTGCTATTATTATAAGTATTTTCAATCCTGATTATATTATGGAGCTTTTCCAGAGTACAATAGGAATTATACTTGTAGTTCTGGCCATATTCTTCCAGATAGTAGGAGCATTTATTATGATGAGGCTTGCGGATATTGAGATCTAGATAAAATGGGACAAGAAGGTGATCTTATGATGATACTTGCATATTTATCAGTCATAGCATTTGTGGCATACCTTGTACAGATTATTTATGGGTTTGCATTTAAGCGCAGGGAAAAGGTAAAGGGCAGACTGCACGAATTGGAGCAGGACTTTGTTGACCCAACGGATGAATCCGTTCTTCAGGAGCCTTTCAAGGAAAGGATCATCAAGCCTGCCTACCAGAAGTTCACAGCATTACTTGGACGGACAACTCCACAGGGAATCAGCAAAGCAATGGAAAGGACAATAATCCAGGCCGGTTCTCCTGGAAATATCAATGTAAACAGATTGGTTTCAATGATGTTTATGGTTGCGATCATACTTCCCGCTTTTTACTACCTATTGCTACAGGCAACAGGTATTGAAGTGAATATTCTTATGATAATTCTACTTGCCCTTGCAGGCTTTATTCTTCCCTACTATATCCTTAACATTAAGGCAAGAGCCAGAAGAGCCAAGATACAGAAAAGTCTTCCGGATATGCTGGACCTGATATTTGTTTCAGTTGAGGCAGGCCTTGGCTTTGATATGGCACTTAAGAGAACGACGGAAAAGATGCCTGGACCTCTTTCAGATGAAATCAACAGAGCCATTGATGAAATAAACAAGGGAAGACGGAGAGAGGATGCCTTAAGGGGAATATATAAGAGGACAGGTGTAGATGATATATCATCCTTTATTACAGCTGTTATACAGTCCGAGCAATTGGGTAGCAATATAGCAAATATGTTGAGGGTACAATCAACATCAATGAGACAAAAAAGAAGACAAAGGGCTGAAGAAGCTGCGATGAAGGTTCCAATAAAGATGCTTTTTCCATTGGTATTTTTAATGTTTCCTGCATTATTCATAGTGATCCTTGGGCCAGCTTTTATAAGGATCATGAGTGTATTCGCAGATTAGTAATAAGCAGGGGTGATGACAGTGATAAAAAAAGCAGCGGTCAAAAAAGCAATTTTAATACTACTAATACTGGGAATGGCTATGCCATTCCCTGCCTATGCCGACCCTTTGGAAGACCTTAACTCCGAGAAGCTGGCTGTTTCACTTGTGGTTGACACATCCGGGAGCATGATCCGGACCGACCCTGAAATGCTTAGACGCAGGGTTGCAGACATATTCATAGAGATGCTAAATCCCGATGATTATCTGGGTATTGTCATTTTCAATTCAGAGGTAACACTGGCTGTTCCACCACGGAGGATGGAAAGTGAGGCAGTAAGGACCAGCTTCAAGGAAAGCATCCAGGACAGGCTTGCCGGCACGGCAGACACTGACTATGTCCAGGCACTTCTTGCTGCGGAAAATCAGCTTGATGCCATCGCTGACTCTGATGCGAGAAAGCTTATAATTTTCCTGACCGATGGAAGACCTGACCCTGATCCGGTAAATGTACCACCAGGCTCTCCCCAGATGGAAAGCTACATGGACACCCTGTGGACCAGGACGGCTTCAATATCCGGGAAGGCTTATCCGGTTTATTCAATTGCCTTCTCAGATGACATCGACGTTGAGATACTGAACAGGATAGCCGAGGAAACAGGTGGGGATGTTAGGATCTACAGGGATGCAGCAGAGCTTGACCAAAACCTGATTCAGATTCTGCAGTCAAGGGAAGAGATAATCCAGGAGCTGCTGGCTCCTGCAATAATACAGGAGGCCATAGGAAAGCCTCAGCTGATAAACGAGTTCTGGCCCAAAAGGGGAGGCTACCGCCTAGGTGAAGCTGAAACAGTGGTTGCCTCAATAAGGGTTGGGAACAGAAGCGTGGGAGAAGGCCCCCTATTACAGGTGGATAGCTTCAATTTTGTTGTGGAGAAGGAAAACGGAGAGGTATCAAGACTTCCCCTCCTTGATGATGGGGGAGAGGCCAGTGGAGATATAATGGCTGGAGATGGCCGCTGGACAACAAGGTGGAGCATTTCCAGCGAGTATTCAGCAAGGGTCTACCTTGAGGCATCAGGAACCTACAGGGATGAGGCATTTGACCTTAAAAAGGATCTTGGAGAGATATTCACCGCTGCACCAGGTAGGGTGACAATTTCCGCAGGGCAGGAGAGCCTCTGGGTAAAAGCCGGTGAGACCCTGACCATACCACTGATAGTGGAAAACAGGTCTCCATTTGCGGAGGTGCTTGATGTGCGGGCTGAAGGTGATCTGGGTGACCTTAGAAGCAGTCAGGTTGAGATTGGACCTGGAGCCACCAGGACCGTAAACCTGTTTATAGATACGGATTCAGGTATATCAAAGGGAACAAGTGACCTGAGGATCATAGCAAGACCCCTTCATCCTGAAACTGAGCTTAACAGCAGCATGGTAGGTTACCAAGTGGAGACTGTTGGCTTCTTTGGAAACATTATAAATAGCATTGGGGAGAATATGCTCCTGGTTTCAGTTCTTGGAGGAATATTTATCCTTCTGCCACTTCTAATATTTGTACTTGGAAATCTTTTCTACATGATCCTTGTTTCTCCCGCAACAAAGATCAGGGGAACCCTTCAATACTGGAAGGATGGTAAGGAAAAGGACAAGAAGGAGTTCAACCTTAAGGCTGCAAAAAGAAATGAGGTCAGGATCTCCATGGATATTGAGGACAGGGCTGATTTCAATCTGGGCAGCACCAGATACAGCCACGATATCATCATAGGTAAGAAGCTGTTGGTAGAGGGAAGAAAATTCATCATTGGATGGAAGAAGCTATTTTCAAATAAGCCCATGACATCCACCTATATAAAGACAACATTGCCAGGGATACTGAATTTTAGAAATGACATATACACTGAGATGAACCTCTATGATGGAATGGAGTTCGTATCAGGAGAGTTCAATTTCAAATACTCCATGGGCGATAAGAAATGGTCCAAGGGAGAAGAGGCAGGCAAGGATATCCTGGAGGGTCGTACAAATGGCTTCTAGGATGCTTGTTAACGGAAAGGTTGTTTTGGAAAGGATAATAATGGCTGATACCTACACAAAAAGGCTTCAGGGCCTTCTTGGAAGAAAGGGACTGGATGAGAGGGAGGGGATGATGATCCTTCCCTGTAACTCAATCCACACCTACAGGATGAAGTTCCCAATAGATGTGCTCTTTGTGGATAGGGACAATGTTGTGGTGAAGGTCCTTCGGGACTTCAAGCCTGGAAGGATGGGTCCTCTGGTCTTTAAGTCCCACTTTGTCATGGAGGCTGAGGCGGGAGTTTTCAAGGACGTCAATGTGGGAGACAAGCTGGAATTCAAATAGGGAGCAGCGATCGCCTGCTCCCTTGGTTTGTTTTTTACTTAAAGAAATTACCCACATTGCCAAGAAGTCCTCTTGCAATTTTTCTTCCAACATCTCCTGTCAAGGTGTTTACTGCTGTCCGTCCCACCTTGTAGAGGGGATTGTTTTTTCTTGCCCTTTCACGCTCCTTCTTTTCCTTTTCGATTTCCTTTTCCCGAGCCTTTCTCAGCTTCTCAGCTTCCTTTTCCTCAAGCTCCCGGATTTTCGCTTCCTCTTCCTGGTGTTGCTGAGCCACTATCTTCTCATATTTTGCCTGGATAATCTCATAGGCTGATTCCTCATCAACGGCATCCTTGTACTTGAAGTTCATGGGAGAGTTGTCAATGATCCCTTGTCTTTTGGCTGGATCCAGGGTCCCGATGACACTCCTTGGGGGAGCGATGAGGGCCCGTTCAACAATTGAGGGCTTGCCCTCCTCATCCAGGAAGGACACAAGTGCCTCACCTGTCTTAAGCTGGGTTATGGCCTCTTCAACCTTGAAGCTCGGATTCTGCCTGAAGGTCTCTGCAGCTGCCTTTATTGCCTTCTGCTCCTTGGGAGTGTAGGCACGGAGGGCATGCTGGATCCTGTTTCCAAGCTGTCCAAGGACATTGTCCGGTATGTCCGCAGGATTCTGGGTCACAAAGAATACGCCAACGCCCTTGGAACGTATTAGCCTTACAACCAGCTCAATCTTCTCCATGAGGGCCTTGGGTGTGTCGTTAAAGAGCAGATGAGCTTCATCAAAGAAGAAGACCATCCTGGGCTTCTCAGGATCCCCAACCTCAGGTAGCTGTTCGAACAGCTCTGACAGCATCCATAGTAGGAAGGTGGAATAAATTCTAGGTGAATTGAAAAGGTCCTGGGATGCCAGTACATTAACCATCCCCTTGCCGTTAGGGTCTGTCATAAGAAGGTCCTGGATATCAAGTGACGGCTCGCCGAAGAACACGTCTCCTCCCTGGGATTCCAGCGTAAGCAATGACCTTTGTATGGCACCGATTGACTGGGGTGCGATATTTCCGTACTGAAGGGAGTATTCCTTTCTGTTGTCTCCAAGGTACTGGAGCATGGACCTCAGGTCCTTAAGGTCAACAAGAAGCCATCCGTTCTCGTCGGCAACCCTGAAGGCTATATGGAGAATTCCCGTCTGGGTTTCGTTAAGGTCCAGAAGCCTGGATAGAAGGATTGGTCCCATCTCCGTAATATCAGTCCTTACAGGGTGACCAAGCTTTCCATACACGTCCCAAAGTCTGATGGGGAAGGACCCAAACTGGAAGTCCTCAAGGCCGATTGTATTGATCCTTTCCTTTAGCTTGTCGTTCATGGATCCAGGCTCGGCAAGGCTTGCCAGGTCTCCCTTTACATCCGCAAGAAATACAGGCACTCCTATATCGCTGAAGTGCTCAGCCAGGACCTTAAGTGATATTGTCTTACCGGTACCTGTTGCTCCTGCTATAAGTCCGTGTCTGTTGCTCATCTTTGAAAGAAGCTCCACTGTATTGTCGCCCTTTCCAATTGTAAATCTATAGCCTTCCGACATCTATTCGTCCTCCTTTTGTCTCTTTTATATTATTGTATTACAGTGGAAGAAATTTTACAATGAAAAAGGAAGCTACTTATGTAGCCTCCCCTTTAGTGTTTTACAACCTTGGGCAGATCCTTAGCCCTGATAATCCAGTTCTCAATCTGCTTCTGCGCTGGAAGACCCCTGACCACCGGTCTATTTGAGTTTACTTCCTTCATTTTTTCCAATACACTGGCTGCGTTTCTTCTTGCCAACTCAGGAACTGAATCGATTCCTGCAATTTCAAGTATTTCAGCATATTGGGGGCCAATTCCCTTGACTCGATAAAGATCGCAATGATTTACCCATGTAAGTAAGAGCTTCTCGCTGATGCCTGTTTCCTTGGCTAGCTTTGTGCGACCCTTCTTATCAGCTGCAACTTCCAGTAACTTTTCTGTAGTGTCGATCCCTGCTTCCTTGAGCTTTGCTTCGTACGCTTCTCCTACTCCTTCAATTGCATTGATTTTTGCCATAATTACCCCCCTTTTCGTTATCTTAATACTTATATACCACAAATTAGTAGATTGTAACATTTATCCAAAATATTTGAAAAAAATCATAGGTTTCGTGTATAATATCTTTTGGAGGGATAAAAATGAGCAAATTTTGGAAGGAATTTACAGTACCATACTACGATACATACAGGGAAGGCTACATTAGGCCTGAAAATATACTGGCATATATGGCCGAAACATCAAATTGGCATTCAGACAGTCTTCAGGTTGGCTTCAGGGAGCTGTCCAGGAATGGACATGCATGGATGCTCCTTCGCTGGGAGGCTGAGATACTGAAATATCCAAGGGCAAAGGAAAAGGTGAGGGTGGGAACCTGGACCTCCAGCTTTGACCGATTCTATGCAACCAGGGAATTTGTACTTACTGGTGGGGACGGGGGGGCTCCTTGCAAGGGCCACCACAAAATGGTTCTTTCTGGATATAGAAAAGAGGAGACCAAAGAGGATCCCCGAAGAGATACAGAGGTCCTACAGCTTTGTTGAGGAATTCAATTTTAAGGATTTTACGGAAATGAGGGAGGCCCATGGTGACATTGTGGAGTCAAAACCCTTCAGGGTCAGAAGAAGTGATATCGACAACAACGATCATGTTAACAATATAAGATACATTGAGTGGATGCAGGAGGGGCTTGACGAGAGCCTATATGAAAATATGCGCATCCAAAGGCTTGGAATAGTATACAGGAAGGAGGTTCTCCTTGGGGACTCCTTCACGGTGGGCTTTATGAGGGATAAAGACAATCCTGGACATATGGATCATGTGATTTCAGTGGATGGAGAGGTAAATGCACAGGGGTATACAAAATGGGCAGAAAAAGGACTTCTAGAATAATCTAGAAGTCTGTTTTTTCGATCTTTCCCTTTTCATTCAGGACCATCATTGTGATCTTGTCAAGAACAGGTACATCGTCAACCTTGATGCACTCCAGGGTGTGGATTTTCTTTCCAACAGCCTTGCCCGCCTTGAAGTTGGCCTTCATTACCTTCATAAGTGATACTGGATGCTCTGGCTCCTTAAGTGAAACGAATGCAGTTCCCTCAACTCCGATTGCATCTCCCACAAGCTTTTCAAAGTCAAGATTGTCAAGTCCTGGAATTAGGAAGAACTCTGTTTCCTTCTCAAGGTCCTCAAAGCCCTTGACCTGTACATTTGAGAATTCCTTTTTAGCAACAGCCATCAGTGAAGCCATTAGAGGTCTTATTCCAGCTGATCTGTGTCCGGAAACAACGATCGACTCCTTGTTCATGATTGCAGCCTCAATGTACTCACCCTGGTCCTGTGTCATAAACTTCTGATCTACAAATTTCTGAATCATTGGATTCATGGGATCACTCCTTCTTATAGTATGTTAATTACATTCTATCATAAAACTGAAAAACAGTAAGGATAAATATTGCATTTTAATTGTTTTTCATGGAAATATTTTTCACCTGTGGTACAATCATATCATGAGGAGGAGATGCGGATGGTAGGAGCAAGCTCAATACTGGGGAAAAAGAAGAAAATCGCCCTGATTGCCCATGACAACATGAAGAAGGAACTGATCGATTGGGTGAGGGAGAACAAGGAGATACTTTCAGGGCATCATCTTGTTGGAACGGGTACGACATCAAGACTTATCGAGGAGAGAACCGGACTTCCAGTAAGAGGCTACATGTCCGGACCATTAGGGGGAGACCAGCAGGTGGGCGCCAGGATTGCCGAGGGAGCCATAGATTTCATGATATTCTTCTGGGATCCACTGGAGGCTCAGCCCCATGATCCTGATGTAAAGGCACTTTTAAGGATTGCGGTTCTATATGACATCCCCGTTGCAAACAACAGGGCATCTGCAGATTTCATTCTGAGCTCGCCATATATGGACAAGGAGTATGAAAGGCACCTGGTTGACTTTGAAAATGTGTTAAAGGACAGGGTTAACCTCTTCAACAAGTAAAATTGTCAGAAAAGCATATGAATTCCGGTAATTTTTTGTAAATTGGCAAAAATCCCTTGCAATTTAGCCCTAAGGGTGTTATTATGAACATGAGCTTTAATTCAGGAGTAATAAAAAGAAACAACAATTTTGGTTTACCTTTTCAGAGTATAACTCAAATTTATTGTTGTAAAGGTTACATGAATTAAAGAAATAAATAAATTTTTGGAGGTTATGCAATGAAAGGTACAGTAAAATGGTTTAACGCAGAAAAAGGATTTGGATTTATTACAACTGAGGAAGGCAACGACGTATTTGCTCACTACTCACAAATTCAAAAAGACGGCTTCAAGACTCTTGAAGAAGGTCAAGAAGTTGAGTTTAAGGTAGTTGAAGGTCAAAAAGGTCTTCAAGCAGAAGATATAACAGTAATCTAATTTAGACTCACGAACCTCCTGGATCATTCCGGGAGGTTTTCTTTGTGTATGGAGGTTTGACAAGGTCTTGAGCCTGTGTTAAGGTTTAGAGGAATATATTTAAAAAGGAGAGATTAGATGACTGACCAACAATTGGTTGCAGTAGTTAACGGTAAGGAAATATCAAGGGGAGACGTTCTGAAGTTCCTTAATGACATGGGACCTCAGGTGGCCATGCAGTTTCAATCCCCAGAGGGTATAAAGAGAGTTATTGAGGAAATGGTTAATCAGGAGCTTCTTTATCTTGATGCCATTGACCAGAACATGAATCAGGAGCCTGAGTTCAAGGAGACACTTGAAGCCACTGAGAAAAACCTTCTTAAGGGCTACGCCTTCAGCAAGCTTGTTGAGGGAATCGATGCTCAGGAGGAAGAGATGAAGGAATTCTTCCAGGAGAACAAGGCAGCATTCAGTCAGCCAGAAACTCTGAAGGCAAGCCATATTCTTGTTGAGGAAGAGGACAAGGCCAAGGAGATCATCCAGGAGCTTAATGACGGACTTGCATTCGAGGAAGCAGCGGCAAACTATTCATCATGTCCTTCAAAGGAAGCAGGAGGAGCATTGGGCGAGTTTGGCAGAGGCCAAATGGTACCTGAGTTCGAGGAAGCGGCCTTTAATATGGAGATAGGAACAGTATCAGAGCCTGTAAAGACTCAGTTTGGATACCACATAATCCGTGTGGATGCAAAGAACCAAGCGGATGAGCCAGACTTCGAAGAGGTTAAAGACCAGGTTCAGCAGCAGGTTCTTGCAAGAAAGCAGGAAGAGAAGTATCAGAACAAGATATCAGGGCTTAAGGTCAAGTATCCAGTGGAGATCTACTAAGAGACCTAAAAACCACCTTTCGGAGTTTTATTATTCCGCAAGGTGGTTTTTCTTTGCCCTTATCTGTAGGCCCTGAAATACTGGTCGGGGTATCTTGATTCAATTCCCTGGCTGTGCATATTGTTCATGACCCAGTTGGGATTTCTGAGGAGCTCCCTTCCAAGGGCAACAAGGTCTGCACGACCGTTCTGGAGGATTTCCTCCACCTGGTCAAAGTCCTTTATGAGACCAACTGCAATTGTTGGTATTTTACATTCATTCCTTATCCTGTCGGCATACTGGACCTGATATCCGGGATAGAGGTTCATCTGGGCGGGAGCAATGGCTCCTGTGCTCACATGTACCATATGGACCATATCCTTCACCTGATCCACAATCCGAACGATCTCATCCCCATCAATACCGCCGGGTAGGTAGTCAGTGGCTGACACCCTTATGATAAGGGGCTTGTGGTCCGGCCATACCTCCTTTACTTCCTTTAGAACCTCCTTGAGTAATCTTGTCCTGTTCTCAAGAGTACCTCCATACATGTCATCCCTCTTGTTGGTAATGGGGGATAGGAATTCATGTATCAGATAGCCGTGTGCTGCGTGGATCTCCAAAAGGTCATAGCCTGCAAGGAGTGCCCTCCTGGCGGCAGCCTTGAAGCTCCCTACAACTTCCTTTACCTCTTCAATGCTGAGTTCTCTGGGAGTTCTGTAGTCCTGGGAGAAGGCTATCGGAGATGGAGCAACAGGGATGTCTGATTCCGATTCCGACTTTCTGCCTGCATGGGCAAGCTGGATTCCTGACCTAGCTCCGTAGCTCTTCACTATTTTCACCAGGTCTGCCATTCCCTGGATATGGTCGTCAGACCAAAGTCCCAAATCCCTGTCGGATATCCTTCCCCTGGGTTCAACGGCTGTTGCCTCCTGGATTATAAGTCCTGCACCGCCAAGTGCCCTTGCTCCATAGTGCATTTTGTGGAATTCCTTGACAGTCCCTGTGCCGTCGCTTGAGTACATGCACATGGGGGGCATGACTATCCGGTTGTTCAGCTCCAGGCCATGTATGGTGTATTTTTCAAATGTTTTCATCCTTTTATCACCTCGTCCATATTTATACCACTAAATTATGTAATAATATCATAATAGTTTTGTGTATCTAAATAATATTGAATTAATCATCCAAAATGTGGTATTAATATAGTATGGAATTTATTACTTATATCAACTTGGAGGTGATCTTTTGTTTTCAGATCTGGTGTCAAAATACTTTATTAAGCAGAAAATGATGAGAACTGTAATAGTCTCACTTATTCCACTTCTGCTGGTGGCTACATATTATTTCGGTTTGAGGGTATTATTATTGTTATTTGTGGTTGGAGTATTCGGTATTGGAACAGAATACCTTTACGAAAAGAAGAACAACAAAAAGATTTCGGAGGCGGTCCTGATAACCTGCATGCTTTATACAATGACCCTTCCGCCGTCAACGCCATTCTGGATAGCGGCTGTGGGGATTGTTTTTGGCGTACTTTTCGGTAAGATGGTCTTCGGAGGCTTCGGAAAGAACATATTCAATCCTGCCTTGGTAGCCAGGGCTTTTGTTTATGTCTCATTCCCAGAGCCCCTTACTATACAATGGACAAACCCGTCCATGGGATTTCCGGGAGGCTTCGCTACATATCTTAACGAGGGAATAGAGATGGTTTCAACAGCAACCCCAATGCTTCTCTACAGGGATTCAGGGGCGACCCTTCCATTTATGGACCTGCTTATTGGAAACGTTTCGGGGTCTATTGGAGAGACAAGTGCGATTCTTGTCCTTCTTGCCGGAGCATACCTTATCTACAAGAAGGTTGCTTCATGGGAGATCATGGCGGGCTGTCTGGTTGGGTTTACAGCCTTAAGCTCAATCCTATACTTTGCTGGAGTTCCATCGGTTCCAAACCCACTTTATGGGCTTGTGGCAGGAGGCTTCCTCTTCGGTACTGTCTTTATGGCAACCGACCCTGTATCAGGGACAAAGACAAAGGAAGGCAAGTGGATCTACGGCATAATAATCGGTGTGGTAACTGTAATAATCAGGGGCTTTGCACTGTTTGCAGGGGGCGTTATGTTTGCCATACTTATCGGCAACACCTTCTCGCCGATAATTGACGAGAGTATCAAGGCATACAAGAACTACAGGAAGGAAAAGGCTGAAGGCAAGAAAGAGGTGACAGCATGAAAAAGACATTCTGGTACCCAATAGTTTTCATGGCTCTCCTAACTGCCATCTTCACCTTTATACTGGCCTACATGGACTACTCAACAGCTGAGAGGGTGGCGGCGAATGAGGAGTACGAGCTGCAGACAAAGATACTTTACGTATTCGACATAGACTACGAGGATGATAGCGTCCAGGCAGTCGATGAGCTTTTCAACAATAAGATAACCCTGGAGGACGATGTTTACATATACCGCGAAGGTGATTCCCTTGAGGGCTACGCATTTCCTGTTGCAGGGTCCGGCCTGTGGGGTAGCATAGTGGGGTATGTTGGAATCTCAGAGGACTACAATACAATTCTTGGTCTAACCTTTACCCAGCAGTCGGAAACACCAGGTCTTGGAGGTAGGATTGAGGAGGAGGAATTCCTCAGCCAGTTCAGGGACCTTGACATAGGGGATGCCTCTGAGGAGGAATACGTGGTCTATAACCCGGCTCCTGGCGGCAACGTGGATGCAATAGCTGGAGCAACCTTGACATCAAAATCAGTTGCAAACTTTATGAATGATGACATTCATAGTTTCTTGCAGGAAAGAGGGGGGGAATAGGTCATGGCAAAACAGAAATCAAAAGAGATTTTTTCAATGGGTGTCTGGCTTGACAACCCGATCCTAAGACAGCTGATCGGAATATGCTCAGCCCTTGCCGTAACCAACCTATTGGTCAATTCCCTTGTAATGGGTATAGGACTTACATTTGTAACGGCGTTTTCATCACTGACCATTTCCGCAATCAGACATTACACACCAAAGCACATCAGGATGATGGTTCAGGTTCTTATCATAGCGGCATATGTAATAATGGTAGATATATTCCTTAAGGCATACATGCCTGAAATGAGCAAGGCTCTGGGACCCTACATCGGTTTGATTATAACAAACTGTATCATAATGGGTCGTGCTGAGGCATATGCACAGAAGAACCCGCCGCTCCCTGCATTCCTTGACGGGATTGCAAACGGAATCGGATATACTGGAGTACTTCTGTTTATCGCATTCTTCAGAGAGCTTCTCGGATTCGGAAGTCTGTTTGGAATCCAGATATTTGGGGACTGGTGGACTCCATGGACAATCATGATAATGCCGCCAAGCGCATTCTTCCTGTTGGCCATAGCAATCTGGATTGCATATAACTTAAGGGAAAAGCATCAGAGTGAGGGGGCTAAATCATGATTGAACTGAATCCATTTGTAATATTCATAGCAGCAATCTTCACAAACAACATGATTCTGTCCAACTTCCTGGGAATGTGCTCCTTTGTTGCAGTTTCCAAGGAGATAAACACTTCACTGGGTCTGGGACAGGCTGTAACCTTTGTACTTGCAGGTACATCAATTATAAACTATCTTGTTTACCACTACCTGCTGGTTCCATATAATCTGGAGTTTTTGAGATTCATCATATTCATCATCAGTATAGCTGCCTTTGTACAGCTTATTGAGATGATCCTGGAAAGATACATACCTAACCTTTACTATGCACTTGGTATATTCCTTCCGCTAATAACCGTAAACTGCGCCATCCTTGGTGTATCATTGTTTATGGTAATCCGTGACTACACATTCCTGCAGTCATTCGGCTTTGCAGTTGGATCAGGTCTTGGTTGGACCCTTGCAATTGTTGCCCTTGCAGGAATCAGACAGAAGCTCAAGAGAGCAAGCGTTCCAAAGGGACTTGAAGGCCCTGGCATCACCCTGATAGTTACAGGCTTGATGGCATTGGCATTTATAGGGTTCTCAGGAATCGTACAAATATCTTAGGGGGGGATTAGATGAGTTCAATAGTAATCTCAACCGTATCCATTTCGGTAATTACAGCATTGTTTGCAGTCCTCTTGACAATTGCTGACAGAACAATAGGAAACTACGGTCAGGTGACAATGACAATAAACGAAGACAAGCAGTTCACGGTTAACGGAGGTTCATCACTGCTTTCCACACTTATTGATGAGAAGATCTTCATCCCTTCCGCCTGTGGCGGAAAGGGAACCTGTGGCTACTGCAAGGTGCAGGTCCTTGAAGGTGGCGGTCCTGTTCTTGCAACAGAGACCCCCTTCATGACTGAAGAGGAGCTTGCGGACAACGTCAGGCTTTCCTGCCAGTGCAAGGTCAAGCAGGATATCAGGATACAGATTCCTGAGGAGCTGTTCAACGTCAAGGAATTCGAGGCTACAGTTGAGGCAATCGAAGACCTGACGGATGTAATCAAGAAGCTTAGATTCAAGCTGCCAGAGGGAGAGGAGATCAGCTTCAAGCCAGGGCAGTATGTACAGCTTAAGGCGCCTCTATACGAAGGAAACGACGAGGAGGTATACAGAGCCTACTCAATAGCCTCATCTCCACTGGAGAAGGAATACATTGAGCTTATAATCGGCTTTGTTCCAGAGGGTATTGCCACAACCTACGTTCACCACCATCTTGAGGTTGGGGACAAGGTAACCATAAACGGTCCCTTTGGAGACTTCTACTACCAGGACAACGACAGGGAAATGGTCATGGTTGCGGTTGGTACCGGAGTTGCACCTATACTGTCCCTTCTGAACTTCATGAGATCAAAGGGCATAAACAGAAAGGCAAGATTCTACTTTGGAGCGAAAACTCCATCAGACCTCTTTATGCTGGATTATTTTAAGGAGTTGGAGGAGGACCTACCAGACTTTGAGTTTATCCCTTGCCTATCCCGTGTGGGAGAAGGGGATGAATGGGATGGATTCAAGGGCCGTGTAAACAACGCCATTGATGAACTCCTCAATGAAGGCGAAGGCAAGGAGGCCTACCTTTGCGGTAATGAGCCTATGATTGACAGTGTTGTCAAGAGCCTTACAGAGAAGGGAATGCCTGAAAATCTGATCTATTACGACAAATTCTAGACATTGATCCCCCGGAAATTCCGGGGGATTTTCAATCCCTTTAATGATACAAACTCATCAACCTGTATGGTATAATAAGAAGAGAGCCTATGGGGAGGGTTAACATGAAACTAGAGCTATTTGATTTTATTGATGAAACGTTGTCCCTTATTGAGGACAAGTCTGACGAGCTGGACAGGGTGGCTGGGGAACTGGAAAAATTCTTCAACGACAGCCTGTTTATAAAGGACCATTTTTTGAACGTAAACTACAGGATCAAGTCCTCTGAAAGCCTCAAGGAGAAGATCCTTAGACACAATTTCTACCTTAAGTTTGAAACGCCACAGAAGCTTGTGGATGACCTTTCAGACCTTATAGGTTTCAGGATTGAATGTAGGTTTATAGAGGATGAGGCTAAGTTATACGAGGATATAGTCAAGCTTTTCAACAGGCGGGAGGAAGGGGGCTACTACTCCAACCCTCTTAATGAGAGCATATCCCTGCTTCTTGACGAGAAGCAGCCACAGATACAGAAAAACGGCTTTGAGATCTACAAGATTGACGGCAAATACTCCAAGGAGGGTGTTGTGGTCAACTTTGAGCTTCAGATCAAATCCATGGTAAATGTGTTCTGGGGAGACATAGACCACAGGGTTCTTTACAAGAACTTCAACTACATGCTCACTGAGGATTTCTTCAGGGACATAATGTCATCCATCAAGGACAACCTTACAATGATCGACAGGCAGCTTATGCTGATATACAATCATCTCAGCAGCATGGATGCCAGCAGCACACCGGCCAAAAGGGCCCAGATGAAAAGTCTGCTATCAAAGATAATCCATGATATTTACATCGTGAAAGTACGGCATGAAGTCGGCTTTGTGCTTGATTTCAAGAAGTCCACTGATGTAATCGTCAACTTTGTGTTTATGAGGGTTGAGGATGGAAACGGAAGCTACAGCGAGAACTTCCTGAGGGTTATGAACAGGCTTAATGACATAGGCAAGAGTGATATTGAGTTCAACAACTATATAGAATTTGACAGGGAGATTGCATACAGCGACCAGTTCTCCAGGAGGTTTGGAAACAGGATTCTCGATGTGGTTAACAAGGACTTCAGGTGGAACCTGTTCTTCAAGATAATATATGAAATTGAAGAGGGAACAAATGCAGAGGATTTCGAGGGCTTTATGCACTACCTGAGATACCGGTACCGAGAGATTGTACAAAGGGCAATGGATGGAATGAAGCTTCAGGAGTCAGATAGAAGTGATATTGAGGATTGCCTTCTCATGTACATCTACGAAAGCTTCTACCCGGAAGCCAGCATTGACTTCATCAACAACTGCTCCATTGAAACTCTCCGGAACAGGCTGCTTCATCTCATAGGTCCCCTGAACAGCTACGAGGACTGGCTGAGAAACAGGGAGACAATAAGAGAGGCAATTATTGAATTGGGAATTGTGGAATAGAAAATACCGCGTTATTTCACCATTATTTGGGTATCAATGAAAGGGTAATCAAAAAGAAAGGGTGATCGTATGTTAAAGGAAGAGCTTAGGGTAATCAAGCAGGCTATCATGAACGAGGTAGAAGGCTTTGAATTCTACAGGATGGCAGCCAAGCAGGCAGGGGAAGGCGGAAGCAGGGATGCATTTCTAGAGCTTGCAAGCGAGGAGAAAAAGCATATTGAATACCTGGAAGCCTTGTTTGTAAAGATCAAGGATGGAATAGAGGACGAAAAGGAAATGGCGTTTATGGAGGGACCTCCGTCACCGGGGATATACAAGTGGGACAAGCTGGACAAGGACCTTACATCATTGGCAATGTCGGTTTTCAGCATTGGAATCCAAATGGAAAAGGATTCGGTTGACTTCTATACAAAGGCCAAGGAAGAAACTGAAATTGAACAGGCAAGAAAGCTTTACGATACATTGATAAAATGGGAAAGAGTACATCTTGAGCAGTTTACGGAGCAGTACAACATGTACAAGGAAGACTGGTGGGCAGACCAGGGCTTTGCACCGTTTTAAGATTTGAAATGACAGGGGCTACCCTGTTATTTCTTTGTAGAAGGGAATGAAAATTAATGACCGCATTGAAACAATTGGGACTGATTTTATTGATACTTTGGGCAGGGCAGACTATTCAGAGGGTATTTGGCCTTTCCCTTCCAGGGAATGTGCTTGGGATGCTTCTACTCCTCCTTCTGCTCCTGACGGGGATATTGCCCCTTAAGCTGGTTGAGAGGATTTCAGATGTGCTTCTTGCACACCTGACCTTTCTTTTTCTGCCTACGGTAGTTGGGATAATAACCGTTGCCCACCTTCTGGGGGACAATCTGGTTTGGCTTCTGTTGATTCTGGGAGTCAGCCTTGTTGTGGTTATGGTTACAACAGGACTTACAGTTCAGTGGCTTGTAAGGCGAAGAGAGAGAAAGGAGGGCTGATGGGATGCTGGATTATATAAATACGCCAATATTTGGAGTTGGGATATCTATCCTGGCATTTACCATCTCAAGCTACATTGCAAGGAGGACAAAGATCATGCTCCTTAATCCCCTCCTGGTTGGAATGATCATAGTAGTGGGAATTCTGTTGGCATTTGACATTGATTATGAGACCTATAACCTTGGAGGACAGATGATAACCTTCTTCCTTGGACCTGCAACCGTAGTGTTGGCAGTGCCTCTTTACAAGCAGAGGGCCCTTTTGAAGGGGAATCTAATCCCCATTCTTGTGGGAATTGTTGTCGGGTCTGCAGCGGGAATCATCTTTGTGGTGTTGGCAGGAAGGCTTCTTGGACTGGATAGACTCTTGATTGCATCCCTGGTGCCAAGATCCACCACAACCCCCATCGCAATGGAAATTTCCACCCTCTTGGATGGAAATCCAGCCCTCACAGCAATTTTTGTGTCGGTGATGGGAATAAGTGGGTATATGTTTGGAGAAAAGCTTCTTAAGCTTTTTGGAGTGAATCACCCCATCGCTCGGGGAATAGCTATTGGCACCACCTCTCATGCGGTTGGTACTGCCAAGGCAATGGAGCTTGGAGAGGTGGAAGGAGCAATGAGCTCCCTGGCAATAAGCGTAGCAGGAATCGTTACGGTGCTTATGGTACCGGGAGTGTTATGGCTATTGAATATAATTTAATGGAGGGATAGCGATGAAGGAAATTTATCTTGCAGGAGGGTGCTTCTGGGGTGTGGAGGAGTACTTTTCAAGAATAGAGGGTGTTGTTGACACTGATGTGGGCTATGCAAACGGTAGAAGAGAAAACCCAAGCTACGAGCAGGTTTGCACTGGAACTACTGGACATGCGGAAACAACCTACGTGAAATATGAAGAAAATGCTGTATCCTTGGAGTTTCTACTGGAGAAGTTCTTTAAGATAATCGATCCAACCCTTCTCAACAGACAGGGTGGAGACATCGGAAACCAGTACAGAACGGGAATATATTACGTGGATGAAGGGGATGTTCCAGTTATCCTCAAGAAGATGGAAGAGGTGAGAGACCAGTACAGGGAGCCAATCGTGACAGAGATGGAGCCCCTAAGCTCCTACTACTCCGCTGAGGAGTATCATCAGGACTATCTGAAGAAGAATCCAGGCGGCTATTGTCACGTGGACATGAGCCTGTAGGAGGGATAAAGTGATTAAAGTAGATGCAGTGGATAAAATGAACGAGGAGGAAAGGCTGAAGTATATGCTTCTCCTGTTAAAGGGTCAGGTGGGCTCAGAAAAGGATGTATTGGCCAACATATCGAATGTGACTGCAATCATAAAGGCATGTGTGGAGGACCTTAACTGGGCGGGCTTCTATCTTATGAAGAATGGCGACCTTGTTCTTGGACCATTTCAAGGTCTGCCTGCATGCAACAGGATAGAAATTGGCAAGGGAGTGTGTGGAACAGCCATAGAGGAAGGGAAGACTCAGCTTGTTCCCGATGTACACCTGTTTCCTGGACATATTGCCTGTGATTCGGCATCCAACTCAGAGCTGGTAGTTCCAATCATAAAGAAAGGAAAGGCATATGGGGTTCTGGACCTTGACAGTCCAGTCAAGGGAAGATTCAAGGAGCTTCACAGGGTGTACTTCGAGAAGTTGGTTGAGATATTAAACCAGTATACTGACTGGGAGAAGGTCACAGAATAGATTTCAAGGACAGGAGCTATAGGTATGAACAGAATTCTTGAGCTTGGCAGTATAATTGAAAATTCAAGGTCACTTGCCCTGGAGCTCATGGATGGAAGGGCAGCGGATATGACCCTTGAGCATCACGGGAAGGCAGTCCAGGACAACAGGCTGTACCTTGGAGACAACCTCCATACCATAATTCACCTTATTAAGGGCGGAATGAAGGGGAAGATAGACCTGATCTACATTGACCCGCCCTTCTTTTCAGGGTCTGACTACAAGAGAAGAATAACTGTGGGAAAGGGCGATGAGAAGCTGGTCTTCTACAACCATGCCTATGGAGACACCTGGGAGGATGGGATCATGGAGTATCTTCAGATGATCTCAATCAGGCTTTTTCTCATGAGGGACCTGCTCTCGGACAGGGGAACCATATACGTTCATGTGGACGGCAGGACATCACATTACCTGAGACTGATCTTGGATCAGGTGTTTGGTGAGGACAGGTTTCTCAATGAGATAATATGGTCCTACAAATCAGGAGGAGCGGGAAGAAGGAGCTTTTCAAAAAAACATGACAACATCCTTGTATATACAAAGACCAGGGACTATATCTTCAACCCCCAGAGGGAGAAATCATACAATCGTGGCATGAAGCCCTACAGGTTCAAGAACGTGTCTGAGTACCAGGATGATCTGGGCTGGTATACACTGGTTAACATGAAGGATGTATGGAGTCTGGACATGGTAGGCAGGACCTCCTCTGAAAGGGTAGGCTATGAAACCCAGAAGCCGGAATCCCTTCTTAGGAGAATAATAAAGACTTCATCAGAGGAGGGCTCAATTGTGGCTGACTTCTTCATGGGTAGTGGAACCACCATTAAGGTTGCTCAAGACCTGGGTAGGAGCTGGATTGGAGGGGACAGCAGCATCCACAGCATAGTCACATGTAAAAGGAGGCTTGGAGCTGCAGCAGGCCTAAAACTGTATCATGTACATGAAGGGATTTCTTCCAGGCTGGACTTCAGGGCTAGGGTCTCCAGAAAGGGAAAAGCCTTGAAGGTAACCATCCATGACATGGTACTGGACACGGAATCAATTGAAAGGGATGCATCTGATCCAGACCTTGCAATGAGTTTCCTCAAGGAAAGACCGTCAATGTATATTGACTATCTTGGGGTATTTAGGGTAAATAACCACAGAGATTCAATAGGTGAGTGGTACGGCCAGGACGTGGAGCCTGAGATCCTTCTGGAGGATTTTCCACAGGAGGATGACCGCATCATGATCAGGATGATAGATATATTTGGAAATGTTGCTGAGAGAGAATTGGAGGTATAGTATGAGGAAAACCGAGGGACTTAAGCCAGACAGAGTTTTTCATTATTTTGAGGAGCTGACCGGGATTCCCAGATGCTCCTATGATGAAAAGAGGGTGAGTGATTACCTGAAAGGCGTTGGAGAGGGACTGGGACTTGAAGTGATCCAGGATGAGGCTCTGAATATTATAATCAGAAAGCCCGGCACAGAAGGCTATGAGGACAAGCCCGTTGTGATCATCCAGGGGCACATGGACATGGTATGTGAAAAGGCGGATGATTGTGACATCGACTTTTCAAAGGATCCAATTCCATTTGAAGTGGACGGGGACTTTATTGTTGCACCGAAAACAACCCTTGGAGCGGACAATGGCATAGCCGTTGCCATGGGCCTTGCAATAATCGAGTCGGAGGACATTCCACATCCACCCATAGAGCTTTTGATAACCACAAACGAGGAGTCGGGAATGACTGGAGCCAAGGAGCTGGATGTGAACAACCTTAAGGGGAAGATCCTTGTGAACATCGATTCCGAGGAGGAAGGAACCCTTCTTGTGAGCTGTGCCGGAGGGACTAGACTTATGGTTACTGCACCTGTCCAGTGGAAGGAGAGGAAAGGCAAGGCCTATGAATTGAGAATCAGCGGTCTTAAGGGTGGACACTCAGGTATGGAGATAGACAAGGGAAGAGGAAATTCAAACAGACTCCTTGCCAGGGTGCTTGCTGGGATGAAGGAGCTTGACTATGAGCTTCTCCACATCGAGGGAGGTTCAAAATCAAATGCCATACCAAGGCTTTCAATTGCCAAGCTTTCAATGGATGATGAGAATCATGAAAAGGCCAAGGAGGTTGTTCAAAGCTACCAGGTAGCCTTCAAGAAGGAGCTGGCTGCAAGTGATGGCGGTGTACAGGTATCTCTGGAGGAGATTGACCATTCAGGCAAGGCAATGCCAAATGAAACAAGAGACAGGATAATTGGGGCCATGATGCTTATACCGACGGGGGTTCAGTCCATGAGCCAGGATATTGAAGGCCTGGTTGAGAGCTCCAACAACATGGGTGTCGTGGCAACCCACCAGGATAGGGTCACAATTGAGAATGCAATCAGAAGCTCAGTGAAGACCCTGAAGGAGTATATAGCTGCCCAAATAGGGACCCTTTCTGAAGGTCTGGGTCTTCAGTGGGAAACCTCAGGGGATTATCCCGCTTGGGAGTACAGGAAGGACTCATATATAAGGGATGTGTTTATAGAGGCCCACAAGGATATTACAGGAAAGGAACCAAAGGTTGAGGCCATACATGCAGGCCTTGAATGCGGTCTCTTTGATGAGGTCATGGAGGATGTTGATATGATATCCCTTGGACCCAACATGGCAGGAGTACATGCACCTGGAGAGAGGCTGAGCATTTCATCCACAGAGAGGACCTACGAACTGCTTCTTGAGGCACTAAAAAAAATAAATTAAGTTTTCACTTGTATAAAGTACCCAAAATAAGGTACTATTACAGTAGAATATAAGAAAAGGAGAATGATGATGAGCGATAACAAACACGTGCACGACGAAAACTGCAACCATGACCACGATCATGACCACGAGCATGAGGAAATGGAGATTATAACCCTTACACTTGATGATGATTCTGAACTTGAATGTGCAGTAATAGGAATATTCGAGGTAGAGGACAAGGAATACATTGCCCTTCTTCCACTTGGAGATGAAGAAGAGGAAGAGGAAGACGAGGTTCTTCTATACGAATACAAGGAGCTTGGTGAAGAGGAATTCGAGCTTGCCTTGATTGAGGACGAAGAGGAGTTTGATCTTGTGTCAGAAGCATTCTATGCTCTATACACTGACGAGGATGAAGACGAGGAAGACGAAGAATAATCCAATCTGAAAGTACCTTGCAGCCGCAAGGTACTTTCTTTTCTCTATGAGGTGAGACCTTTGTATAGACTAATTGCCATTGATCTTGATGGGACATTGCTGAACAGCAGTAAAAAAATATCAGATGAGAACAGGGATGCTGTTAACCGGCTTATTGGACTTGGCTACCAGGTTGTTATAGCCACTGGGAGAAGGTACTATTCAGCCAAGATGCTGGTGAAGGACCTTGACAGCCATCTTGTTATCATGGCCAACAACGGGAACATCGTCAGGAGCTCCCTGGACGATGTGGTCCTCATATCAAAGTTCCTGGACCGGGAATCTTATCTGGATATTCTCAAGGAAGCAAAGGAACACAGACTCAGGGGAATTGTCCACGTTGACAAGTATCTTGAAGGGATAGATATGGTGGTGGAGCAGGATGACCTTCTGGGTGACCACATGAAGTATCTCACCGAGCAGGACAAGAGATACCTGGTAGTCCCTGAAAAGGAGCTTTACAAGCTTGACAGGGTTCTTGCAGTTGTATTCCCGGGAGATTATCAGGCCGTAAAAGGCTTCAGCGAAATCATCGGAGAGAAGTATCCTGACAGGTACAGCTCCCATGTTCTGGAGAACATATATATTGCCGAGGCAATGTATGAGGCAATGAATCCGGGGGGAAGCAAGTGGAAGACCCTCCATGAGTATGCTGAATCCATTGGGGTCAAGCAGGATGAGATAATTGCAATTGGAGACGACAACAACGACGTGGATATGATTCTCAATGCAGGCCTTGGAATAGCCATGAAGAATGGAAGCGGACTGGCAAAGGCGGCGGCGGATATTGTAACTGAAAGGGACAATGACCATTCAGGTCTTGCCCATATTCTGGAGAAGGTATTAAATTTATAAAGCAGAGGTGCAATGTGGAAAAGGAAGTATATAATGTGTATTCAAGCTATCTAAAGGACAAATACGGAGAGAAGGTCTACAAACTCCCCGTCAAGCTGCCACTTACCTGTCCCAACAGGGATGGAAATCTGAGCAAGGGTGGCTGCACCTTTTGTGGTGAAGAGGGGGGTTCCTTTGAGAATCTGTCCTCCTGCATGTCTGTTGGAGACCAGCTGAGGATAAACAGGGACCACATAGGGAAAAAATACAAGGCGAAGAAATTCATAGCATATTTTCAGAATTTTTCCAACACATACATGTCTCTGGAGGATTTCAAGAGCTATGTAAATCAGGCAATACAGGAGGATATCGTTGGAATTTCAATATCCACAAGACCTGACTGCATCAATTTTAAATATTTGCAATTTCTAAGTGATATCCAGTATAATAAGGGTATAGATATAACAATCGAGTTGGGCCTGCAGTCTGTAAACTATCATAGCCTAAGGAAGGTAAACAGAGGCCATGGACTTGCCGAGTTTATTGATGCGGCAATCAATATCAGGGCTTTTGGCTTAAGGTCATGTGCCCATGTGATTCTTAACCTACCCTGGGATGACATGACGGATGTAATTGAAACAGCAAGGGTGATTTCAGCTCTTGGGGTGAACGAGGTTAAGCTGCACAGTCTCTACTTGATGGAAAACACCATACTGGCAAAACAGTATGAAAAGGGTGAATTTGAGCTTCATTCCAGAGAAGAGTACATCCAGAGGGCAATAACCTTTCTGGAGTATCTGGATCCCGGAATTGTAGTACAGAGAATCATCGGGAGAGCTCCTGAGGAAGGGGCGATTTTTGTCAACTGGCAGGAATCCTGGTGGAAGATCAGGGATGAAATAGTTCACCGCATGAAGCATGAAAATACTTGCCAAGGGAAAAGATTCAACTACCTTGGTGGCAAAGCCTTAGGAATCTTTAATTAATCATCTGAAGAAAGATAATATTAAGACAAGAAAGGTAAGGTGGTTTATCATGGTTAAGTTCATTTTAGGTGAGAAGGGGTCAGGGAAGACAAAGTGGTTAATCGACAACGCCAACAAGGATATGGCAGAGGGCAATGGCAATATTGCTTTTGTTGATGTGGACGATAATCACATATTCAGCTTGAACTATAATGTTAGATTGATTAATGCCATGGAGTTCAACGTGCTTAATGTGCGGTCCTTCTATGGCTTTTTATGTGGGATAATGGCCATGGATTACGATCTGGAAAAAATCTATGTGGACGGGATCTACAAGGTTATGAAGGTTGAATTCAACGACATGGTGTACTTAATTGATTCTCTGAAAAGGATTTCAGAGAAGTATGAGGTTGAGTTCTACATCAATATTGATTACACAATGGCTGAGGTCCCTGAGAATCTTAGACCATACTGCCTGGAAATAGAAGTTTAAGGGAGGGAGCCTTCGGGCTCCTTTAGTTTTTAGAAAGGGGAGGTGAGGATGTGAGAAAGGAAAGACTTGACAAGGTCCTGGCCAACATGGGGGTAGGCACCAGAAAGGAAGTCAAGGAGATGGTCAAGGCCGGAATGGTCACTGTCAATGGAAAGGTCATGAAGGCCTCAGACTTCAAGGTGGATGTTGAAGAAGACGAGATCATCTGTGGTGGAAAAAGGATCAGATACAGGGAGTTCATCTATCTCCAGATGAACAAGCCAAAGGACATGGTTTCCTCCACGGATGACCCAAGGGAATCAACGGTTGTAGAGCTGCTTGATGATTTCCATAGGAATTTCAGACCCTTCCCGGTGGGAAGGCTTGACAAGGATACTGAAGGGCTTCTTCTCATAACAAATGACGGAAAGCTTGCTCACGATTTGCTATCCCCCAAGAAGAAGGTGGACAAAGCCTACCTTGCAAGGATTGAGGGCAGGCTTACAGAAGAGCACGTGGAGGAGTTTGGCCGTGGAATCCTGCTGGAGGACGGGTACCATACACTTCCTGCAGAGCTTAGGATAATTTCCTCAGGACCTGTCTCAACCGCTGAAATAACAATTCAGGAGGGCAAGTACCACCAGGTCAAGAGGATGGTTGGGGCCCTCGGCATGAGGGTTTCATACTTAAAGAGGATAAGGATGGGGCCACTGCATCTGGACCAGTCTCTGGAGCCTGGCCAGTACAGGGAGTTGACTGAGGAGGAAATTAGATTGTTGCTGGATAGGTGATTTGTGGTATAATAACCACTAGGAACTAAGTTTAATATTAGAATGGGTGTATAATTTGATTTATCATAGGAAAAAAGGATTGTTTACGACCTTCTTTGAACACAGGTCTTCTTTGATTACTCAGTATGAAAATGGAGACATCACCAAGAGGGAGTTTCTGGAATACAACTACGATTTTGTAAGAAGGATGAATGTAAAGCCCTTCCTCAAGGTTGACAGCTTTGAAAAGGGGATGTACAACTACCAGTACTACAATGTCCTGGCAAAATACTTCAGAATGCTTGCAAAGGAGGTCAAGGCCTCTGGAAAGCATCAAAGGTATTATGTTCAGTACCTAAACAAGGGAAACAACTATTATCATGAAAAGGACAAGTCTGCCCTTGCCCTTCTTAGGCTGATCGATTTTGAAGGGGTTGAGGCATACTTTATCAAGTGTGAATCCAAGGGTCTCAAGGACAAGCTTTACGAAATACTGCTCCTGGACTACAAGGAGGCAATATTCCACTCCAAGGCAATCTGGCTTCTTGATATTCTCAAGGAGGAAGGGGTATTTTCAGAGAAGAGAAGAGTATCTGTAATAGATGAGTATATAAACGAGACATATTAAAAGGACTGGCTAAAAAGCCGGTCCTTTAATTTGTAAGTAGCCTTACTATTTCTTCAGTTGGTAGTCCTAGCTGGATCTTATAGGTTCCGGATTTAAGCTTGGTGTCCAGTCCCAGCTCAACGGCCTTGGCAATAAACTCCCTGCTGCTGGTTACGACGCCCTTCTCCTCCAGAATAAGTCCAATCTTTCCAGGCATGCTGCCTACAGGAATTTCAACCTGTACTATGGTGATTGAAGGTTGTGCAGGCTGCCCAGGCTCTTCCTGAGGCTCCCCGTCCTGTGCTACCTGATCTTCAGACCCTTCTTCACCTTCAACAATGACCTCAGGCTCATCTGAGGGTTGGTCGGGATCATATTCCTCTCTTCCGCTGTTGTCAACGATCACCTGTCCAGGTTGCTGTGACCCCAGTGCATCCTTAGCGAACAGAACGTCAAGTCTCCAGCCGATAACACCTATTACCACCAGAACTATAACAATCATAAATATATAGTCAACCGAGTCATACAACACATCTCTTATTTTATCCATAAACTTCATTCAGCTTCACCTCTATGTCCTTTAAAACGCCTGTTTCTTTCCTTTTTTACTCATATTGTAGTATAATTATAAC